>JAUVJI010000033.1 GCA_030596605.1 Bacteroidales bacterium
CTTAAGGAAAGGATTTATAAGGGCATTGATGAAATAAACAATGAGCCTGTAATCTTTCGTTGGAAATATAAAATGGATGAAATTAAAGTTATTTGATATGATATATCAAGAACGAACTACTAGGTAAGCATCTGCTCCCAGAATTTCCTGTTGAAAAACTTGATGGCGCAATGCAAAAAATTGATGAGAAGAGTTTAAATTCGGAAAAATTAACATTATATAAATTATTTATGGTACTTAAAAATAATAAATTCAATCCAAATATATTCTATGACATGGATTTAAAACCTAAAACAATGTAATAACTTTTAGTAGATTTATAAAATTGGACTTGAAACATACAACCATCTCTTTTTTTTATATTAAATGTTTACAGTACCGCAGGTAATTTCCTTAACAATATCAAGAGTGTCTGTTTAGCATATATAAGGGTTAAAATTAGATATAAGATAAGTTGGTTAAATATTAGCTGAATCCAAAGCATATTCTATTTTCAGAGTAATTAATTAAGCTTTTTCGCGCCAAAAAAAAACATGTCATTTTTGTACTGTATCAATAGGAATTGGTGGTATGGTTGGTGGTGGAATTTTTGCTGTCCATGGACTGGCTGTTACAAATATCATTACACATAGTAATAGTAATTTTCATGAGACTGATAGAATTTATACTGATGTGTTAGCTCCATTTTCAAATGATCAATACTCAGGTCAAACTATATTTATAAAACCGAAATAGTAGATTTGTGAGTAATTAGTATTTTTGGTGTATGTTGATTTGCAGATGCTTTAAACCGATTTAAAAAATTTATAATATTCGATAAATTAATGGTAACAGATAGTAGTCTTTTCAAATTTACGGTCAAGTTGGTTATTGCAACTTTAATAGTAGTAGTTCTTATTTTGGGTAAATCATTTCTTATTCCATTGGCCTGGAGTATACTGATCGGACTTTCAAGTTTTCAATTAATCAATAAATTGAAGGAAAAGTCTATTATTCCTGCCGGGCTCATTATTCTATTGTATATAATTTTTATAATTTCAATCATTGCATTGATTTTTTATTTCTTTTTTATTGAACTATCACATATTGCTTCGGATCTTCCCGAGCTTAGAGGTAAAATATCTGCAAGTATTCATGCCTTATCATTACAATTAGGTGAGATGGGTGTACATATTCCCGATCATATTGATAAAGAATTTATTAATCAATGGATTAACGGACACTCAGATACGATTTTAGGGTTTATTTCCGGTTTTGGTGATACTGTTTGGCATATAGTATTAATCATGTTTTATTTGTTCTTTATACTTTATTATGGCGATCTGGCGCCTCAGTTTATACAATCAAAAGTGAAAGACGAAAAGAAAAGGGAAGAGATAAAGCAGAAAACCAATTATTCAATCAAAGTTATAAAGAGTTATTTTATTGGGTTATTAATACTGGCTTTACTAACCGGAACATTAGATTATATTGTTTTCCTGATATTTGGATTGGAGTATGCATTGTTTTTGGCCGTATTGCTTGCAATATTAAACTTAATACCTTTTGTAGGAAATCCGGTTGGGCTACTAATAGTTGCATTATTCACTCTGGTAACTGAGGATTCCTTAGTTTCTTTATTAATGGTTATTGTAGCATTATGGGTCGTTAATTTTTTCCATGAAAATGTATTGCGGCCATGGCTGTTAGGCGATCGCTTACAAATAAATGCTTTTGTTGTATTTATGGCGGTTATAGTTGGTGGCCTTATATGGGGAGTTTCAGGGATGATCTTATTTATACCCCTTGCCGGTATTGTAAAAGTTATTTTGAGCAATAGCGATGAAACTGCACACTATGCAATTCTGTTTTCTGAAAGGAAAAAGAGAAAAAGCGAAAAAAATAAAACTGAAAATATTTTATTAGTGTGAAAAAAGTATCTGCTATACTTCTCATTTCATTGATAAATTTATTGTCGAAGTTCCCATTGGTATTTCTTTATTTAATTTCAGATTTTCTCTTCTTTCTAATATTTTATGGTTTCAGATACCGCCGTAAAGTTGTTTGTGAGAACCTTAAACAATCCTTTCCTGAAAAATCATATGAATCTATTCATACTCTGGAAAAGAAATTTTTTAAGCACTTTTGTGATTATGGGATTGAATCATTTAAAAACTTAAGTGGGGATAAAAAAACAATTACAAAAAGAGTAAACTTTAAAAATATTGAAATAATTCAGCAATTATATGATCAGAAAAAAAGTATTATTCTTTACGCAGGTCATTATGGAAACTGGGAGTGGCTTTCAATTCTTCCTCTTTATGTTTCATATCGTATGATTGCATTTTATCAACCCCTGTCAAATTCAATATTTGATAAACTTTTCAAAGACTCACGGGAAAAGTATGGAATAATTGCAGTTCCTTCCGGTCGGGCATTTAAAGCGCTTAAAAAATATAACGATAACCAGGAATTAACATTGGCTTTAGTGCTTGGAGATCAAAGCCCTCCCCCTAATGGGCCAAAGGTCTGGTTTAAATTTCTTAATCAGGAAACCGCATTTTTAATAGGCCCCAATAAAATAGCAAAAAGATTAAATCATGTTGTAGTTTATCCCCATTTTTCAAAAACATCAAGAGGTTACTATGACGTTGAATTTAAAATTATTCAACCTGATAAAGATGATAAAAGAGATAACCCTATCATACACAGCTATGCCGAACAACTCGAAAATAGTATTATCAAGGATCCAAGTCTATGGCTGTGGTCACATCGACGTTGGAAGCTTAAGCAATCCGAAAACTAATTCAGTTTGTTATACTATTTTTATGTTTTTGCGTTTGAAATTGATTTTATTAAATACTATATGAGAAAAAAAATTACAAAACTGATTTCTTTACTAATTGTACTCCTTATTACACCGGTGATTTTCCTGTTTGTATTATCAAAGGTTCATCACAAAACAACACACAATGAAATAATTGATTTTATTAACAAAGAATTGGATGGTAAGGTTACTTTTCAGGAGTTTTCACTTTCTTACTTAAGGCATTTTCCACGGGTACACATTAATTTACAGGATATTTCATTTAAGGATGAGACAAATGAAGTAGCGAAAATTGGTAATCTTGATTTACTATTAAACCTAAAAAATTTCTGGAAAAGAAAGCTTAACATTGAAGGGCTAATTATTAATGACGGGGAGATTCATTTGATGGTTGACAGCCTTGGTAATAAAGCACACATCTTTGGCAATAAAAATAAATCTTCCGGCAGTTCTCCGGGCGCTCTGCTGATTAATGCAGATAATATTAGAATTCTCAATAGCAGGCTTCATTTTGCCAATGAGATTAAAGGCAACAGGAGTTATATTTATATCAAAGAATCACAACTTGACCTTATCACTCAGGACTCTTTGATACTGATTAAAGGCTCTTTAGAGGGGCAGCTTGATTCCCTGATCTCTAATAATACTTTATTGTTCAAAGGTCAACCGGTTGAGGGCCGGGAGGCTGTTTTTACAATCAATAGGTATAGCGGAGAGAAAATACTGCAGGAGGGTTATTTGATGGCTCATACCCTCAAGTTAGAACCTCGATTCAAAATGAAACCTCATAAAGATGGACAATTGATTGAATTGTTTATTTCCGGGGAAGATAATTTTAATGATGTCCTTAGTCTTTTTGAATTTCACACAGGCATAAATTTGATACAGGTTAACCCGGAAGCTAAACTAAAAATCTTCTATAATCAGAATGGATTTGTTAACCCCTTTCTCAGGCCATATAATGAATTAGACTTTGAAATTTCCAATGCAGAATTTACCGGTGAAGAATTACCATTTCCATTGAAAGTTGGAGGAATAAAGGGAAACTACAATAATGGAGAAGGCCATTCACCTGAAACAGTTGAATTGCAGATTGATACAATTCATGTAGAGGTAAGCGAAAGTTTTATTAACGGACGGTTTAAACTTACCAATCTCAAAGACCCTATTGTGGATGCACATTTTATTTCACAGTTGGATATGAATCATTTAATTAAACAAAATGAAAATATCAGCATATCAGGAACCATTGATGCTGACCTGGTGCTTGATGGAAAAATCAGCGAATTGAAAAAATTGCACTTTAAAGGGAAACAGCAGGCAAAAGGCTCGATAGAAGTAAAGAACCTGGAACTTGTTTTGAACGACAAGGGCTATAAAATTGAACTTATAAAAGGTACTTCCCTACTGAACAATCATATCTTTGAGGTAACTTCACTTGTGGGAGCTTTTAACGAATCAGCTTTTCATTTTCAGGGAAATTTCGAAAATCTGGATGAGTACATTCTTGAGGATAAAAAAAATCTAACGGGGAAATTTACCCTCAATTTTGATAAGCTTGACCTTCGAAAACTTAATTTAAAATCAGAAGAAAAAAAACCAGATAAAAAATCCGGCGGCATGCTTCCCCTTGAAAACATGGCATTGGAATTTTCGGTAAATGGCAAAGAGGTTGTTACTGAAATAGGGAGTATAAAAAATCTCAGGTTGAACAGCCGAATTGAGAATCAGGCATTACATATTAAAACAATGGATTTCCTTTACCAGGATGGTTCAGTTAAAGGAAGCGGGAAGATTTTATTCAACGAACAGGGGATCGATTCTGTTATTGCGTCCATTAATGGAAAATTCCAAAATCTGAACATTAAAATTCCTGAAACTGAAAACACATTAAAGGATTCGCCTGGCAAACCATTCAGATTCCCTTCATTCATGAACGCTGATATCGATATGGAAATAGTGCATGGTGAAATAAAAGATGAACAATTTAAAAATTTCATACTGCAAGCTAATATTAAGGGGCCGGAAGTAATTGTTCAAAAATTCAACGTGGATGCTCTGGATGGGAATACCAATATTACATGCCGTTTTCTTTTCGGAGAGGCGGGGCTGACCGGCCTTTGGGCCGATGCCGGTTTTCATTTCGTCCGGATCGATGTTAAATCCATATTAAATAAATTTGATAAAGAAGATTCTATTAGTACTACAAACGGGTTTTGGCAGATTCCCCAGGAAATGGATGTCAGGATTAATTTCTCATCTAAGGAGATTGTTTATCGCGATGCAACGATTTCAAATTTTCAATCCAATATCCATGCAACGGAACACCAAATTGAAATAATGGATTTATACTCTGATTTACCTTTTGGTAATATCCAAATGGATTTACTGGTTTCGGATTATCAAAATGATAAGATAAATTACAATGGAGATGTCAATTTCTCAATTGATAGTCTGGACGTTAATAAATTATTAAAGATGAAAGCGCTTGGCATTCCTGCTCAGAAGTTTAAGAGACAGGAGCCGGCCACTTCAAATAAAAAAAATCTATTACTTGCGTTACCGGATAATATCAACTTAAAACTCAATACTTCTGCAAAGTATATTTCTTATAAAAATGCAATAGTTGAAGATTTAATATTGCAAATTACTAGCAATAATGAAAAATTAGATTTAGAAAAGCTGGATTATAAATTTGCAGGTGGGAGTATGAAAATTCACGGTCATTTGCTTAGGGGAGAGCCCAATTCAAATCAGGGATATCTTTATTCAATAGCAGACGAAATTGATATCCGGGAATTTTTTAACTCTTTTGATAATTTCGGCCAGGATGTTTTTAATGTTGAGAATACATCAGGAAAAATATCATGGGCATCCCATTATTATTTTAGTCTTGATAAAGATTTTAAACTAACAAAAGATGATAACCTATGGTTGATAAACGCCATAGTTCATCATGCCGAATTTGACAAAGTTGAGCCTATTGAAAAGACACTGTTTTTTGTTGGTCATAAATCAAAAGATAAAATGATAGTGAATAAACTGGATGTAAAAGCATTTATATATGGGAGCAAAATCTATTTCAGTGATGTTTTAATGAATGATAATATTGCCAATCTCGATGTATTTGGTGAAGTGGACTTAAATGAAAAAGAATTGGATCTGGGTCTTGAGATAAGCTTGAGTGACTTGTTTTTCCGTTCAAAAAAGGAAAGGCTTGTTGAAACACAGGAAGGTGTTGTGAACCTTGATAAAGATGCAAAATTATTCCTGAGAATGACAGGCCCATTTTCCGATCACAAATTAAAAATGATTTCTAAACGAAAATTCAACAAGAATCGAGAATATTTGCTGGATGATATTAAGACGGCAGAAGGGGAGTATAGAAAGAAACAAATTAAATAAGTTTAAAAGCTTCGTGTCTTTTTGCCTTAGTGGTAAAAAAAAGAATATCAAACAATTAAGTAAACATAAAAGATTAGATATATTATTAAAAACTTCTATAGGTTTTGTATTTGGAATAATTTTAATATTGCTTTTGCTGCAGCTTGTTATTATGATTCCGGCAGTACAGAATAAACTTAAAAAAGGTAAGCGTTTCTGCATTACAAGAACAGCTTAACAGCGACGTTTCCATTGGGCAATTCCGGCTGGGGTTTCCAAAAAAATTAAAGGTGAGCGAAATCTTTGTTTCGCAAAATGAATCGGATACACTTCTTTATTTGGGTGAGTTTTCAATCAACATAAAATTATTCCCTCTTTTCAATCACAAAATCATTGCCCAAAAAATCGAACTGAAAAATATTATAGGAGATTTTGAAAGGCTTTTTGCACAGTTGGCAGCAGATTCGACAGATAATGAGAAAGAACAGGTTCAGGATTCAGAATCTGATTCCTGGGAATTTGCTGTGAACCGGCTTTTAGTGGAATCTTCATATATCGAATACCGGGATGAAGATATTGGCTTTGACCTTATTATGGATATCGGAACAATCAACCTGCACCTTGGTACGCTTAATCTTGACACCCTGATTTTTTGTAAGCGTATTGAAATCAGTGAAACAAAAATAAGTTATGAATCTCTAAATATCCCTGAAGATGATGACACCTCTGTATTTGAGTTTGCGGATATTTATGTAGAAAAAGCCCATCTTACTAATTCGGAATTTGCTTATATCGACACGGCAAGTGCAATTTTGTTTTATGCGGAAGGTGAACAAGTTAATGTGAGTGGTCTTTTAGTTGATATTACCCATGAAAAAGTTATTATTAACGAGGGATATGCAAAAAACACCACAACCTCTGTTATATTTCTTCCGAAAAATGACACAACCCCTGAAACTTATGACTATCTAAACTGGGGGCAATATTTATGGAGGGTGGAAGGAAACATTCTTGATGTCATTGGTTACAAACTAACAGTTGATTATTTTGAGGAACCCGAACCTAAAGGACATTTCAACAATGAACATTTGAACTTTTATGATGTGAAAGGTAAGCTTACCAACTTTATTTTGGACTATGATTTCAGGAATTTTAAAAATGAGAGACTTCTCAGGGGAAAGGTTACTTGTAGATAAATCATTAAAGGGGGGGGGTATTTTTTATATATTTGTAATAAATAAGTGAAATCTTCATTGAATTTTATTTTTAAGCAATATTAATATTTAGTTAGCAATATGAAAAGCCTTTGTGAAATATGCAAAACATATACAAATCAAAAGGTATTGGGTGATAAGAAAGTATACTTTTATGATGATGCATTACCCGGTTGGGAAGAAGAACACATTTATCAAATTATTGAATGTGGTGGGTGTGAAAATGTAAGTTTTCGTCATTTATATACAGATTCTATAACAAAGAACCATTCACAATCAGAAGGATTAGACCCCTATACACAAATATTATATCCTAAAAGAACAAAAGATACAATAGATATTAAAACATTACTTAATACCCCGGTTAACATAGTTAACATCTATCGAGAAACAATAGATGCTTTTAACAATAATCAAACAATATTATGTAGTGGGGGAATTAGAGCAATAATAGAAGGTATCTGTAAAGATAAAGGTATTAAAAGTGGGGAAATAACTGATAAAGGTGGGAAAAAGAGAAATTCAACAGGATTAGAAGGAAAAATTGAAGGCTTAGTAAGTGAACGATTTTTAACAAAATCAAATGCAGAAACTCTACATGATTTAAGATTTATGGGGAATGAAGCATTACATGAGTTAGAATCTCCAACAAAAAATGAATTAAAATTAGCAATTGAAATTATTGAATCTACAATAAATAATATTTATGAAATAGCTCATAAAGCTGTTGTACTTAAACAAGAAACGGCCAGAAGAAAAAGAAAAAAATGATTACTATACCGCAGGTAAATTCCTGTAAACATTCAAGAGTGTCTGTTTTGCCTAAAAATAATAAGTAGTAATATATGACAACTTTTTATTGTTAATTAGCTGAATTTAAAGAATATTCTGTTATTCAGGATTGCAGAGTGTTCTTTTTTGTCATTATTTCAGCTCCCTAAAAAATAGCCCAAATTTGTACCTTTTCAAAAAAAAGAATTAGCGATTAGTATTTAATACAACTTTGTTTTAATGCAATTTCTGAATTGCTTGCTATTCAATGATTATATAAGTTTTATATATAGTATAGTTTTCCTAAAAAAGGTGAAAAATTGAAAATATTCAAAATTGAGTAAAATGAGGTATTTTTTAATATATATGCTTAATCCTTCATTTTTGTTTTTTGCAGAATTTAAGTAAAAGTTTAGGTATAGTTTAAGTAAGAAAATAAAAAAGGCCATAGAATCGCTTTCTATGACCTTAATCTGTGTTTTATCTGTAGTCCGTAGGGGAATCGAACCCCTGTTACCAGGATGAAAACCTGGCGTCCTAACCCCTAGACGAACGGACCATTATATAAAGAACAATTAATTTTTAACTTTTGGGAGTGCAAAAGTACTTGTTTTTTTTAATTAAACAAGAGAGAAATACAAAAATTTGAAAAAATATTTCACCCTGATTAAACCAACCCTAACCGATTATAAGAAATCCTTGGGTACTAATCAAGATCGGCCTGGAACTTAAATCCTAAACGTTTTCCAGTTTTCATATGCAATGAATCTACGGCGGAAATAAACTCCTGCACTGATACAACTTTTACATTTTCGTATGGAGGGGTTAGCAAGTCAAAGTTAATGGTATAATAAATAGAAGATTCCAGGATATCACATGCTTTATCCGTATCCATTTTTGAATTGCCAAAACTGTTGTATAAAAAACCTATTTCTCTTTTTCCCTCCACAAAATAGTGCATATCCTTATTGATAAATAAACGGCCTATTAGATACCCTACATCATTTAACCTGTTATATTTGAATGAATCACTTAAAAAATTGTAAATACATATTATACCACAATACGACCTGTCTTTATCTTCCTGTATATAGGGTGTTTTCATTACTTCATGGTCCCTCGGAAATTCAAATATATTGGAATGCATCATAAAAACCAGGGTATCACCGGCAAACTTTAATTCAGCTTCAAACTCGCTTCTGTCCTTATAAGTAAAAGGAATTTTTTTCGCTTCATCTGAATTAATTAATTCATACTGCTCTCCCAGGTATTTCATTCCCTCTTTCAAAAGATTAAGGGAATCAAGGGTTTTATTATAAACGAGTTGTTTAAGGGTAGCTTTTTTTACCAGTGAAGTGAATAGTTCAGTGGTTTTTTTTTGGTCTTTCATAAAACAAAATTTATTCAAAAGTAAAGGAAAGCTGCCATATCTTTGAGGAAAGCTTATCTATACCGTCGGTATAAATATTATCCTCCCTTTTAAGGTTATCAAACATACCGTACGACATTTTTATTTCAGTACCGAATTTAAACCACTCAAAATAAAAATCAAATCCCACTCCCAATTCATAATACAGATCATTCCTTTTAAGCTTCACCTGTACAATACCGGCATCTTTTCTCTTTTTAGCCTGCGATGCAAGGTCAATCCTGTAATTGAAACCTCCTAACACATATGCCCTGAAGTTATTCAGTCTTTTTGATTTATATTTTATATGCAATGGAAACTCAACAAAGGTTGAAGGTATATCTTTCCTGATACTGACAAACATAGTACTATCACCTCGGTATTTTAAAATATTATAGTCGAGGTAACGCTGCCCAAAGCTTAGGGATGGTATAAACCGGAGGTCAAAATAATTTCCCAATCGTAAATTACCAACAATTCCAACAGTAAAACCGATGGTTGGATCATGTTCAATAGAATAAAGCATTGCTGAATCAGCAGATATTTCCCCTGCCTGAATTGAATCAAACATGGTGTATTGAAGGCCTTCGATGGGTTTAATAGCAAAGTGCATCTGGTTCGCGGCGAGAATAAAACCAAAATGATACTTCGAATAATCGTAAATGGGCATATTTTCCACTTTACGTCTTTGTGCAGAAACATCACTTGGAAACAATATAACCAGGGTGGTAATCGCTATTAAAAAAACTTTAACTAACCTCAAAGATTTACTTTTTATTGATAATTAATAACGGGTGTTATACTTATTTATTTTCGCGCAAATTTATATATAATTTATTCAAAATTGACAATGCTTCAGTATCGAAGCAGTATTCAATTAAATTTCAATTTAATAGTCTCATTCAATAATTGTTGCCTGTCAACAGGAACAACACCTACTTTTTCACAAACCAAACCTCCAGCCAGGTTAGAAACAGCAGCCAGTATTAATGGATCTACCTTTACCGCAAGACATAATGAAGCTATGCTTATTACGGTATCACCGGCTCCGGAAACATCTGAAATTGACCTGACAATAGAAGGAAAAATATGGGTGCTTTTTTCTCCATTATTTTCATAATCAATAAAAACACCATCTTCCGACATTGTTAGTAAAACAATATTCGTATTAAGTAACGATTTTAAACCGGAAACAGCTTTCTTTAATGCTTCATCTGACTTGTGATTAAAATCGACTTTAAGCCCTTCCTTTAATTCTTTAAGATTTGGTTTAAACAGGGTAACATTTTTATAAGCTGTAAAATTTCGTTTCTTAGGGTCAACTGCAACAGGGATATTTTGATTCATCGCTATTTCTACAACCATTTCTATAACTTCCTCCGAAATTACCCCTTTATCATAATCCTGAAAAATGATTACATCGATAGAATTTTCATCAAGGATGTTTTTAAACCGTTCAATAAGCGCTATTTGTTCTTCCTCAATCAATGGCTTTTCTGATTCTTCATCAACCCTGAGCATCTGAACTTTATTTCCTATTACCCTGAACTTGGTGGTTGTTTTCCGGTCTTTACTTTTTATTATTCCAAGAGTTTCCATTCCCTGTTCTTCAAGCAGGCCAACAAATTCCGTCCCTTTCTGATCATTTCCTACAACAGAACAAAGAATGGGGTTTGCTCCCATCGCTTTGATATTTAAAGCTACATTAGCAGCGCCACCAAGACGGCTTTCACGTTTGCTGACAGATACAACAGGGACAGGAGCCTCTGGTGATATACGTTCAACTTTACCCCACAAATACGAGTCAACCATTACATCACCAATAATCAGCACATTCAAATCATTGAATGTCTCAAAAAGTTTAATAAAGTATTCTTTGGTCATTCTTGAGCAATCTAAGGTTAGCAAAATTAGTGAATTAGATTTAATATATCTGTTAATCGTAAAATATATCGAGATATTATTGGGTGCTCAACTTAATAAAAAAAACATGAAAGGTCAATAACATATAAAATATCAGGATAACTCAGCAAGGGTGTTCTTGATCCTTCTTACAGCTTCGAGCAAATTTTCTGTTGAAGTAGCATATGAGAACCTTACGCAATTAGGATTTCCGAATGCCGCTCCCGGAACTACAGCTACATGTGCCTTTTCCAGTAAGAGCATACAAAAATCTACGTCGTTATTTATTGTAATGCTTCCATTCGATTTCCCGAAAAAGTCGGCTACATTGGCAAAAATGTAAAAGGCCCCGTCTGGTAAATTAGACTTTATTCCAGGAATAGCATCCAGTTTTTCTGCCAATAACTCCCTCCTTTGTTTAAACGTAGTTATCATCTCCTCCATTTCTTTTGACGAACATGGAGCTATCTTAACAGCTTTTAACGATGCAAGCTGCGAAATTGAGGAGGCTCCGGATGTAATCTGTCCCTGTAGTTTATCACACGCTTTTGCGATTTCCAGAGAAGCAGCCATATAACCGATCCTCCAGCCGGTCATGGCAAATCCTTTTGATACTCCATTTATAGTAATAACCCTCTCTTTGACGGATTCAAACTGTGCTATACTTTCATGTTTACCGGTATAATTGATATGTTCGTAGATTTCATCGGAAATAATAAAAATACTTTCATGTTTTGCTAAAACATCTGCGATACCGGCCAATTCCTCTTTTGTATAAACTGATCCGGATGGATTATTTGGTGAATTAAATAAAAAAACTTTTGTTTTGGGTGTTATGGCTGCTTCTACCTGTTCGGGAGTAGCTTTAAAATTCTGATCAACCGATGTCGGAATAACCACCATTTTTCCTTCGGCAAGTTTTATCATCTCAGGATAAGATACCCAATATGGGGCAGGAACGATAACCTCATCCCCCGGATTTACAAGGCACAATAAAGCATTGGCGATAGATTGCTTGGCGCCATTCGATACGACAATATTCTGAAAAATGTAGTTCAATCCATTGTCATTTTTAAATTTTTCGGCAATTGCTTCCCTCAATTCCTGTATTCCGGCTACAGGCGTATAATGGGTTTGGTTTTCATCAATGGCCTCTTTGGCAGCATCCTTAATGCATTCAGGTGTATTGAAATCAGGTTCGCCGATGCTCAAGTTGATCACATTTTTTCCTTGCGCCTTCAACTCGCGGCTTTTCCGTGTCATCTGCAAGGTAGCAGATTCGGATAAATTTCTAATTCTGTCAGATAGAATATTCATACTTTGCATTTTAAAATATGGGGAGCAAATATAATTATTTTAAAAGTTTAGAATCAATATATATAAGCGCAATACAAAAAATTCAGATATTTGTCACTATCCGGAATATGTTATATCTGATATTTGAAAAGGTTTCAATAGCAAATAATAAATTCTTAACACCTTAGCGATCTTAGCGAAAATATTTTGCGACCTTTGCGTGAAAATAATTACATAATTGGCTCATAATATAACATATACAAGATTATATTCAAGGAGATTAATTTCCATTTTTATCTGTATATTAGTTCTAACATCCATAGTATCAGCTCAAAGTAAAAGATCAGGATCCAATTTGGGTAAAATAAGCTGCCCTGAAAAATGGTGGGTGATCTTCCATCCTTTCATTGCGAAAAAAACTTATCAAATAACCCGTTATGTCCGATCAGTGGCTGATAGCGTAAAAAAAACCAACATCCTTGATGGCGATATCAACGGCGGGCAGGTGGATGCTTTTAAACATTCATACTGGATGGCAACCTTGTCACAAAATATAAAATGGAAGAAAGCACTGAAACTTGGTAAAGCGCACGAGAAAGGGAATTATAAATCGCACAAAAAAGGTATTAGAAAAGGAATAAAAGAAACGCATGATAAGATCAGCTCGGAAATGGATATGTGGAATAACCATCGGGGAATTAAAATAGGAGGGAAATACGAAGAATCATCCAGAATAGTTATCAAACAAATAGTAATTGATTCCATCCAAGCCGGGGTTATGCGTATCATAAAGAAAAACTCTTCAGGAAAATATTTGGATTGCGAGGGTAATATTATTCCTCCTGACAGCTTAAATGGAAAATGGGAGAATAACAAATGCCTTGTACCGTCGGATCATGATAATTAATTGATCTCGGCTTCAAGTCTGCCGAACTACCCTGACCAAACTAATTAACCGAATTAATGTGGCAGGAATGGTAACCCACAAAACAAGGAGGAAAAAAAGTGTATTATAAGCCACAATTGGTATTATATCAACAGCGATTTGGTGAGGATATTGGAAGGGTAGTTTTGTCATGCTGCAAAAACCTCTTCTTTGATATAACGCAAACGCACTACTTTAGGTGGATCAACTTCAAAATGGCAATGAATATCCTTCCTTATGTTTTGTTTCAATTCTACCATTGTTTCACCCTCTGTGAAAATTGAATATCCCAAAGCTTTTGTTTCATATCCTCCTTCAGGAAATTCTTCGACAATAAAAATAATTTCTGTCATTATTTTATTTTTTATGCAACAATACACGATTTTGGGCATTTTCATATTGATTTATAGAAATTGAATTCTAACTTTGCACATTAAAACATTAACTTTAGGCACTCAAAGTACTCATAACTTTTCCCGTAGGGATGCCTACGGCAAGACATTTTTTTCTATGATCTATCCAAAAAACTTTGAACAAAAAATCGGTTTTGATTCGATCAGGCAAATGATCAAAGAGTTCTGTCTGAGTCCGATGGGTGAAAAGTATGTGGATAAGATCAGGTTTACTTCAAATTTCGAACTTCTTACTAAATTACTTACCCAGGTTGAAGAATTCGTACAACTTTTATCCATGGAGGGTAATTTCCCTTCATTTGACTATTTCGATCTAATACCTGAACTTACAAGGATAAAAATTGAAGGAACATGCATTGAACAGGAAAAATTATTCGACCTGAAATCATCCCTGACAACCATTCTGGAATGTGTTTCATATATAAGCAAACAGGAAGAAGGAAAATTTCTAACCTTACGTACGCTTACCGAACAGGTTGAGATTGACCAGGAAATCATTTTTTACATAAAAAGAATTATTGATGAGAAAGGTAGCATAAAAGATTCAGCTTCAGCTAAGCTAAAGGACATACGAAAACAACTGGCTTCAAAATTATCATCTATCGATAAAAGAATAAACTCAACGCTAAAACAAGCAAAAAAAGCAGGATTGGTAAATGCTGATGTAGAAGTGTCCATTCGGCAAGGGAGGTTGGTAATTCCTGTACCTGCTGCCTACAAACGACAGCTTAAAGGTTTTATACATGACCAGTCAGCGACAGGGCAAACCGTATACATTGAACCGGAAGAAATATTTGATACCAATAACGAAATACGCGAACTCGAAGGTGCAGAAAGAAGGGAGATCATTCAAATTCTTAAGAACTTCACCATTTTTATTCGTCCACTTATCCCCTCTTTGCTGGAAGCATATAAATTCTTAGGATTGATTGACTTTATCAGGGCCAAGGCAAAATTTGCCATTAAAATAAACGGCATCAAACCCAAAATTAATAATGAGCAAGGTTTCTCTTTAGAAAAAGCTGTCCATCCCCTATTATATATTTCACATCAAAAGCAGAGCAAACCGGTTATTCCGTTTGATATTGAACTGAATGAAGAACAGCGTATCCTGATCATATCCGGTCCCAATGCCGGAGGTAAATCAGTATGTTTGAAAACAATCGGATTGTTGCAATACATGTTGCAGTGCGGATTTCTAATACCTGTGAAAGAAGGTTCCATTTCAGGAATCTTTCAAAAATTATTTATTGATATAGGCGATGAACAATCACTGGAAAATGATCTCAGCACCTATAGTTCGCATTTGCTGAACATGAAACATTTTGTTTTGAATGCAAGCCCTCAAACACTCTTTCTGATCGATGAATTCGGAACAGGAACAGAGCCTCAACTCGGAGGAGCCATTGCGGAGGCTATCCTTGAAAAGCTAAATGAGAAACAAGCATTTGGAGTAATTACAACTCACTATTCAAATCTAAAACTAATGGCAAGCGAAGGCAATGGAGTAGTAAATGGGGCCATGCTTTTCGATACCAAGGCCATGCAGCCGCTGTATTTATTAAGTATCGGCAAACTTGGGAGCTCTTTTGCATTTGAAATTGCACGGAAAATAGGATTTCCCAAAATTGTCCTTAAAAGAGCTGAGAAAAAGATCGGAATAAAACAACTTGATTTTGACCAGCAATTACAACAATTAGAGGTTGAAAAAAAGGAACTGGAAAAAGAGCAGGAGAAGTTTCATGTAGCTGATGATTTCCTGAGTGAGATGATTGATAAATATGAATCATTGAGTAGCGAGATTGAATCTAAAAAGATTGAAATCCTTGAAAACGCCAAAAAAGAAGCTCTTCAATTAATAGAATCCTCCAACAAGCTGATTGAAAATACCATTCGCGATATTAGGGAATCACAAGCTGAAAAGGAAAGGACGAAAACTCTCAGGAAAAAACTTTTAGAAAAGAAAGAGGAAATTAAAACCAAGGTTAAAAGAAAAGAGTTAAGTGTTAATAGGAATGAAGAAATCGAAAAGGTAAAAACAAAACAAAAAATATCATCCAAAATTAATATAGGTGATTTTGTTAGAATAATTGAACAGGATGTTAAGGGCGAAGTGCTGAAAATAACTGATGAAGATGTTATTGTTGGGTTTGGTTCAGTAACCCTTAAAACACAATTGAAAAAGGTTGAAAAACTTGATAAAAAAGAATCACAAAATATCAATAAACCTATCCGTAAAACAAAATACTCAGGTATCCTGAATGAGTTGAATGACAAAATGGCAAACTTCAAATTGCAACTTGATGTCAGGGGTAAACGAGGAGAAGAAGCCGTTGAAATGGTCAGGCAATATATTGACGATGCTATCTTGCTTAATATTAGAGAGGTTAAAATATTGCATGGCAAAGGCTATGGTATCCTGAGATCCATGATCCATGAGTATTTGCAAACTATTTCAGAAATCAAACAATATAAAGATGAACATATCGAACGAGGAGGTCATGGGATCACAATAGTGATACTTAAGTGATATGGTGGCATCATAATTGATACAGTCATTCCCTAAATTTTCAAAGTAAGTTTTTTATGATTGAGACGTCTAAACCATTGCATTTAAATTATCCGAATTTTGATAAGGTGATCAATAAATCAACTATTCTGGTAGATTTTTGGGCTGAATGGTGTGCTCCCTGTAAGGTACAGGATCCAATACTTGAAGATGTTGCAGGAGAATTAAACGGGAAAGTACTTGTCGGAAAAGTAAATGTGGATGATAATCGCACATTAGCAACAAATTACGGGATCATGAACATACCCACCATGATATTGTTTAAAAATGGTAAGAAATTGCATCAATTTGTTGGTGTGCAAAGCAAAGAGATAATTATTAATATAATTAAAAAATTTGTAACATGATGATACAAACAGCAGGTGCTGGTAACACAATAACATATATTATTGCAGGTGCAGTGGTTGGCTACATCTTATACAATTTTTTAGTTGCAAAAAAAAGACTGAACAAGCCACCATCCGAAAATGTTAAAATTCTGACTGATGAAAATTTTGATTCTACGATCAAATCCGGAGTTACCCTGGTTGATTTCTGGGCAGCCTGGTGTGGCCCTTGTAAAGGTTGTTGGACCTATCGTGGATGAAGTTGCAGATGAAATGGGTGATGAGGCTAATATTTGCAAATTGAATGTTGATCAGAATCAAAAAACAGCCAAGAAATATGGCATACAGAGCATACCAACTTTACTCATTTTTAAAGATGGAAATCCTGTTCAAAAATTAGTAGGAGTCAAACCCAAACATGCCATGATAAAATCAATAAAATCATATTTGTAATTTGGAAAGTTATATGGAAAATCAGAATAATAAACCTGGTGTATTCTCGAAAAAGATTTTTGGAGTTATACCCATTGTTTCACTTGCCGGATTGCTCATCGGAGCAATTGGTGGTTATGTATATTGGGCTCAGGTCGGATGTACTTCCGGCACTTGTGCTATAACCTCTAATCCATGGATGAGTACAGCCTGGGGAGCGGCATTTGGTTACTTAATTTTCGATATGTTCAACTCAAAAAAACAGGTTCCATAGATATTTTTAGGTGTTCAAAAAACAAGCATGTGCAAATTCATGATAACCAAGGTTTATACTGTCATTTTCATCTTTATACCCATATAAAAAATCTTTCCACGAAAACACAATAAATACCCAGCTAAATTTTTTATCAAATATTATCCAATTCTAATTTCAACTTCTTCGTTAAGGAATCAACAACAAGTTCGTAAGAATGGCTAATCCATTCACAAAGCAAGTCATCATTTACTGATCCATCAATATAAATAGTATTCCAGTGCTTTTTATTCATATGATAGCCGGGTTGAACTGCTGTATACCTTTCTCTTAATTCTATAACTTTTTCAGGGTCGCACTTCAGGTTGATACTAAAATCATCTTCAGTATCCGTTAAGGCGAACATCTTACCCATTACTTTAAAAACAAGCGTAGTTTCATCAAATGGGAAAGACTCCGTAACTCCCTTCTTCCTGATGCAAAATTCTCTCAATTCCTCTATGTTCATTACATTCTTTTTTCAAAAATAATACAAAAAAGTTCATATAACTTTGAGAATAAACATAAATTGTATATTTGCCAGCCTGTTCATGAAAGTTTGAAGTTTTATTAAGAATCTAATAGGTTGATTCTGATATATATAAAGTAATATTCTCTAAAATTGTTAATTTAGTTTATTGCAATTTATCTTATTTAGATTAATTTTGTATTAGATTGTGGGAATAGTTCTTTTTACTTAATGGGTTGTGATTAAGTTATTTATGTGTGACGCTTTAGATTGGTTTTCTAACGTGATGCACTTCTAAATTTAACAGAAAACAAAAAATATCATCATATGGGCTTGAAGCATAAAACAGCCGATCTGAAGAAAAGGATGCGTGAGGCCGTAAAGGGAGGAGGATCAAAGGCAATAGAAAAGCAAAAAGCCATTGGCAAGAAAACTGCGCGTGAGCGTATTCTTTCTATTTTAGATGCCAAATCGTTTCATGAGTACGATCTTTTTGTAGAACATGCCGGCAGGGATTTCGATATGGATAAGAAATTTCTTCCGGGCGATGGTGTGATTACAGGAACCGGTTCAATCAGTGGACATCCAGTATGTATTTATGCCCAGGACTTTACGGTAGCCGGAGGCTCACTTGGATGGGCACATGCAAAAAAAATCACAAAGATCATGGATCATGCCATGAAACTTAAGATCCCGATTATTGGAATTAATGATTCAGGTGGGGCACGAATCCAGGAAGGTGTCAATGCCCTGGCAGGTTATGGTGAAATTTTTTACCGGAATACCCAGGCTTCGGGTGTCATCCCTCAAATTTCAGTAATTCTTGGACCATGCGCCGGTGGAGCAGTTTATTCTCCGGCTCTTACTGACTTTGTATTTGTGGTTGATAAGGTTTCGAAAATGTTTATAACAGGTCCGGAAGTAATAAAAACTGTACTGGGAGAAGAAATAAGCATGGAAGAATTGGGGGGCGCAAAAGTACATGCCGAAATTACCGGGAATGCTCATTTTTTTGCCGAAAGCGAAGAAGAATGTTTTGATCAAATTAAACAACTGATCAGTTTCATACCGTGGAATTTTGAAAAGAAAGCAGAAACTTTTCCTAAAAAACCACCCAAAACAAGGCAATATAATATTGATGATATAATGCCTACTGATCCACGTCAGCCCTATGATGTAAGAGATGTAATTAAATCTATTTCTGATGATTCAGAATTTTTAGAGATCCACGAATATTTTGCAGCCAACATCGTTATCGGATTTTCCCGGATTGCTGGTCAAACAGTTGGGCTTGTTGCAAACCAGCCATTGGTACTCGCCGGGGTGCTGGATGTAGATTCCTCGGATAAAGCAGCCCGGTTTATTCGGTATTGTGATTCTTTTAATATTCCTTTGATAACTTTGGTTGACCTTCCGGGATATTTACCTGGGGTTGAACAGGAACATGCCGGGGTAATCAGGCATGGAGCGAAAGTTCTTTATGCTTATTCGGAAGCTACTGTCCCAAAAATTACTGTAATAATGAGGAAAGCCTATGGTGGTGGTTATATTGCGATGTGCTCACACCATTTGAGAGCAGACTTTGTTTGTGCATGGCCTACTGCTGAAATAGCTGTCATGGGCCCTGAAGGAGCAGCCAATATTATTTTCAGAAATGAGATAAAAAATGCTGAAAATCCGGATGAAATGCGCAAACAAAAAATAAAAGAATACAAAAATAAATTTTCTAACCCATATGTTGCAGCAGCATATGGTTATATAGATGCTGTTGTTGAACCCAGAGAAACCAGAAACTTTCTTGTTCATGCATTGGAAGTTTCGGGATTAAAATCTGAAAAAGGACCCAAAAAGAAACATGGTATTCCACCATTTTAATCGTTGTTTAAGTATTGATTTTTTGTACAGTTTTAACCAACCAAATATTATTATTTATGGCTGAGATTAAAGAAGAGCAACAAGAAAAGAAAACAAGTTATAAATCTTTACTTATTGAAAATATTAAGTACAAAACTTTATTAACCAAAAAATTCCAGGGGAAAAAACCTTATTCCCCTAAAGATATAAGGAAAATTACAGCCTTCATTCCCGGAACTATCACTAAAGTTTATGTTAAACAAAATAAAAAAGTTAAAACCGGTGACAAACTTTTGGTTCTCGATGCAATGAAAATGAGAAATGACATTACTTCTCCTGTTGATGGCGTCATTAAACAGGTAAATGTAAAAGAAGGAATGAGGGTTACGAAAGAAGATATTCTTATTGAGATCGAATAGTAAAAGAGAAAAGCAGATTTTTTTACTCCCATTTATTAATATCTCCATATATTTTACATTACTTTTATACACTATTTTTGTGTCCCAAATATTGAATAAATCGATTTACTCATGAAAATTACTTTTTTAATATTATTCACCACAATATTATCCAATCTCATTTATACTCAAAATGAAGATATAACCATTGAACCCAATACTGATACTGAAATTATGATTGGGGAATGTAAAAGGATAATGTTACAGGAAAGAGAATTTGGTCAGTATTTTATAGAGGAATACAAGAATTATGATCCTGAGATGCCTATTTTGAATAAAATCCAACATAATATCTTCAGTTATTCTATTACAATTGTTTTGGGCACCTGGTGTAGCGATAGTCAGGAGCAAGTACCCCGATTTTTTAAAATCCTGGATAAAATTGATTACAATACAAACTATGTCCGTATTGTTTGTTTTGATAGAGATAAAACCGGTGGAGAAACAGATGTATCAAATCTCAATGTTGAGTTGGTTCCTACTTTCATTTTTTATAAAAACAACATTGAAAAAGGCCGGATTATTGAAACACCCTTAAATACGCTTGAAGCTGATATATTAAATATTTTGCACGAATAATTATTGTCAGGATAAATCACACAAATATTTATAAAAGAAAAACCTACAGGAAATGATAATCTTTGAAAAAATTAAGGAAACTCTGGAACACCTGGAAAAAATAAAAAGTAAAGGTTTATCAATAGGATTTGTTCCAACAATGGGTTCCTTGCATGAAGGCCATTTATCCCTGATCAAAGAAGCCAAAAGAGAAAACAATTATGTGGTCTGTAGTATTTTTGTCAATCCCATTCAATTCAATAATAAAAATGACCTGGAAAACTATCCGAGAGAATTTGAATCAGATATTGAATTGCTGAAAAATGAAAATTGTGATCTGTTGTTTCATCCCTCTGTTGAAGAGATGTACCCTGAACCAACAGATGAAACATTTGATTTTGGTGGAATAGACCAGGTTATGGAAGGTTTGTACCGCAAAGATCACTTTAATGGTGTAGCAATTGTTGTTAAAAAATTGTTCAAGATTATTAAACCCGAAAGGGCATATTTTGGTTTAAAAGATTATCAGCAGCTGATTATAATACATAAAATGACAAAGGACTATAATTTACCTGTTGAAGTTGTACCATGTGCCATAATAAGGGAAGAAAACGGGTTAGCCATGAGTTCCCGCAACCGGTTACTTTCTAAGTCCGAAAAAAAACAAGCTTCCATCATTTATGATACTTTAAAAATGGTAAAAATCCAGACTGGATATCTTTCAATTAGTGAAATCAAAGAAATAGTTAAAAGGCAACTGAAACGACATCGTTCAATGAAAATTGAATATTTTGAAATAACAGATATGTATACGCTTAAACCATTAAAAACATGGGCCGAAAGTAATCATGTTATTGCTTGTATCGCAGTCTATGTGGGAAAGGTGAGATTAATTGATAATGTTATTTTATTTTCTTAATTTTGCTGCGCTATGTTTATTGAAGTGCTTAAATCGAAAATTCACAGGGCGACGATCACCGAGTCGGATTTAAATTATATTGGTAGCATTGCTATTGATGAAGATTTGATAGATGCTGCAAATCTGATTGAGAATGAAAAAGTTCATATCTACAATATTACAAATGGTGAGCGTTTTGAAACCTATGTGATAAACGGGGAAAGAGGATCAGGGATTATTTCTATAAATGGAGCAGCTGCCAGAAAAGTTGCTATTGAAGATAAAATCATTATTGTTTCTTATGCATCAATGGAATTAGAAAAAGCCAGGCATTTCAAACCAGTTATTTTATTCCCGGATGAAAATAATAAACTGAAGTAACTCTTTTGAAAAAGAAATTATTAAATGTCTCAAAAATAGTCTTCTTCCTTGGGCTGGGTATATTTTTTATCTGGCTTTTCATGCATAATCTTACTACCGAAGAAAAAAAGGACATTTATTCCTCGTTTTTAAGTGCCAATTACTGGTGGATCTTCCTTTCAATCATTATTGGAATAATAAGTCATATAAGCCGTACAATTAGATGGAAATTGTTACTTGAACCTATGGGTTACAGACCGAGCTTTCAAAACACTTTTCTGGCAGTAATGATCGGATATTTTGCAAACCTTGCACTCCCAAGATTAGGAGAAGTAACACGATGTGGTATCCTTATGCGATATGAAAAAATTCCGATTCAAAAATCTTTTGGAACCGTAGTAACTGAACGTGGACTGGATTTTATTGTCCTTGTTCTGGCTTTCATCATTAATTTTTTTATTCATCTGGATAAATTAGCAGTATTTAAAGAATCGGCAATCTATAAAAATATACAGGCAAAATATAATGAGATTGATAATCCAGGGATGATATACTGGATAGCTCTGATTGTAATTATTTTACTGGTATTTCTATTTATAAAACTCAGACATAAAATATCTCATACTTCTATATATAAAAAAGTGAAAGAGGTTGTGCTTGGCTTTTTTGAAGGAATAAAATCTTTGATAAAAATCAAAAAACCGTTTTGGTTTATTTTCCATACTGTATTTATCTGGTTTGCATATCTTATTATGTCATGGCTGGTTTTTTTCAGCATCCCTGATACGCAACATCTCGGTTTAGATGTTGCTCTGGCAGTATTGGTTTTTGGTTCAGTTGGAATTATTGTAATTCAAGGAGGTATTGGAATTTATCCCTGGATTGTTGCTGAAATTCTTGTAATATTTTATATACCCGAAACCAAAGGATATACTATGGGTTGGCTATTATGGACAGGGCAAACCGTTATGATTGTTTTTGCAGGAATAGTTTCAATGGTTTTATTACCTTTGATTAATAACAGGGAAAATGGATAATTTGGAAATTATAAAATCAAAAATTATAGAAGGAGAAAGTCTGAAAAGACAGTTATCCGTTTGGAGATTTTTAGGAAAAAGAATCGTATTCACAAATGGATGTTTTGACATTATTCATTTGGGACATATTGATTACCTTTCAAAAGCCAAAGATTTGGGTGATATACTTATTGTTGGACTTAACACTGATGATTCCGTAAAAAGAATAAAAGGAGACACACGACCAATTACTGATGAGAAGTCGCGCGCAATGATTTTATCTTCCTTACGGTTTGTGGATGCTGTTGCATTTTTTAATGAAGATACTCCACATAATTTAATCAAGGAGGTACAGCCAGATATTCTCATAAAAGGAAGTGATTATAAAGCGGATGAAATTGTTGGTAGTGATATTGTGCAAAAAAAAGGTGGCAAGGTTATAACTATTGAATATTTAGAAGGCTATTCAACAACATCTATTCTCGATAAAATTAATAATTAATCCTTATTAAAAAAAAGAATGGCAAAATCCAAATCAACATATTTTTGCCAAAACTGTGGTGCACAGTCATCTAAATGGATTGGCCGATGTCCGTCTTGTGGAGAATGGAATACTTACATTGAAGAGATAATCCAGAAAGAAACAGGAAAAAACAAATTACCAATACAATTTAAACAGCACAAATCAAAACCTTATAAAATTGAGGAAATCCAATCCGGAAAAGAAGTCAGGATGGACACACAAAATCATGAACTAAATAGGGTTCTTGGTGGAGGGTTGGTAAACGGATCTGTAGTTTTGATTGGTGGAGAACCCGGAATAGGCAAATCAACACTTATCCTGCAAATAGCCCTTCATCTTGCAAACTTCAAAGTATTATATGTAACTGGTGAAGAAAGTGAACAACAGATCAAATTGCGTTCTGAAAGGATCGGATCTTCTAACAATGAATGCTATGTTTTAGCTGAAACCTCTACTCAAAACATATTTCAACACATTGAAAAACTGGAGCCGCAACTTATTGTAATAGATTCCATTCAAACTCTTCATACTGATATTATCGAATCATCTGCCGGTAGTATTTCGCAAATCAGGGAATGTGCCGCTGAATTTCAAAAATATGCCAAATTAACCAATGTCCCTGTTATATTAATTGGTCATATTACAAAAGATGGTTCATTAGCCGGACCAAAAATCCTTGAACACATGGTAGATACGGTACTGCAATTTGAGGGTGAAAGAAATTACGGATATCGCATTTTGCGGACAGTTAAAAACCGTTTTGGATCAACTTCTGAATTAGGTATTTACGAAATGCAAAATTCAGGATTACGAGAAGTTGCTAACCCTTCAGAAATATTATTATCTCATAGGGATGAAAACCTGAGTGGGATCGCCATTGCTGCAATGATCGAAGGTTTACGCCCAATAATGATCGAAACCCAGGCACTTGTAAGTTCTGCTGCCTATGGCACACCTCAACGATCATCTACAGGCTTTGACATCAGAAGACTCAATATGTTGCTGGCTGTTTTAGAAAAAAGGAGTGGTTTTCGTTTAGGAGTGAAAGATGTATTTTTGAATATTGCAGGTGGTATTCGTGTGGACGATCCTGCGATTGACCTTGCGGTTATTAGTGCCATACTCTCTTCAAATGAGGATATCCATATTGATCAAAATATCAGCTTTGCAGGTGAAATTGGCCTCTCAGGAGAGATTAGATCAGTCAATCGGATAGAACAAAGAATTACTGAAGCAGCTAAACTGGGATTTGAGCAAATTTATATTTCAAAATATAACCACAAAGGCCTGGATCAAAAAGATTATGATATTGAAATTGTTCCGGTAAGTAAGGTAGAAGATATATTTAGAAAATTATTCGGGTAAGGGATTCCAAAATGAACATAAAAAAAGCTTCACTACAATGTAATGAAACTTTAAATTTTTTATGATAATTTTTATTCCAGTATCTTCTTTCGTGCATCAAATATTTTCTTGCTTCCATAAGCAGCACCTAATGTCATTAAAATAACCAATCCTCCTCCAATTGGTGAACCTCCACCTACAGGTAAATCACCACCACCAGGACCTCCACCAGGATCAGGAGGTAAATCTGCAAATACATTGCTCAAAAACAACGGTGAGCAAGCAAGGAACGATATAATTAAAATACGTTTGATAATTTTTTTCATTATTGCTGGTTTTGTTATATTACTAAACTTTTAGATAACACGAAGATAATCAAATATTAATAACTTCAAATAACTCTTATAAAGCCATTCTCTCAAGGCAAAAGTAAATATTATTTATAACTTCTACAAAATATTAATAAAAAATTTAAAAAAATATCACATAAATTTCCAAAAATGGGAATTTAAAACCTGAAACGATGATAAATTTTTTCGGATATCTTCTAAATAAATGTTAATCAATTCGTAAATTTATACATTAAACCCACTGACAAATATTCCTTAATCTGTGTTCTTGGACCTGTTTTTCCATCATTATCAGTAATGGGTGTATCATCATCATACAACATTTGTAAACCAAAACTTGCTGACAACCATTCATTAATTTTCATATTGATCATGGTATCCCAATTAACATCAATGTTTTGGGTATTTTCCAAATAATTTGAAAATAATTCGAGTTTTGTGCTCAAGCTAACATTCTTCATAATGTCCTTAATAAACAAAAACCTGAAATATGCACCAAATTCGAATTTAGATTTTTCTCCATGGACAAATACATTATTTTCATAATAACCTTTTTTCACACCGTAAGCACCAGAATCAGCAAGGCGTTCATTATTTACTATAATATATCTGGCTGTAGCGGGAGACAAATAAAATGACATAAAATCAAAAGGTCTGTATTCCATTCCTAAGCCAAGTGAAGTATAAGCTGGAGCAAGAAAGTTTGAGATTTCCTCGTTATAAGCAGGGATACTGTCATCGTAATATTTAAATCCTTTATCAAACTGAGATTTAAAATTGAAATTGGCCGTATAATACCATTTTTCTGCTGCTTTTAAACCATAGGTGGAAACAAAGTCAATTTTATCTTCATTCTTTCTGAAATCTTGTTTCCCTGCTTTCGATTGTCCATATGCCAATGCTAAAATGTTTTCCCATTTAGACTTGCCTTTAATATAACCGGCATAAAAATTAAAAAAGCCATTTAGTGTGATATTATTTTCACCACCGGCTGCCCAATTGTTAAAAGCAGTTTGAGAAAACATTAATGATACATCACTTTTGATTTTCCAGGCTGTATCAGCATCATCCTGAGCTTTTGAAACACCGGTAATCAGGATGAATCCAACAAACAAAATAATTAATTTTTTCATACTTAATTGATTTAAATTTTACTCCTATTTTTTATCTATTATCTATTTTTCATTATAAACATGAACATCCGTTTGCGGGAATGGTATTGAAATGCCATCCTTATCAAAGGCTTTCTTTACACTCTCAATTAAATCAAAATGAATTCCCCAGTAATCGCCTGCGTCTGCCCAAACCCGTACTACAAAATTAACAGAACTATCTGCGAGTTCAGATACAGCGATAAAAGGTACCGGATCTTTTAAAATTCTGTTATCGGCAGCAATTAATCCCTCAATAATTTTTTTCGCTTTATCAATATCATCACCATATCCAATTCCAAAAGTAAAATCTACACGGCGTTGAGGTTCAGTAGAAAAATTGGTCATAGCACTTGTTGACAATCCTCCGTTGGGAATAATAATGGTTTTATTATCGGGTGTTTTCAAAATTGTATTAAAAATTTGAATTTCTTTAACTGTGCCTGTATATCCTTGGGCATCAATAAAATCACCAACCTTAAAAGGTTTGAATATTACAATCATAGCACCACCGGCAAAATTTTGCAATGTCCCTGAAAGAGCCATACCAATAGCAAAACCAACAGCAGCCAAAATGGCAACAAACGATGTCATTTCCACACCCAACATGCTGATTACACTGACGATCAACATGATTTTCAGCAGCATTGACAGCAAAGATCCCAAGAATAGTCTTAGGGTAGTATCAACATTTCTTTTCTCCATATTTCGGCCAATAGCTTTTAAAATTATTTTGATTATCCACAAACCGATAATAAGTGTGGCAATTGCCAATAAAAGCTTTAGCCCATAAGTAATGGCTAACTCGTAAACATAAGTTAAAATACTTTGTAAATTTTCCATAATAACAAATTTGATTTAGTTAATTAATTATTTTTATCTCAATTTCAATCATGTGATGTTTTGGTATTCGGGCACAAAATTACTAAATTATTTATCTTGCAAAATTTTTTTAAAAATATCTAACTGTTTTTTTAAAAATAATATTTTAACTTTCGAAATAATGATAAAAATCAAATAAACCATTTAATATTAACTTTGTTCAATGGTTCAACAATTTCTCGCCTATATAGCAAAAGAAAAATTATTTGACACCAATAATCGTATTTTATTATCGGTGAGCGGGGGAATTGACTCTGTTGTAATGGTTGAATTGTTTTCATTGTCAAAATTTGATTTCGATATTGCCCATTGTAATTTTTCATTACGTGATGGAGAATCGGATGAAGATGAAGTTTTTGTTAAGAAATTAGCTAGTGCTAAAAAAGTTAATTTTTTCTCAAAGAAATTTGACACAAGGGGTTACTCTAAAAACCATTCAATTTCAATCCAAATGGCTGCCCGGGAATTAAGGATAAAATGGCTTGAGGATTTAGTTTCACAAAATGATATTTCTTTTTATGCCACTGCCCATCATTTGGATGACCAGATTGAAACATTTTTTATTAATATGCTCCGTGGAACCGGAATTTCCGGATTGCATGGGATTCAACCTAAATTTGGCAAGTTGATTCATCCAATGCTTTTTACATACAGGAAAAACATTGAGGAGTTCGCTAAAAAGAATAATATTGCTTTTAGAAGTGACAGTTCAAATTTAAAAACTGATTATACGCGAAATAAGATTCGTCATAAGCTCATTCCTGTAATTAAAAGTATAAACGAAAATTATCAGGATACTTTTACCAATAATATTAACCGTATAAAACAAATAGAAAAAATTTTCAATCAGCAGGTTCATTTTATATCAAACAAATTGCTTTCAGAAGAGAAAAATCAAATAAAAATTTCAATCAAAGAACTTATAAAATTAGAACCGGCAGAAACCTACCTATTTGAAATATTAAAAAATTACGGATTTAATTTTTCGCAAGTTTCAGACATTATAAACTCTATTCATTCTATTACCGGTAAACAATTCCTTTCTAAAACACATCGGCTGATCATTGACAGGGAACACTTGATCATAGAAAGTAAACCTGGAAAAATGAGCAGATCAAAGGAATACATTATTGAATCAGAAATTAGTGAAATTGATGAACCGTTGAAGTTGAAACTATCGAAATTCGATTTTTCACCAGATTTAAAAATTCCTAATAAAAAAAAAACAGCCTCCTTTGATGCGGAGCTTTTGCAATTTCCGATAGTAATCAGAAGGTGGAAAAAAGGAGACTATTTCTACCCTTTCGGGATGGAAAATAAAAAATTGGTGAGCGACTTTTTTATCGATAATAAATTTTCCATTTCTGATAAAGATAGTACCTGGATAATGACTTCCGGGGCTAAGATAGTATGGATCGTAGGGCACCGTATTGATAATAGGTTTAGAACTTCAGAAACTACAACGCAAATTGTTCAAATTGAAATTCAATATTGAATCATGTAGATTTTTAGATTATTTAACAGTCAACATAATGCAAAGAGTTAGGAAGTCAGCATAAATACTTACTTTTGCACGGCAATACAACTATTTAAATTTTGTATTTGTCTTAGAATTTCAAATGCAGAACAATTACTTAAAAAGCAGGGTTATATGAATAAATATTTGCTTTCAATACTTGTAATTTTTCTTTTCACAATATCTTCTTTTGCTCAAATCTTAGAGCCGGTAAAATGGAACCTCAGTAAAAATGATTTAGATAATAATGAATACGAATTGGTATTTAAGGCCACAATTGAAGATACCTGGCACTTATATTCGCAACATGTACCCGAAGGTGGGCCTGAAAAGACTTCTTTTTATTTTTATGATATAGAAGGATTTGAATTCATTGGTGACAATGTGAAGATCGTCGAAGAGGAATCATATGAATTCGAAAATAATATGGACTATATCGTTTCTTTCACTGAACCGGAAGGGCATGAGGAGATGGATCCAAACTTCGATATGGTTGTTAAATATTTTGAACATGAAGCTGAATTTACAAGGAAAATAAAACTCTTAACAGAAGAACCTTTGACCATTTCCGGGTATGTATATTTCATGTGCTGCGATGATTCAAAGTGTTTACCACCCAATGATGAGAATAAATTCAATTTTGCCTTTAATGGTGCAGTCATTTCGGAAGACCTGCAAACTTCACAAGAGACATCACCGATAGTTGAAACAGGACAGATTATTACAACGGGAGTAATCGATACATCAGAACCTGAAATAACAGACTCTTCTGCAGGAATGACAAGTGCTTCGATGTGGGACATTATCATCGAAGCGATCATATGGGGGTTTGTTGCACTTTTAACACCTTGTGTTTTTCCCATGATCCCAATGACGATCACATTTTTTATGAAAGGCGGGGAAAATAAACGAAGAGGACGAACTCAAGCTTCTGCTTATGGTATTTCAATTGTATTATTGTATACTTTACCAATTGCCGTAATTATTTTAGTTACTTATTTTGTAGGAGGAAAAACCATTACAGCTGATATTTTCAACTGGCTGGCAACACATTGGATTCCAAATATTATGTTCTTTCTTATATTCATGTTATTTGCTGCCTCATTCCTTGGGATGTTTGAGATTGTATTACCCAGTTGGATGGTAAGCAGCGCTGATTCAAAAGCCGATAGCGGTGGAATTGTGGGTGCATTTTTTATGGCCTTAACACTGGTACTGGTATCTTTTTCCTGTACGGGACCCCTTGTAGGTATGGTGCTGGTTAAATCGGCACAAGGGGCAATATTTGAACCCATCTTCGCCATGCTGGCATTTTCAATTGCATTTGCATTGCCTTTTACACTCTTTGCTTTTTTTCCAAGTTGGTTGCAACGGTTGCCAAAATCAGGCGGATGGCTGAATTCAGTCAAAGTGGTTTTGGGCTTTATTGAGATAGCATTGGGTCTCAAGTTTTTGAGTATTGCAGATCAAACCTACCATTGGGGAATCCTTGACAGGGAAATATATCTTGCTTTCTGGATAATAACTTTTACTTTGTTGGGATTTTACTTGCTTGGCAAACTTAAATTCAGCCATGATTCTGATATGAAATATATCCCTGTTCCTCGTTTAGGATTAGCCATAATAACATTTGCTTTTGTAATTTACCTGGTCCCGGGAATGTTCGGCGCACCTTTAAAAGCTTTATCCGGATACCTGCCTCCTCAACAATCACATGATTTTGATTTAAATGCCATTGTCAGGGATAATGCTAAGGCAGTTTCCTTTTCGGGAGTTTCAAATAATGAATCTTCAAATTTATGCGAAAGTCCTATTTATGGTGACTTTTTGCACTTGCCTCATGGATTGGAAGGATATTTTGATTACGATCAAGCCATGGATTGTGCAAAAAAAACGAATAAACCACTATTTGTTGATTTTACAGGACATGGGTGTGTGAACTGTCGTGAAATGGAAGCCAATGTGTGGTCTGATCCGGCTGTGCTGAAAAAATTAAGAGAGGATTTTGTTGTTGTTGCCCTTTACGTAGATGATAAAACAAAACTTCCAAAAGATGAATGGGTCACTTCTGAATATGATGGTAAAGTAAAAAAGTCCATAGGTAAAATTTTTGCTGATTTCCAAATTGCAAATTTTGGAGTAAACGCCCAGCCATATTATGTTTTACTCGATCACAACGCTAAACTCCTAAATGCCCCCAGGTCTTATGATAAAGATGTTCAGGCATTTATTGAATTTTTAGACACTGGTCTTAAAAAATTTAAGGCTGGCGAACATCTTTAACAATTTTCACAGGTGCTTTACAATAAACTTTACAATTCCTTAACAAAGGGTAATAAAGTATTTTATACTTTTGCCTGCTATTTATATTTTAACGTAAAATAATTACGTTAATCAATGTAAAATTACCTATTAATACTATATTTAACTATTACGAACAAATTAAATTTATAAACTTAGTAAACAAATTTTTAATGAGTAAGATAAGATTAGGTTTAAAAGGGTTTGGTGAGATTCCAAGGCATATTTACAGAATGTGTCTTGATGATGACCAGATTGAGGTAGTTGCTATTTCTGACCTGGGACGTCCGGAAATTCTAACTTACCTGATTAGCGCCGAGACAAAAGGCAAATTCCATCCCAGGCTTGAGGGCAATTTTCTTGTATCTCCCAAAGGCAAAGCAAGATTTATTGGAGGTGGTGAATCCGGAATAGTTCCCTGGGATATGTTTGATGTAGACATAGTTGTTGATGGAACATGGTCATACAGATCGAAAGCTGACATGCAAAAACATATTGATGCAGGAGCAAAACGTGTAATGCTAACTTCTGTTCCTACAGAAATTATCGACAGGGTTGTAATCCGGGGGATCAATGATCATACAATAAAATCCTCTGATAAATTAGTCTCTGCCGGTTCAGCTACGACAAACGCAACTGCTCTCATGCTTAAAATTCTTTCAGAAAATTTCGGTATTGAATATGCGATGTTTAGTTCTGTTCACTCCTATACTTCTGATCAACCATTGAGGGATAAAGCAGGAACAGATTTCAGAAGAAGCCGGTCAGCCGCTGAAAATATTATTCCTATTGATACGGTTGCACCAAGATGGATCGAATATATCTTACCAGAGTTAGAAGGTAAAGTGGAAGGAACTGCAATGAATGTGCCTGTTCCTAACGGATCGCTTTTAGATCTAACCACAATATTAAAAAAAGGAATCAAGATTGACGATTTAAATACTGTGATGGAAAAAGCTGCCAAAGAGCTTCCAAATGTCATTGAGGTTATGAATGATCCCATTGTTTCAACAGATGTAATTGATAATACTCATTCCATTGTGTTTGATAAAAAAGCCAGCATGCTTTCACCGGTCAGGATGGTTAAAACACTGACATGGTATCATAGTGCCTTTGCTATGGCTGCAAGAATAAAAGAGCTGATTTTGGCATATGATAAAATTGATAAGAAAGGAGGTGTAAAATGAGAGTAGCAATTAATGGTTTTGGTAGAATTGGCCGTTCGGTTTTCCGCATTTTAAATAGCAGAAAAGATATTGATGTTGTTGCTATCAACGATCTTTTTGATAATGAAGTACTTGCCTATCTCCTGAAATACGACTCTGTGATGAAAGGATTTGGACAGGACATTCAATTGAAAGGTGATCAACTAATTACACCAAATGAGACTGTAAAAATGCTTGCAATCAGGGAGCCGGATAAATTACCCTGGAAAGAGCTTAATATTGATGTGGTAGTTGAGGCTACAGGTATTTTTCGCACCCGTGAATCATTAGAGCCGCATTTAATGGCAGGTGCTAAACGTGTAATTCTTACTGTTCCGGCTAAGGATGAGATTGATTACACTGTTGTTTTAGGGGTAAACGAAGAAGGCTTAAAACCTGAGCATAGAATAATTTCAAATGCCAGTTGTACTACAAATTGTCTTGCACCAATGGCAAAGGTATTACATGATAATTTTGGCATTATTGAAGGTCTCATGACAACAACCCATGCTTATACAAATGATCAGCGTCTGGCTGATGTGCCGCATAAGGACTGGCGTCGTGGCCGTGCTGCTGCTGAAAATATCATTCCAACTACAACAGGAGCAGCAAAAGCTGTAGGTATAGTCATTCCTGAATTAAAAGGAAAACTGGACGGTATGGCTTCAAGGGTTCCTGTCCCGGATGGGTCAATTGTTGACCTGGTGGTTGAAGTTGGAAGAGATGTTACTGTTGAAGATATTAATGACGCAGTAAGAAAGGCATCTAATACCGCTCGATTTAAGAATGTTCTTTTATATTCAGAGGAAAAATTAGTATCCTCTGATATAGTAGGGAATTTGTATTCTTCTATTTATGATGCTGAATTTACCAGGGTACTTGGTAAAAGGATCGTAAAAACCCTGAACTGGTACGACAATGAATGGGGATATTCAAACAGGGTTGTTGATTTAATAGGAATATTAATGGGATTTAAAAAGTAAAACAAATAAATAGTTGTTTAAAAAGAGGCCGTCTCAAAAGTTTAAAATAATTTAAAAATTACTTTGTGTAACCTAAAGGAATCTTTGTGGTTCAGTTTTTAAGGATTTTACCACAAAGGCACTCAAAGGTAATCACTAAGTAACTCTAAGACTTTTGAGATGGCCTCTTTTTTATCTCAATAAGGTAATTGATCCTCTGACTTTTTTTTCTACTGGTCCCCGTAAGGTAAAGACTGAATAAACCCCTTCGTAAAAGTAAACACCCGGACTACAATCCCTGTTATTATTCTGATCGCGACCATCCCATTTAAAATAAGGATCCTCTGTCTCATAAACCACCACCCCCCAGCGATTAAAAATTGTCAATCGAAATTGCATCACAGAATTAGCAGAGTCCGCAAAGAAATAGTCATTACTCCCATCACCATTAGGGGTAATAACAATTGGGAACAGAATATCTCCGCATTCATCAATATCAATACAAACAACATTACTCGATAAACTTTCATTATGCATCGTATCAAGGGAAGTTACACTAAAACAGCCAACAATTGAGGGAGGGTTTGTAAAATATATATACTCAAACTCATCTGGCCCTGTAGTATGAACCAGTATGTAGTCAGATGACTCAACAGATGCATAATAAATGTTGTAATAAATAGAATCTTCAAAATCGCAAGTATCAGGGTAAGTCCAGCTCAGATTATTGACCAATTCTTCACAGTTTGTTTCAACTGATAAAACAGGAGAACATGGTGGCACATTATCTATTGGTATTCCACAATTTTCTTGTGAAAAGTTAATGATCGGATCAACCAATCCCGGAGATGAGTATCCACCGACAGATTTAATAAAATAACAATATTGTTGACCATTTTTTAATACAGTATCTATATCCAAATATTGTGGTTCTAAAGAAGCTCCTATAAGAGCGAAATTCATATTACCGGGATCTTGCCGAAATATTTCCCAATGATGATTTATCCAGGGTACATCATTATTCCAGTATAATTGCAGCGCCCTGTCACCGGGTTCAATGCTCAAATATGTGGATGGAGCAACCACTGTAGTTCCAATTAAGTATTCATTGCCCGGTTCCCTGTTATAAAAATCAACCCGATAACGGAATTGCAATTCTTCAGTATTAAGCTGTACATCAGTAAAAGTAGTATCTGTTAGTAAACCGAATGAAGCAATTTCTATAAATTCAGATCCAGGAGAATTATCCTTTCGAAACAATTGATATTCATATGGTCCAGGGATTTGAATAGTATCTAATTCTGTTGGTTTTGACCAGGCAACATACATGGAACCATTTTGCATATGTGTAGTATTAACACTTACATTTGTAATAATGGGAAGGTCCTTTTTTAGCGTTGCACATACTTCCTCCGATGCATAGCTTTCAGCTCCATCAGGGAAAATAGCTACTACAATGTAGCAATATTTTATTCCATGAACCAATCCGTTTCCATTATTATCATCTGTATAGGCTGAATTATCAATCCCATCAATCTCAACAATTTTCACGTACCCGATAGATTCAGGGACACCTGTCTGGCAATGATCCGGAACAAATCCTGTGGAATCAACACTTCTATAGACATCATAGCCAATAACATTGTCACAGACACTTGGCTCCCACGACAGCATCATAGAAGTTCCTACCGGTATGGCTTCAAGGTTTTCAGGAGCAGGCCCGAC
>JAUVJI010000080.1 GCA_030596605.1 Bacteroidales bacterium
CTTAAGGAAAGGATTTATAAGGGCATTGATGAAATAAACAATGAGCCTGTAATCTTTCGTTGGAAATATAAAATGGATGAAATTAAAGTTATTTGATATGATATATCAAGAACGAACTACTAGGTAAAGACCATTGTTAACATCATTTTCGCAACTGTCTTTACCGTCCCATATTATTTCATATTCTCCTTTTGTTTTATTTTCATTTACAATTGTCTTTATTAATCTACCTTGTAAATTATAAATTGAAATATTTACGATGCCTGATTTTTTAATATTAAAAGTGAATTTTGTCTCGTTCTTAAAAGGATTTGGCGACACTTTTAAATAATCATCATCTTTTATGTCCAGATTGTCATCTATTTCAGTAATATAGGTTGTATCATAAATCCAAACACCGTCGCCATGCGTTGCGAGATAGTATTTGTTTTCATTAACGAAGGGAATGATGTCGGTAACCCGGGTGTTGTATTTTCCATCGAGTTGCTGCCAGTTGCTTCCCGCATCAGAACTGTAAAATATTTTATTATTACGTGTAGAATAAAACAAATAATCAGGATTCTCTTTATAAATTCTAAAGCAATAAATATTATAATCTGGGAGCGGCCCGTTTTGATATTCTGCCAGGATTTGAAAACTCTCTCCCCAATCGTAGGAAACCTCGACGGTTGTATTCCCGAGATAGGTAGCATTTGTTGCATAAATAATATTTGCATTCTGCGGATGAACAGCCATGATCAATTTATCAAAACAGTTTTCCCAGGTATCTCCTCCGTCAGTGCTCCTGTACTCTCCAAGATATAATGTGTCTGGATGATTGGGATCCATCACTATTTCTCTGTATGAAGTACCACTAAAAATTAACTCCCAAGTGTCGCCGTAATCTGTTGACTTACAAACACTCCCTAGCTTATAATATAAAATATTTGTTTCTTCAGGGTTTATAGCTATATCACTAATGGTACCTAGCGTATCGACAATTTTCTGGTATGTTTGCCCGCCATCAAAGCTTCTCCACAAGCCACGCCGTCCTCCAAAGTATATGGTATCGGGATGTTCGGGATCACATTTAACAACAGTCAAATGATCTTGTGAAATATACTCCCAATTCAAACCACCATTTATACTTTTCCAGAGGCCCTGGTTACCTGCAGCATACATAATATCACTATTTTTCGGATGAATTTCTATGTCATGAATATAGGAATTCATCAAATTAGTGTTTTGTATTTGTGTTGTAATACCGCCATCTTCAGAGTGAAAAACACCCCAATAAGTGCCAAAATATACATTGTCGGTGTTAGAAGCTTCCGCTTCACAGCGATTTTTTAAACGGATAGTACCATAAAGATAAGAAACCTTATTAGAAAGCTTATCAACTTCAAACCATGAAATACCATTATCAGGGCTTTTTAAAATGCTAAAGGTATAATCAGGTTCATCCGGGTCCCTCTCAATATAAATATTAAAATCGGCATCGGCATACATACTCATTACCCATCTGTAGGGGTCTTCAAATCCTTCGTAAAGGTTCCAGTTTTGCCCTCCGTCATCGGAAGTGAATAACCACCAATCTCCCCAAGCTGTTAAACCCACTCCCCACCAGAATAGACTATTTTGAGGATCAATGCTTATTTCAGAGAAAGGAAAAACATCCGTAATTGTCTGCCAGGTATTGCCATTATCATAACTTTCCTTAATTCCCCAGGGAAACCCCGGTTCACCTGCACTGCTTATACCTATGATTATATGTTCATTATCGCCGGGGTCTCTTTTTATGTCGGTTATCCCATAGGAGTTTCCATTGGGTAAACCTTCGTCCAAATTCCATGTAACTCCTCCGTTGAATGTTCTGTACATTCCTCCATTTGAAGGACAAGTACCCGAGAAAGATTTGCCTGTTCCCAGCATAATATCATCGGTGTTTTGCTGGTTGATCTCAATTAAATTAACAGCGAGTGTATCGGGTAATGTTTCATTGGCTTTTTGCCAGCTTAGACCGCCGTTCGTACTTTCAAACAATCCCCTCTCCTGTATTCCTATCCATAGATGGTTTTCATCCTGTGGATGCACGGCAACGTCATAAACCGGGTAATAATCGCTATACCACCAGCAGGGTAACGTTGGTGAATTATTCAATGAATCTTCATATTGGGGAAGAATTTCAGTTGAGCAGTAAATCCATGTTTCACCTCCGTCAATTGTTTTATAAACTCCGCCGGAAAATGTGCCGATATAGATAACATCCGGATTGGAAGGAGCCATTCCCAGAGATATTACATATGCACAATTTGGCCCCTTTCTAAACCATTTTGTTTCGTCTATCAAAATGGTTTGAGATTGAGTAAAAAGACCGATTAATATTCCGCATATTAGAAAGATAAATTTTTTCATTAATAATGGATAATTATAATTCGGATAAATCTACAAAAATTCATTAATATAATTCATTTATTTTAACAGATTCTTAATCAATAATTAATTTCTATGGTAACAATTTAAGGTACTATGAAATTAGGATTAATAGTTTGTATTCCTGTAAGTTTGATAAAGAATTTAAATTTGTTTCTTTTTATCCTCTATCGCTATTTCCTTTTTATAATTTATAAACAATACCAGAAGAATAATCCCCATTATCAAATCACCCGCACCTGAGAATGCAACAACCCAAATTAAATTTTGGAAGAAGAAATAAGAAAACAAAAAAATGGAAGCAATGAACTTCGCAGAAATTGAAAAGTAAATAACCAGGTCGGAGCGGCCTAAATTTTCAGCAGCCAGAACATAGGCGATACCCATAACTAAATGGAAAACCCCACCTTGTGTCGAAAAAAACTTTTCAATTATTTCAAATCCGAAAAAAGCCAATGACTCGCTGGGCAAGACAATCAGCATTAAACCGGTAATAAAAGAGTGTGCAGCGATAAGCCACAGAAATAACCTTAGTAAAGAGACTTTAGTGCTAATATAACTCATTTTTTATCGAAATTAAAATTTTATCAATGGTATAAAAGTAGAAAATGAAAATGAAGTGAACAATGATATATATCATAAAATGAAAATAAATCTAATTCATAATTATTCGAAAAGATCAACTATTACTAATGGTTCAATAATATCCAGGTTATTTAAACTACTTCTAAATTTAAACTCCGGTTTGGATATATCAAAAAAAAAAATTCATTTTGCAACTGTTAATCAATTAACAATAGTTATATATACATAGTTTAAATAAGTTCGCATATGAGTTCACAGGTTCAAAGTATAGTTGATAAATTTGGCAATGATGCTACCCGTCTCATGGATATATTCATTGATATCACAAAAGACAAAGGACATGTTGGGGGTGATGACATTGCTGAAATTTCAGATCAACTTAACATTTCCCGGGTAGATGTAGAGCAAACGCTTTCATTTTATCATTTCTTCTCAAAGGAGTCAAGAGGTAAATATAACATCTACCTCAATAACAGCCTGGTTGCAGAATTTATGGGCAGGGAAGAAGTTGCAGAGGCTTTTGAAAAAGCAACAGGTACAAAATTCGGCAGTATTTCGGAGGATAGCTTATTCGGATTGTATGATACATCATGCATCGGAATGAATGATCAGGAACCGGCTGCAATCATTAATGGTGTTGTTTTTCCAAAAATAACAACCTACAGGGTCAGAGAATTGATCAAGTCATTCAGGGCAGGTAAAACTGTAACTGAAATGGTAAACAGTTTTGGCGGAGGCCAAAATCAGTCAGAACTGATTAAGACGATGGTAACAAACAACCTTAATAGAAGAGGCGCTGTTATTTTTTCTGATTATACGGCTGGCGATTCTTTTAAAAAAATGGGTTCAATGAAACCCAAGGAAATAATTGAAGAAGTTAAAAACTCCAACATCAGGGGACGCGGCGGAGCAGGTTTCCCGACAGGTTTAAAATGGGAATTTTGCACAAGAGCAGGAAGTAAGGAAAGATACTTACTCTGTAATGCCGATGAAGGTGAACCCGGAACTTTTAAAGACAGGGTTATTTTAACCGAACTTCCACACTTACTTTTTGAAGGCATGGTCATTGCTGGCTATGCCATTGGTGCAAAAGAAGGAATTCTTTATCTCCGCCTGGAATATGAATACCTGCAAAATCATTTGGAAACAATTCTTGACGATTTCAGGAAAAAAGGATGGTTAGGAAAAAATGTGGCCGGAATTGATGGATTTAACTATGATATCAGAATTCAGTTTGGCGCCGGCGCTTATGTTTGCGGTGAAGAAACAGCTCTGATAGAATCATGTGAAGGCAAGCGCGGAGAACCCAGAAACAGGCCTCCATTCCCGGTTAGTGTTGGATACCTCGACAAGCCGACAGTTGTCAACAATGTTGAAACACTGTGCTCAATTGTTAAAATAATTCAGAATGGCGGAGAATGGTATAAGTCAATGGGCACCAAAGAAACTTCAGGAACAAAACTACTTAGCATATCAGGTGACGTGCGTTATCCTGGAGTCTTTGAGATTGAATGGGGAATGACCATCAGGGAAATGCTTGAAATGTCAGGCGCTATTGATCCGAAAGCTGTACAGGTAGGAGGCCCGTCAGGAAGACTGATCGGAGAGAACGAATTTGACAGAACCATATGTTATGAAGACCTTCCTACAGGCGGTGCCATGATAGTAATTGGTCAGGAAAGAAGTATTTTGGATGTAATCAAGAATTTTACAGAATTCTTTATCGAAGAATCATGTGGCTCTTGTGCTCCATGCCGTTATCTTACTGTTATACTTAGAAATAAACTTCAAAAGATCATTGATGGCAAAGGTGTTGCTAAAGACCTCGAAGACCTGACTCATTGGGGTAAACAAATGAAAATGGCCAACCGTTGTGGTTTAGGCCAAACTGCTGCTAATCCAATCCTTTCAGGCCTTGAAAACTTCATTCAGGAGTTTGAGGCTAAAATTGAAAAAGGCAAAGATTTCGATACAAAATTTGATTTGGATAAAGCTATTCAGGAATCCTCCCGCGCAGTTGGAAGGTTCCCGCAGGCATAAATGATAAATAATTTAAATGTTATGAACGATAAAATTAAGTTTACTATTGATGGCAAAGAGTGCAAAGCTGATAAGGGGTCTAACCTTGTTGATGCAGCAAAAGCCAATGGTATTTATATACCTACACTTTGTCATCTTGAAGGAGTGAAACCGGCCGGCTCATGCAGAATCTGCAACGTAAAGATCAACGGCAGATTTATGACAGCCTGTACTACTGAAGTTACGGATGGAATGGTCATTGAAAACAACACACCTGAAATCCAGGAGTTAAGAAATATCATCATTGAAACACTATTTGTTTCAGGAAACCATTATTGCCCGGCCTGTGAAAAAAGTGGTAATTGTGAATTGCAGGCATTAGGGTATCGCTATAAAATGCTGGTTCCAAGATTTCCATTTGAATTTGAAGAAAAGGTTGTTGATGCAAATACACCAAAAATCTTCATTGACAGAAACAGATGTATACTTTGTAAACGTTGTGTCAGGTCAATCAAGTCAAAAGACGGTAAGAGTATTTTCGCCATTAAAGGCAGAGGACATAAAGCTATGATCAACATCGATCATGAATTGGCCAATAAAATGACGGATGAAGAAGCACAAAATGCAATGGATACCTGTCCTGTTGGCAGTATCCTGAAAAAAGAAAGAGGGTATGTGGATCCGATTGGTAGTCGTAAATATGACAAAAAACCTATTGGAAGTGAAATTGAATCAGAAAATAAATAATCAAGGAGGAAAAATAATGAGTAAACCTATAGTTGCAACAACATCGCTGGCAGGCTGTTTTGGATGCCACATGTCATTACTTGACATTGATGACAGAATCCTCGAATTGATCGAGCTGGTTGATTTTAATAAATCTCCAATAGACGACATTAAAGAATTTACACAAATGTGTGATATTGGTCTTATTGAAGGCGGATGTTGTAACAGTGAAAATGTACACGTACTGAAAGATTTCAGGAAAAATTGCAAGATCCTGGTTTCTGTGGGAGAATGTGCCATCATGGGCGGATTACCGGCTATGAGGAATAACATACCGATTAAAGAATGTCTTGAAGAAGCCTATTTGAATGGACCTTCCACAAAAGATGCAAATCCTGAAGGTATTCTTCCTAATGATGAAGAACTTCCGATCATACTTGACAAAGTTTATCCTTGTCATGAGATCGTGAAGATTGATTATTATCTTCCGGGATGTCCACCAACTGCTGATCTTATTTGGAATGCCCTTGTTGCACTTGTTACCGGCGATGAAATGAAATTACCTTATGAAGTTATAAAATTTGATTAATCTACATGTGTTACAGGTTGGGAGTTACGGGTTGCAGGTTGCAGAATGTAATTAAACCTTATGGCATTTTAACAAAATGAAGATGAACACGAAAGCAAAAGGGTTTGAGGATTTGGAAATATATAATTTGGCATACAAGCTTGCTTTAAATGTTCATTCGATGAGTCTTGCGTTACCTGATTATGAGAAATATGAGCAGGGAAGCCAGGTACGGCGATCTTCTAAGCGAATTAAAGATACTATCGCAGAAGGATTTGGAAGAAGAAGATATAAAGATGAGTTTATCAGATTTTTAATTTTTTCACATTCATCATGCGATGAAACACGTTCACAACTTAAAATGATAAACCAGATCCATTTTGAAAACTCTGGTTTGAATAAACTAATTGAGGAATATGAGATTTTGAGCAGAAGAATAAACAAGTTTATTGAATATGTTGAAAATAACTGGAAATCCAAAAAATAATCATTTATATCATTAACACGGAACACGTAACATGAAACACGTAACTCGTAACACCAAAGACTTATTTTAATTCTATTAATAATATTATAAAATTGGAATAAATAAAAAGCTAAATAAAAATGGAACAAAAAATAACAATAGAACCCGTAACCAGAGTTGAAGGGCACGGAAAAGTGACCATACATATTGATGATGAAGGAAATATTTCGCAAAGCCGTCTTCACATTGTTGAATTCAGGGGATTTGAGAGATTTGTTCAGGGACGCCCGTATTGGGAAGCTCCTGTACTTGTACAGAGACTTTGTGGTATTTGCCCGGTAAGTCACCACCTCGCTGCAGCAAAAGCATTGGATGTGATTGTTGGTGCCGGAACAGGTGACGGATTAACTCCCACAGGTGAAAAAATGAGAAGATTGATGCACTATGGACAAATATTCCAGTCACATGCACTGCATTTTTTCCACCTTGTTTCGCCCGATTTACTTTTTGGTGTGGATGCTGATCCAGCCATTCGTAATATAATCGGTGTAATTAAAAAACATCCGGATCTTGCAGTTCAGGGTGTGATGATGCGTAAATTTGGTCAGGAGATAATAAAAGCCACTGCCGGTAAAAAAATTCATGGTACAGGAGCTATTCCTGGTGGTATTAATAAACATCTTACCCAGGAAGAAAAAGACAGCTTCCTGAATGGCCCCGATCCATTGAATATTGATAAGATGATCTCGTGGTCTATTGATGCTGTGAACTTTCTGAAGGCCTATCATAAAGAAAACAAAGAGTTTATTGACGGTTTTGCAGCATTCCCCTCAAGCCATTTAAGCCTTGTCAGAAAAGACGGAGCCTTAGACCTTTATCATGGTGTATTAAGGGCAGTTGATGCCGATGGTAAAAAAATTCTACATGATGTAGATTATCAGGATTACCTGAAGTATATTAATGAAGAAGTCAGGAACTGGAGTTATATGAAATTCCCTTATTTGTTGGATCGGGGAAAAGAAAACGGCTGGTACAGGGTAGGACCATTGGCACGTTTGAACACCTGCGATTTTATTCCTTCCCCATTGGCGCAAAAAGAATTTGAGGAATTCAAAGCATATACCAATGGCAAACCAAACAATATGTCGATGCACATGCACTGGGCCAGGTTGATAGAGATCCTGCATTCTGCTGAAATGATGAAAGAGTTGCTAAATGATCCTGATCTGATGAAAGGTGATTTAGTTGTCAAAGGTAAAAAACTAAGCGAAGGTGTAGGTGTGCTTGAAGCTCCTCGCGGAACCTTATTCCATCATTATGCTATCAATGAGAATGACCAGTTGACTATGGCTAACCTGATCGTTTCTACAACAAACAACAATGAGCCTATGAATGTGGCTGTGAATCTTGCTGCCAAACAATTTATGACCGGCCAGAAAAAAATCACGGAAGGGATGATGAATGCGGTAGAGGTAGCTATCAGGGCTTATGATCCTTGTTTAAGCTGTGCAACTCATGCCCTTGGTCAAATGCCACTCGAAATTGTGCTGGTTGATAGAAGCAATAAAATTATTGACAGGAAAAGAACGTAGAATTTGTGTCAGAATATAAAATTCTAATTTACGGATATGGTAATCCGGGCCGTCAGGATGATGGCCTGGGAAACGCATTCATAGAAAAAATAGAAGCGTGGGTAAAAGAGAAAAATTTAAAGGGTTTTGAATTCGACAGCAATTACCAGTTAAATATTGAAGACGCAGCAGCAGTGGCTGACAAAGACCTTGTGATTTTTGCAGATGCTTCCACCGAAAATATTGAGCGTTTTATATTAACACCTGTAGATGCCTCGACAAAAGTTGTATTTACAACGCATGCAGCATCTCCGGGCTATATTATCGGGCTTTGTAAAAAAATATATAACAGGACTCCTCCTACTTACCTGCTTCATATTAAAGGATATGAATGGGAATTTAAAGAGGGATTAACCAAAAAAGCAAAACAAAACCTGGACGAATCATTGAAAGCGATGAAAGAAAAATTGATGGATCCATCTGAGATGATTGATTCTTTTAAAGAGTTTGATATATCAATAGAATAAAATATTAATCAAAGTAAAATTGTCATGGACCTTTCAACAGAATACATGGGATTAAAACTGAAAAATCCCATCATTGTCAGTAGTTCAAAATTAACAGGTGAGATTAATAATATTAAGAAATGTGTAGATGTTGGAGCAGGCGCTATTGTTATTAAATCATTATTTGAAGAACAACTGATCGCTGATTCAAATGCCCTCATGGATCAGGATATCAAATATTTTTGGTTTCCTGAAGCTATTGAACACATCAATAAACATTCGAAGGAACATGGTTTAAAACAGGTTCTTAATTTAATAAAAAGTTCAAAAAATTATACCGATATTCCTATCATATCAAGTATCAACTGTATTTCTGCGCATGAATGGCCACAATTTGCAAAAACATTAGAAGACGCAGGTGCGGATGCCATTGAGTTAAATATTGCCATATTCCCATTTGATAAGTACATGGCTTGTGCTGATATCGCAGATAAATATATCGAGATCATTGAAAAAGTCAAGGCTCATGTTAATATTCCTGTTTCGGTAAAAATGGGAAGCTATTTCACAAATCTTATTCAAATTACAAATAGATTAGATGAAGCAGGTGTGGATGGATTAGTATTGTTTAACAGGTATTACCGCCCCGATATTGATATTGAAACGGAAACAATAGTGCGTGACAATATTCTAAGCAGCCCACTTGAAGTAACCAAATCTTTACGCTGGATCGCATTATTATCCCCACTTTTGAAATGTGATTTAGCAGCAGGTACAGGAATTCACGACTACTCAGGAGTAGTGAAACAATTGCTTGCGGGCGCTTCGGCCACTCAAATCTGTTCTACTTTGTTCAACAATGGTATAAGTTATATTGACACTATTTTATTCGACCTGCAAAAATGGATGGAAAAACACCGTTATAATTCTGTTTCGGAGTTTAAGGGAAAGGTTGCGAACAAAGAAGGCAGTTCACAAAAATTCGAGCGTATGCAGTTCCTGAAAAAAGAAATATAATAATTTATCCTAAAAATAAGAGAGAGGCTATCTCAAAAGTTAAAAATTGAAATATTTATAGTTAAATTTGCTTTGTGTAACTTTGTGCATCCTTCGTGATACTTTGTGGTTCAGCCTTTTAGATTTTACCACAAAGGCTCACTAAGACTTTTGAGACAGCCTCTTTTTTTATCCAACTAACTTTTCAACCAGGCCATGCTCTCCTATTTTATAGCCTTTTGAATTTATTCCTGTTTTGATAATATTTTTTCCTTCGCAGGCCGTTAACCCCTGCCATTTACAATTGATTTTTTTACAATGACTCAATCCATTAATTTGAATCCCCCAACATTCATCCAATGAAAACTTACTGGTATCAACGTTTTTCATAATATCCGATCTTATCATATCTGAATTGGCTCCAAATTTATAAATATTATATTTAAATATGCTATATATTTCAATTTTGTTTTCTAAATTCAACAAACTCTAAGTGTGATTTTGTATATTTACAGCCTTATTTTTAAAGATTAAAATGAAGGTACTTTTCAACAGTAAATTTCTATATCATAATGTTGACAGCGAAGCAGAAGGTGCTTACCGGATAGAACAATTTCCCGGCAAATATGAAGATAGGGATCGTAATGGTGAAGAATATATCACACTGGTTCACACAGAAAATTATAAGCAGCTGATCAAGGAAGGATGTCTGAATAATGAAACCCTGGCAGAGATTCAGTTATCCCCAGAAAGTTACGAAGCAGCTCTTTCAGCAGTAGGACTTACAGTTCATGCGTCTGAATACAATGGTTTTGCAGTAGTAAGACCTCCAGGCCATCATGCCGGAAGGGAAAAAGCCGCTGGATTTTGTCTTTTTAATAACATTGCCATAGCAACTCAAAAACTGGTAAATGAAGGTAAAAAAGTAGCAATAATCGACATTGATGCCCATCATGGTAATGGAACCCAGGATATTTTTTATGAATCTGACAAAGTATTTTACATTTCATTTCATCAGGCTTTCACATATCCGCACACTGGTCAGGCTGAAGAGACAGGTAAGGACAAAGGAAAAGGTTATACCTTAAACATCCCTCTAATGCTGGGGAGTGATGATAAAGTATTTTTATCTACCATGGATAAAACAATTCAAGCAGCTAAAGGTTTTCAACCTGATATTGTGGCTATTTCTGCGGGATTTGATGGTTACTATAAGGATAAAATGATGAATTTTGATTTTTCCCTTAAAGCATATTATGAGTGTGGGTTCAAACTGGGACGTGCATTTAAAACTAATATTTTCGCGGTATTGGAAGGGGGTTATCATGAAGATATTTATCAATGTGTCACCAATTTTGTTGATGGTGTTAATGTGGGCTCAAGGCCTATCAGAAACAGATTTGATTTTGACATGTCAATCGGTTAGATTTTGACATGACATATATTTGTCATACCTTTGCAAACCCAATGAATATACAAAAAGCCTTTGCAGAAAACATTATTATTATCAAGAAAAAATTATCAATAAAAGTACAGTTTCCTTATATTTTTATCGATCCCTAGCCCAAATACCTTAACTCTCTGTATTTTTTGAATTAGTTTATTAATAACTTCTATAGAAGCATTTTATGCATTATATAGACATTGCAATTTTTTTTATTTATTTCATTGCCATGATTGGCATCGGTTTTTATTTTTTCAATAAAAACAAAACCGATGAAGATTTTTATGTTGGTGGCCGGAACATTGGCAAATGGCATATCGGATTGTCTGTTGTGGCAACTGATGTTGGTGGTGGTTTTTCGATTGGTTTAGGCGGGCTTGGTTGTGTCATTGGTCTGGCTGGTTCCTGGCTGCTATTTACAGGTCTGGTTGGTGCCTGGATTGCTGCAGTATTTTTAGTACCAAAGGTGTGGGAATTGTCGAAGCTGAAAAAACTATTAACCTTCCCTCAATTATTTGAACATTTCTATGACAATAGAGTCGCTTTTGTTGCCGGAATAATTTCAGCCATTGGATACATTGGTTTTACTAGCTCCCAAATGCTTGCCGGGGCAAAATTGGCAAATGCTGCTTTTCCGGTTATCAGCCAACAAACAGCAGTCATTATCATGGGTGTTATTATCGTAGGATATACAGTTTTAGGGGGGCTTAAAGCAGTTATATTTACTGATACCATACAATGGTCGATTCTTATAATAGGTTTATTATTTATTGGCATCCCCGTAGCTTACAAATTGGTAGGAGGCTGGGAAGTTATTTCAGCTTCATTATCAGGTGAATTCTTCTCATTACAGAATGTTACCTGGCAACAAATCATAAACTGGACAGTTACAATTGTACCTATATGGTTTGTGGGGATGACTTTATATCAAAGAATCTATGCGTCGAAAAGCGCAAAAGAAGCACAAAAAGCATGGTTTATTGCAGGCATATTCGAATGGCCTGTTATGGCATTTCTGGGTGTTACATTTGGCCTTCTCGCCAGGGTTGCATTTGTAAATGGTATGTTTCAACATTTAGGTTATTCAGATCCAAATACATTTGATTCAGAGTTGGGTTTACCACTTTTATTAGTTAATGTATTACCTGTAGGACTACTTGGAATATTAATGTCAGCTTATTTTTCGGCAATTATGTCAACCGCAGATAGCTGCCTGATGGCATCATCCGGAAATGTCCTCACCGACATTTATATGAAGTTAAATTCCAACCGAAAGGAAAAGATGAAGAACATCAGGGTTTCCCAGATTATTACCCTTATCCTGGGAGTTTTTGCGGTATTGCTTGCAGCTAAAATGACCAATGTATTAGAGCTAATGCTTTATTCCTATGCATTTATGGTTTCAGGTCTGTTTATCCCAGTAATCGGGGCATTGTACCTGAAAAAGCGAGACCCGGTTGCCGCCCTCGTATCCATGCTATTGGGTGGAGGAACTACAATTTCATTGATAATTGCAAATACCCGGCTGCCGTTAGACCTGGATCCTAATATATTTGGGATTACCATTTCTGCAATTGTATTTTTTACATTAAATAAAATATTAACAACTTATAAAATAACATCTTAATGAAAATTAAAGTTTATGATTCAATTAACACAGTTACAACATTAGAAAAGAAAGAATTAGTCAACTTTCTTTTTGAACACCTTGATGAATTTGGAGATAAATGGGAAGATATTGATCGGGCAGTTAATTATGCTTTGAATCCCCATCATGCTTTCGGGGGGTTTGTATTATATATGAAAGAGAATAAAAGTATTATTGGGGTTGTAGTAATAAATAAAACCCGAATGAAGGGTTATATTCCAGAAAATATTTTGGTATATATAGCTGTTCATAAGAGTTTCCGCGGTAAAGGACTTGGTGTTGAATTGATGCAAAAAGCAATTAAAACAACGAAAGGGGATATTGCATTGCATGTAGAACATGATAATCCGGCTCGTTTCCTTTATGAGAAAGTTGGATTCAAAGATCCTTATATGGAAATGCGCTATTATAAAAAGTAGGAAAATTTATTACAGGTTGCGTATCATGAGTTACCAGTTTGCAACACCCGCAACCCAAAAACAGAAACACTTATTCTAATTACAATATTTAAATTCAATGAGACAATTAGTAATTAATAAATCCATTACAAATCGTGACTCTACCTCTTTTGAAAAATACTTGCAGGATATTGGTATAATTGAGATGATTACTGTTGATGAAGAAATTATCCTGGCACAAAAAATAAAAAGGGGCGATGAACAAGCACTTAAGAAACTTGTAAATAGCAATTTGAGATTTGTTGTTTCTGTAGCAAAACAATACCAGAATCGGGGTATGAACCTCCCGGATATAGTAAATGAAGGAAACCTGGGATTAATTAAAGCTGCCAGGCTTTTCGATGAAACGAGGGGGTTTAAATTTATCTCGTATGCAGTATGGTGGATCAGGCAATCAATTTTATCTGCAGTTGCTGAACAGTCAAGGATAGTAAGGTTACCTTTGAATAAAATTGGGGACCTGGGTAAAGTGAGCAAAGCAAGAATTAAGTTTCAGCAGGAAAATGATAGAATGCCAACCCCTGCTGAACTTGCGGATATAATGGAAATTTCCGAATATAAGTTAGATACTTTGATTAAGAGTAACAGTAGGAAAATTTCGATTGATGCACCTACCCTTGACGATGACAGCAAAACAATGATGGATTTTATGGAGGATAAGAATGCTATAACTCCAGAAAGACCTTTAATAAATCAATCATTAAAAGTTGAAATTGCCCGGGTTATTAAAACTTTACCCACTAAGGAACAAAAGATTATAGAGTATTTCTACGGTTTGAATGGGCAGTCTAAAACCCTGGTTGAAATTGCACAAATATTGGACATAAGCCGGGAACGGGCTCGGCAAATTAAGGAAAAGGCTTTACGTAGATTACGAAAACCTTCTAAACAGAAGTTACTGATAGAATATCTGGCCCAATAGAGTGGTTTTAATGTTAAAGTGTTTTGGTTATTAGTTATAGGCTAAATGTTAAGGGTTAAGAGTTAAGGGTTATACTAAAAATAGATTATGGAAATTACAAAAAATAAACTTACTGATTTTCGCAAAGAACTGCACAAATATCCGGAACTGTCCGACACTGAAAAACAGACATCCATACGGGTAAAGAAGTTTATTTCTTCTTACAGCCCTGATGAAATTATTGAAAGCATTGGTGGATATGGAATTGCTTTTATTTATAATGGCCTTGATAAAGGACCGACTGTTATGATCCGCAGCGAACTTGATGCATTACCAATTGACGAGATCAATGATTTCTCGCACCGCTCAGAAAGATATGGGATTTCGCATAAATGTGGTCATGACGGACACATGGCAATTGTTAGCGGTTTGGCAGAAGGACTTAAAAATAATCCTCCCGCAAAAGGCCGGGTAGTTTTATTATTCCAACCTGCCGAAGAAAACGGACAGGGAGCCAGGCAGGTAATAGAAGATTCAAAATTTGACCAGATTAAGCCCGATTACATTTTTGCCTTACATAACCTCCCCGGATATCCTAAAAGCAAAATCGTAATTAAAAAAGGTGTTTTTTCATCTGCCTCTACAGGACTGATTGTTCGTTTAACAGGAAAAACTTCTCATGCAGCAGAACCTGAAAAAGGATTAAACCCTGCGTTTGTAATGGCATCCGTTATCAAAGATTTTGAGAAATACACAATTCCGGTGATTAAGAATAACGGAATGCAAATCATTACCCTTATTCACACCAGGCTTGGCGAAAAAGCATTTGGGACAAGTCCGGGTTTTGCTGAAATGATGTTTACCATCAGGGCAACCTATACAAAGGAATTTGAAGCCTTGAAAAAATATGTACTTGAGTCAATACAAAATAAAGCTGCAAAGCAAAAGTTGCTGATGCAATATGAGTGGGTGGAAGAATTCCCGAATACTGAAAATGATCCAAAATGTACTGATATTGTAACAGAAGCAGCCAAATTATCAGAACTTGAAATTGAAACTCTTCAAACCCCATTCAGGTGGTCGGAAGATTTTGGTTATTTCCTAAACAAATTTCCCGGGGCATTTTTTGGCTTGGGTTCAGGTACAAATCAACCGGCGCTGCATAATCCCGATTTTGACTTTCCGGATGAAATAATCGAAACCGGAGTTGAAATATTTACAAATGTTTACAAATTAATCCTAAAATAAATGCAAAGTACATCTATCATAGAACTGAGTCAATCAGCACTGGAGAATAACTTGAAGTTTATCCAATCTCAAATGGGAGATTCTGTAATCATTTCGTCTGTGGTAAAAGGTAATGCATACGGCCATGGTATTGAAGAAACAGCACCCATTATGGAGCTTTGCGGAATTAAACATTTTTCGGTATTCAGCGCCGATGAGGCAGTCAGGGTAAAAAATGTGTTAAAAGGTGATCACACAATTATGATCATGGGGTATATTCCTGATGATGGATTTGATTGGGTAATAGACGATGGGATAGAATTTTACATTTCCGATTCTGACAGGGCCAAAAATGTCTTAGAAGTTACCAGGAGGCTAAATAAAAAAGCCATAGTGCATGTTGATCTGGAAACAGGAATGAACAGGACAGGCTTAAATCAAGAAGACCTTCAGAAAGCTATTAAAACTATTAAAAATAACAGGGATCAATTTCATATCCGGGGGGTATGTACACATTTTGCAGGTGCTGAAAGTATTTCAAATTACGTTAGGATACAAAAGCAAATTAAGGTTGCCGCTGAATTATTTGATTATATGAAGAAAGAAGGCATGAAACCAGATATCAGGCATGCAGCCTGTTCAGCAGCAGCTATGGTATATCCTGATACAAGATTGGATATGGTACGCATCGGTATTATGCAATACGGTTTCTGGCCGAGCAGGGAAACATTCATCCACTACATCCATGAAAAAACAGATAAAAGAGATCCGTTAAAACGGGTATTGCGGTGGACAAGTAAAATTATGGATGTAAAAGATGTGGAACAGGGTGAATTTATCAGCTATGGAAATTACTACCAGGCATACGAAAATATGAAAATTGCAATCATTCCGGTTGGCTACTATGATGGATACAGCAGAGCGCTGAGCAATCAGGGCAAAGTATTGATTAACAATAAGCGCGCTTCCGTTATAGGAATGGTTAATATGAATATGGTGATTGCAGATGTTACAAATTTACCGAATGTAGATATTGGGGATGAAGTGGTGATAATTGGCAAACAAGGAGATTATGAATTATCAGTTGCATCGTTCAGTGAGTTAAGTAACCAGGTCAATTATGAATTATTAACCCGTTTACCAATGGATATCAACAGAATTAAAACCAAATAGTTATGGCATATATCGATCTTAACAAAGAAAAACTTCAACATAATTTTCATTTTCTTGATGATTTGTTTACTAAAAACAATATTGAATGGGGAATGGTAAGTAAACTATTATGCGGAAACAAGGAGTATATAAAACTTCTCCTGGACCTGGGTATAACGGAAATTCATGATTCAAGGATTAGTAACCTGAAAGTTATTAAGAAGGTTAACCCTAAAGTTCAGACAGTTTACATAAAACCTCCTCCTAAAAGAAGCGTTGTAAGTCTTGTGAAATATGCCGATGTTAGTTTAAACTCAGAATACGAAACCATCAAATTAATTTCTGAAGAGGCCCAACGTCAAAATAAAACCCATAAAATCATACTCATGATTGAAATGGGTGATTTAAGGGAAGGAATTATGGGTGAACATCTGATTGAATTTTATTCCAGTATTTTTAAACTTCCAAATATTAGCATTGTTGGAATAGGGACAAACCTTAACTGCCTGAATGGGATAATGCCCACCCATGATAAGATGGTTCAGCTGAGTTTATATGAGCAGCTGATAGAAGCGAAATTCAATAAAAAAATACCCTGGGTTTCAGGAGGTTCTTCCGTTACGATTCCATTGATATATAAAAAACTTATTCCGAAAGGGGTAAATCATTTCCGGGTAGGTGAAACACTGTTTTTTGGAAATAATTTAATTACAAATAAGCCGATAAAAGGTATGCAAACAGATGTTTTTAAACTGTATGCCGAAGTCATTGAACTGACAGAAAAGCCAAAAGTACCTATTGGAGAGATAGGAACAAATGTAGCAGGTGAATCACCTGAATTTAATGAGAAAGATTACGGAAAACATCTTTCAGGGCAATACTTGATATTGGATTACTTGATATCGATATTAAAAATATTACACCACTAAAAAAGAACTATCACTTCTCAGGTGCCAGCTCTGACATGATTGTATTGGATATTGGCCGTAATTCAGGAAAGTTAAAGATTGGTGACCACGTTGAGTTTTGCCCTGATTATATGGGAGCGCTTCGAATATTAAATTCGGATTATATAGAAAAAAAGATTGTTTGATTATGGGAATTAGAAAATGCCAATATTCAACTAACAAGCATTTGTCCGTTTTAACGATTTTGTAAATTCATCACTTGATTTTCAATTGTATTTCTGGACAAATAAATCCTTTCGTGTTGAGAACATCAAAAGTGATTTGCAATTTGCTATTGATGCCCAATTCCGCGAAAATGGTATCAGGATTCCTTTCCCTCAAAGGGATGTGAATATTATTGAAACTAAGAAGACAATTGATAATTAAGTACTCTATTTACATTGGCCTTCAGGCCCAGGCAGACTATAAGCCTATTAGAATTGCAATCCCACTCAACAATACAATAGCGCCGGCCAGTGCATGTGTATATCTTTCCAGTTTTCCAAATTTAACAAAATTAATTCCGTAGGTTGCCAGCAAAACAATTCCCAGCATTGTGCTTATTGTTACAATAGAAAAAATGATAGCAATAAAGATCATTCCTGATGTACTGCTTTCAGCAGCAGGATACATTAACACAGGAATTAATGGTTCACATGGTCCAAGCACGAAAATGGTAAAAAGTATCCAGGGCGTAATATTTGTTTTATGAACATGATCATGATCATTGGAGTGTGTATGATCATGTTCATGCATGGTGCCATCCTTATGAAGATGCCTGTGTTTATGTGGTTTATTAACAACAGCTCTCCTGATACCCCAAATAAAATAAACAAGGCCAAAAATTACAAATGCCCATGCCGCAAGATTACCCCGAAAACCTTCAAACAATTCAAGTTTACCCAAAGCGATTCCAAATGTATATCCAATGATGCCTAGTAGAATTGAGCTTCCTACATGCCCTA
>JAUVJI010000039.1 GCA_030596605.1 Bacteroidales bacterium
GATGGGATTTATTTCCATGATTATAGCGACAATTATGGTGCTTCCTCATCAATGAAATACTGCACAATTGAAAAGGGAAAAGATTATAATATCAAGTCAAACATATCTACTGAGCCGCGAATAGACTCATGTACAATCACAAATTCAGATGGCTATGATATTTATGCAACTGCTCCCAATGATGTCCAACATATAACAAATACTGTTTCAACAGTATATGTTGGCGCCGGGGTCCAAAGCATCAATAGAACATGGTATAACTTTGGTGGCGAATACATTGTAGTTGGAGACATTATTGTTGCCAAACAAAACTCATATAGTACACTTACTATCGAACCTGGAATTACTGTAAAATTAGATTCATCGGTAATTATTCAAGTTGGCGAACATTATTCCTATAACAATTTTCGTGGTGGGGAAATCATTGCTGAAGGGACACACGACAGCCTGATAACTTTTACTTCTTTAAACCCAATAACTGACAGATGGGACGGGTTTTATTTCCATCCTTATGCTGATAATTACGGTAGTAATTCTTCTTTAAAATATTGTATAATTGATGATGCAACCACAAACGATATGTATTGTGATGGTACAAATATGCTCGATCTGGAACATGTTACTTTTATTAATTCAGGTGAATCGGGAATGCGATTGAACAATTCTTCCCCATACCTGAAGCTTTGCCAGTTTATTAATAACGATTCAATTGGAGTTCTACTTACCGGTACTAGCAATCCCGTTATTGGTGACACTTTGGGCTTTGGCTGTGATATTTATGGAAATGGTGATTTTGGAATTTATAATGAAACAGCAAACCTGATTCATGCTAAAAACAATTTCTGGAATACAACAGACAGTCTCACAATTGCCGGACAAGTTTATGATCATTATGATAATGGGCCTTATGGTATTGTTGAGTTTATGCCAGTTGCTGCAAATTCCTTCTTTGACAATTTGCCACCGGAAGGATTTAGTCTTATCAGTTTACCTGATAATATTGTAACAACAGATCAAACACCATCCTTTACCTGGGAAGTTCCAATAGACCCTGATGGAGATGCTATAAGCTATTATTTTTATTATACAGACGATATCACATGGTCTTCGAACATAACAGTTAGTGGCGAATTAACAGATCCTTCATATACTATACCTGAAACCCTAACAGGTGGAAAATGGTATGGGTGGAAGGTGAAAGCTACAGACGGTTATTTATCTAAATTCAGTAACCAGGCCTGGACTTTTGCTGTCAGCCTCCCACCGATCGTTCCTTCACCGATTGTGCCTTCAAACGGAACTCTAATGAGAGAAGATGATTACCTTGTCTGGCTTACCACAACCGATCCTGATGTTGGGGATTATGTCAGCCATTATCATTTGCAAATTGATGATGATCCCGGTTTTTCTTCACTGGAGGTTGATACAAATGGAATACAAGTGGATACCAAAGCCTCCTCAATTTCCATGCAAATCAATTCGCTTCCTGGTTATTTAGACCTTGAAAACAGGAATTATTACTGGAGGGTCAGTGCCACTGACGGTTTTGGTATAGAAAGTGATTTTTCGGATGGCTCTAATTATTTCCTTTATATGATGGAGCACACAATAAAAGTTTACCTTGATGGGCCGTTCAATGGTTACGAAATGGAAACAACCTTAAATGAAAAGGGGCTTGTTCCATTAGAACAGCCCTATAACCTACCACCCTGGAATTATATGGAATATGAAAGTGTGACATTATTGCCGGTGGATGCAGTTGACTGGCTATTGCTTGAAATCAGAAATGGTGTTGGGAATCCTTCTACTGCTTCTAATGTTTTATATAGAAAAGCAGTTCTATTGCTCAAGGATGGGATTGTTATTGATGTGAATGGTTCAGCATTGTTTGAATTCCCTGTATCATTTGACGATAATACTTACCTCACAATCTATCATAGGAATCATTTAGGGATCATTTCAGGGGATAATCTTATTCCAACAGAGGGAAGTTATGATAATGATTTTTCATCCGGTTCAGATAAAGTATGGGGTGGAATTTCCGGTTATTCGGAAATTTCTCCAGGAATCTGGGGTATGTCTGGCGGAGATGCAAATACTGACGGATCTATAGATTTAAATGACAAAAATATAGATTGGAAAGAAGATGCTGGAAACACAAATTACCTGAACACCGACTTTAATCTTGACGGCCAGGTAAATAATCCTGATAAAGATGACCAATGGCTAAAAAATACAGGTAAAATCAGCCAGGTGCCGGAATAAATTTTTCTAGATAAAAGCAAGGTAGGGGAGACAGAAATTCAAATTCAATTCCCATAAAACGGAAATTACCGTTTGCTTTTTTCTTGAATATATAAAAATCCAAAAGGAAATATTATTATTTTTATAAAAGTAAAACCCTCTACTTATGGTTAGATATGGGATTCCATATTATGTCTTAATATTGCTTTGCTATCTGATAAATTCATACTCTTTTGCTCAGGATTCTAAAAAAATCGATTCATTAAATAAAGACAGAACGCTGAACCCTGAACTCTAAACTCTAAACTGTTTTACCTCTTCGCAAATATCAGGCCGACCGGCAGGCAATCCAAATGCCCTGTTTTTTGAACAATAAGTCAGAGGCAGGGTTTTTTCCTGCAATGATATTTTTTCTTCTCAAATCCAATTTATATATTTGCCTTTTATCAATCTGAAACTTTGTCTTTGCCAATTAAACAAACAAGAGGGTTAATTAATCAAGTGAAATTGTTCATAATAACATTTTCATTACTCCTTTTTATTGTTCCTCTGTTTAGTCAAAATTTCCAATGTTACGATCAATTAACTTCTGAAGATGACCTTTCTCAAAGTACGGTAAACTGCATCCTTCAGGACAGGGATGGGCTTATCTGGATCGGCACACAGGATGGATTGAATATGTATGATGGTTACAAATTCACCTATTTCCAAAACCAGCCCTCCGATTCAAGCAGTTTATCAAACAACTATATCTTATCTTTTTGTGAAGATATTGAAGGATACCTCTGGATCGGTACGATGAGCGGTGGGCTTAATAGATTTGATAAATATACCGGAAGGTTTATTGTGTTCCAAAAGTCCGAAGACACTACAAGCATATCTGACAATACAATTTGGACAGTTACAACCGATGACCTTGGCAATATTTGGTCAGGGACTAATAACGGAATCAGCGTATACAATAAGGAAAATCAAGTCTTTACCAAATTCAGGTTTTCAGAAATCAATAGCAATACCATTCCATCTGATATTGTTATGAAAATCTTTAAGGATAATTCAGGTAATATTTGGATTGGATCAAACAAAGGACTGGCAAGATTCAACAAAGAAGATTCAAGTTTCAAGAGGATTGAGAAATCGGATAGCGATGAAAATATTAATGATTTGATAATATGGTCTATCAGTCAAGTTTTAGATGAAAAGTTGATCATTGGGGCCAATACCGGTCTTTGGGAAGTAAATACAAAAACTGAAACCCTGAATCCTATCCTTTCGGATACAGAAACAGAAACGGTTTGGACTATATTACCTGAAGATAACAACCGGATATGGTTTGGCACCCGATCAGGTATAAAACTTCTTGATAATACAACTCTGAAATGTGATAACGTTTCTATTAAATCTACTAAAAGTGAAGAAACAGGAGAATTAAATACCTGGTGTCTAATTAAAGACCGTTCCGGTATTATTTGGGCTGGTACCGACAAGGGCATTTTTAAGATCAAATCGGATATAAACTCTTTTAAAACCATCAATGCCGATCCTCAAAACAAACCCAATATTTCAGTAAACAGTGTAAATACGATCCTTGTCGACCGATTAAACACTTTATGGATCGGTACAGAGGGCGGTGGATTAAATCGTCTTGATAAGAATTCCGGGAAGTTCATCACCTATAAGGCCAATAATCTATTTAACAACAGCCTTTCCAATAATAACGTCTGGGCTCTGCTTGAGGACTATCAGGGAATTATTTGGATCGGTACTTATGGAGGGGGCTTGAATTCTTTTGATAGAAATACCGGACAATTTACAGCTTACAAACGGAGTAAAAATGAACCGGGTAGTATTTCAAACAACCGGATTCTTGCACTTTATGAAGATTCATCAGGTGATATCTTGATAGGTACGCGTAGCGGTGGCTTAAACAAATACGATAGAAAATCAGGCCAATTTAAAGTATTTATGCATGATCCGAATGATAGCACTTCTATTTCATCCAATACTATCTTGTCCATCGCTGAAGATACTTTAGGAAACATATGGATAGGGACTTTTGAAGGAGGGATAAGTGTTCTGAATAAAACAACCGGAAAATTCAGTTTCTATAAATATGATCCTGCTGATCCGAAGAGCCTGTCGAACAACAATGTATGGGTAATTTTATTTGATAAAAAAAGCCGGTTATGGCTTGGAACGCAGGGAGGATTGAATCTGGCAATGAATCCCTATTCCGAAATATCATTTTATCATTTTACAACAAAGCAGGGAATTCCAAGCAATGTAATTTTCGGACTTGCAGAAGACAAGAAAAATAATATCTGGATGAGTACTTTTCGGGGAATTGCAAAACTTGACAATTTTGTCTTGCAGCAAATATTAAATGAGAACAAGGATCTTTCTCAATATACCTATGATCCTTTCCATCCTATGTTTTCTGTGTTCGATGCCAGTGATGGACTTCAAAGCAATGAATTCAACCAGGGAGCCTACTTTCAAACCCGTACAGGCGAAATATATTTTGGAGGCCCGAAAGGATTGAACTATTTTAATCCTGACAGCCTGAAAACAAATAAGTTTATTCCACCTGTGATCCTGACCAACTTTAAGATTTTCAACGAAGAAGTTCTTATAATTCCTCCTGAATCAAAAGTTAAAAAGGGAAAAAACAAAATCGTCAAAAAAAATGATCAATACTATATTCCGGCTAAGATTACTTTTCTCGACAACATTGTATTGACCTATCGCGAAAGTGTTTTCTCATTCGAGTTTGCTTCACTGGATTACTCAATGCCCTCCAAAAATAATTATGCCTATATCATGGAAGGGTTTGATAAAGACTGGAACTATATTGCCAATAAAACCTCAGCCACCTATACAAACCTTGATGCAGGAAATTATACTTTCAGGGTAAAAGGAACCAATTCCGATGGCCTGTGGAGCGAACATGAGGCCAGGCTGGAAATAATTATCACACCACCATTCTGGGAAACTGCATGGTTTATTTTACTTATAAGTCTTATAATTTTAACAAGCTTGTTTTTTACCATCAAAAGAATAATTCACAACCAGAAGAAAAAAGCAGTTGCTGAGAAGGAAAAAATGGAATTACAACTCAAGACCATAAAAAATCAAATGGATCCGCACTTTGCTTTCAATGCTATCAATATGATCGGATCGATGGTTTATAAAAACGATCCTGATACCGTGTACGACTATTTTTCACGTTTTGCCCGATTAATAAGAAGCACATTGCAGGACAGTGAAAAAATATCCCGCCCATTGAAAGATGAACTGGAATTTGTGAAAAATTATATAGAAATCCAGAAAACCCGATTCAAAGGAAAGTTTGACTTTACATTAACTATTTCAGAAAGCACCAACCTTGAAACAGAGGTTCCGAAAATGGTGATTCAAACATATGCTGAAAATGCGATTAAACATGGATTGATGCATAAAGATGGAGAAGGTTTGTTGCAAATCAATATTAACCAGAATAATAATCAACTAATAATTTCTGTTGAAGATAATGGTATCGGCAGAGCTAAAGCAGCAACTATCAGCAGGGGAAGCACAGGTAAAGGGATGAACATTATTAATCAAATATTTACACTTTATAATAAATTATTCAATTACAAAATCGACCAGCAAATTATTGATTTAAAAGACAATAATGGAAACCCAAATGGGACAAAAGTGGTATTAACAATTGAAAAAGACAACAACTAAATATTTTATTGATGGACATTGATAAAATTAATGCAATAATTGTTGATGATGAGGAGCAGGCAAGAGATGTCTTTGAAAGATTATTACAACGAACCGGTGATGTTAATATAATCGGAAAGGCTTCCAATGCCGATGATGGCCTTGAAATGATCATCAGTAAAAATCCTGATATAGCTTTCCTTGATGTTCAGATGCCCGGAAAAGACGGATTCGAACTTGTGAGGGAAATGAAGAAGTTCAACGTTAAAACTACCGTTGTTTTTGTTACAGCCCATATCGAATATGCTGTAAATGCACTGAAAGTTGCAGCTTTTGATTACCTGCTTAAACCCGTAGCCCTGGATGAATTAAAGCAAACCATTGACAGGTTTAAAAATGAAAAAAAGCAAGATTTAAGCAGTAATAAAATTGACCTTCTTCTGGAAATGCTTGATAAGAACGATAAAATATGTTTTAATACCCGAACAGGTTATATTTATATTTCACCCAAGGAAATTGTGTATTGTCAGGCCGATGTTAATTATACTGAGATTTTTATAAATAAGGAAAGGAAAGAGGTTGTTACTATTAACATCGGTAAAATTGAAGAGTTATTACCCAAAAGTAATTTCCACAGATTAAGCCGTTCGCATTTGATCAATACCAATTTTCTGGCGAAAGCCGACCGGAAAACAAAAACCTGCGAACTTTACAAGGACAATGAAAAATTTGTAATTCCTGCACCGCCCAAACAAATCAGGTTACTTGAGAAACTCATACATCAGGGATAAATAAATACCGAATTATTTGAAACCATATTTGACCAAAAAATAATTTCACGCAAAGACGCAGAGCCACAGAGTTTTAAGTTGAAAAATAAAATTATAAATTGCATCTTCAAAGAATTTAACTCGAACCTTTATACTAACAATCGTTAACTTACATATTCGTTTTCTTTGCGTCTTAGCGACTTAGCGAGAAACTTTATGAAAGATTTTATTTGAAAAGAAAATTATTTTATTCTATTTTTATAGCTAATAATGATTATCCAAACTGCAGAAATAAGATGGTTTTTTGAGGGAGATATACCTGAAGAAATATCCGAATGGATTATCGGATTGGATGGATTATTTGAAGAACAGGAACCAAGGACAGACCATTATCTTCATCTTAAAAACACTGCTTCACTTGGTATTAAGATCAGAGAGGGTAGGTTTGAAATTAAAGAACGGCAATCAACAGAGGGTGAAGTTTTAGCCAATAATAATATTGAAGGAATTGCTGAATCCTGGACTAAATGGAGTTTCGAATCAGTTGAAAATAAATATCCATTGAATGAAACAATTAAAGGTAATTGGATTGAGGTAATTAAAGCAAGGAAATTGCAAAAATTTATTTTTGATAAAAAAGGTAAAATCTCAGGAGGGTTTGATAATTACCAATCAGATGGGTGCAATGTAGAACTGACAAAAGTTCATACAAAAAAACACAAATCATCGAATGACTCTAAGTCGTCCGACGAATCCAAAGTAACATGGTGGACATTAGGCCTGGAAACTTATGGAACATCTGAATCACAAAGCGAAAACCTCCAAACAGCATTTGATCATATTTTTCAATCAAAATTTCCAGGGACTCTCTCAAAAGAAAATTCGTGGAGCTTTCCCCAATGGCTCAACAACATTTAGCATTTTTTTCAAGTAAAGTCGAATGATTCCTATATTTTAACAACCTCTAAAAATAACTATCCCACAAATTTTTAATCCTTCATCACTGATAATTGGCTTTTCATTCAATATGTAAGAAAACTGTTGGTGATCCTTGCCTTCCGGTTTAAATTTGTTGTTATAAACAGATCAAACTGAAAAGTGTTTGTTATAAAATTTATATTGTTAAGAAACTTCTTACTGATCACTTTTGTGACTTTAGTGATTAACAGCATCCATTCCCAAAATATTCCCAATGGTGGGTTTGAACAATGGACCATGAATGAATCCGGTATACCTGAACCTTATTTTTGGGAGACACAAAATGAGCCAGGGTTAAACTTCGTGGAAAAATCCAGTGGTTACACCGGATTGCATTCAGTTAAACTAAAAGTTGTTTGGGACGAAGTTATCAAATCATTTACTGGGGGATCAATTAACACTGTTGAAAATTTTGCAGTTTATCAGCGGTACGATACATTGAGCTGCTATTACAAAGGAAATATCAGCGGAAACGATTCACTTATTATAAATATTAAGTTGTATTCCAGGGGTAAATTAATTGGCTTTGGCTCACAATATACAGTTAAAGCCTACGACTACTGGCAGCAATTATTTGTATTTATTAATTATATCTCTGCCGAGATACCTGACGAAGCATCTATTTCCATTTCCATATCACCCGGAAGGGATAGCCATTACCAAACAACATACAGCATTGATGATATTTTATTAACAAGTATAAATCAGATTAATTATCAACTTAAAAAACGGAGGAAAAATGAAACGTTACAATTTTCTTGCAATTATGTTTGCAGTAAGCTTATTTAGCTTTTTTATTATTATTGGATGTGAAAAAGACGAAGAAGATGAACCACCCCCACCTCAACCTAAAGTTAATATCACAGAAACGGATGGCAGCACCGTTGTAACGGAGGATGGACTTACCGATACATATACGCTGGCATTAAACACACAACCAACTGCTGATGTTACCATTACAATTACAACAGATGGCCAGACATCCATATCATTAAAAGAGACCATCACTTTTACAACAACTGACTGGAATGTTGAGCAGGCCATTACAGTTGCGGCAGTGGATGACGTTGTACCAGAAGGAGACCATATCAGTATTGTTACACATGAAATGGCAAGTACAGATGCCGATTATGACGGAGAAACCATTGAACTTGAAGTTACCATTTTAGATAACGAACATACACGCATTTTATCTGGATCAAGAACAGGCCATTATTGCGTAGTTGATCCTGTTACAGGTGAAGACCTTGCCGAACCGGCTCCTAATGTTCACTATGTAGGCCAGATAAGCATGGGTTATATGAGCCACAAAGCATTAATCGTAAGCCCCGTTGGCGCTGGAGGTGGAACCCCGGTAATTTACACTTGCGATGCATTAACAGGAAACAATTTACTCCAGGTAGTATCTGAAAATGATTATTACGTCATGGAACTTGACGGGTCGCCTGTAGAGCCAAAAATTGCATTTGCTGCAAAAGATGTAATAAACTGGCATCAACATATTCATGTAATAAATGAGGATGGATCAGGTCATGTTCAATTAACTTTTCAGGATGAAGGAATAGATTGTCCAACAAAGGTTGCGGCAAAGATAGTTGGCGCTCATTATCCGGGATGGTCTCCGGACGGAAGTAAAATTGCTTTTGAAGGAGGTTTAAGGGAAATTAATACAAACTATGCGCATAACTCTGTTATCATTATGGATAGTGATGGTAGTAATAAAACAGTTATTTATGATGTTCCGGTTGAAGAGACATGGTATCGTGATATTTGTTTTACCCGTGACGGTGAGTTTTTGATTTTCAGTGTGTCTGAAGGCAGTATCAGGGCTGTTAAAGCTTTGAACATTAGTAGCCAAATAGCTACAGATCTACATGCACAAATGGATGTCGGAGGCCTTGGAATTGAGAATCTGAGTACCTCGCCGCTGGAAAACAAAATTGTTTATATGTTGCATTCGCCGGGAGGAAGCGATTTATACTATGTCACCTACCAAAGTAATGGCAATATTTTTAACATTACAAACTCACCAATTAAATTAACAGATGAGCTTGGTGTGGGGCATGGATACCAGCAACCTGATTGGGCAGAATGGGATGGAATAGAATAAGCAAGTTCTAACCTTACAAAATAATGATTAACCGTCTAAGGAAGGATTCTTTAATAACACCGGTTTACAGAAGTAGGCCGGTGTTGTTGTTTATTCAGGGGGATTGCCCTGTAAAAAATTGACTGCTAACCCTAAAACTGACAATTATTCAGTACATTTGATACGGATAAAACGAGTTGTATTTCATAAAGAACATGAGCTTAATACATCAAATATATCATATTTTATAAACCACAATAAATGGCTGAGAAGAAATTAAGAATATTTATCTCTTCAACAGTGTATGGTTCTCATAACGACTTAAATCAGATTAAAGCGATTCTTATGGGTTATGGATATGATGTTGTTATGTCCAAAGAAGGTAATATCTACGTCTCTATTGGAAATATTAAAGACAAAACGCAAGCTTGTAAAGATGCAATTAAGGAATGTGATTTATTTTTTGGGATAATTTTTCCCAGGTATGGATCGGGAATTACACATATTGAATTTTTAGAAGCAAAAAAACTTGATATTCCAATGTGGTTTATCGCACATGAGAGAATCGAATTTCTTCGCAAATTGTTGGAACCCAAAATGTATACAAAAAAAAGGAAACGAAAAAAGTTTGAAATTCCTAAAACCAGTGTTTTAGATAGTGTAAAAGTGGTAGATATGTATAATGATGTTAAAGATTACTGGGTTCATTCATTTACAACAATAGATGAAGTAATGGATTTTCTTGAAACCCAGTTTGGTGACATGAAAAAGAGAATAAAAGAAATTGATGATCATAAAAAAGCAACAGTATGAAAGTAGAACAACTTTTAAAAGACCTGATTCAACAGGGAGAAAGCGAACAGCTTGAGTTCATGGAAGTTGTTCGTAAAGATAGTATTGCAAGAAACCTTTGTGCATTCTTAAATGCTGATGGTGGACGTGTAATAATAGGTGTTACAGATGAAGGGAAAGCTATTGGTCTTTCAGACGCACTAAAGCATAAAATGGAATTGCAAACCTATTTATTAAATGTTATTATACCGGATGCACCCATTTCAATTTCTATTGAACCAATCGGACAGAAAGAATTATTGATTTTCAAAGTTTGGGGAGGCTCAAAACAACCTTACATTTATGATGGTAGTATTTATCATCGTAGGGGTGTGAAAACTCAAAAAGCTACTTCAAAAGAAATCTCAGCATTGATCCATGACAGAAAGATTGCAGAACAGCACTGGGAAAGGCAAATTGCTTTTGGTGTTGGAATTGAAGATTTGGATAAAAATTTAATTCTTTCCACAATCAAGGAATCAAGAAAAAAACAACGAAGTAATTATGAAGGTTATGACATTGTGGGTTTTTTAACACATTATGGACTTTACGTAAATGGCTCTTTTACCAATGCTTGTGTGATTCTGTTTGCAAAAAATCCGACTAAATTTGTACCACAGGTAAGGGTCAGATTAACTGAATATGCAGAAGGCAAGACTGATGACCATTTATTAAGAGATGAAATTTTTGAGGGCAATCTTTTCAATATTCGTGATAGGCTTGAAAAATATACTAATGGTTTGGGAGTTAGGAGTGTTTTTGATAAAAATCAATGGAAAAGAATAGATTTCACATTCCCAAAAAAAGCTTTACAAGAAGGAATTATAAATGCTTTAATGCATAGAGATTATAGAAGTTACTCAAGTGGTGTTACTATAAGTGTATATCCTGATAAATTTATCATTTCCAATAGTGGTAAATTACCCGATGGAATTACAATAAAAGATTTAAAAAAGAATCATGGTCCTCACCCTGTTAATCCTGATATTGCTCATATTGTTTTTCTACGTGGTCTTATTGATAAACTTGGATGTGGTACAATTAATATTCTTGGTGCTTGTAAATCTGCTGGTTTGAAAGTACCTGAATGGAAAGAAACTTCATCAGATGTTGTACTTACTTTTAATGGGCCTAAAGCATTAGCTATAAAGAAGCCAGAACATGATGCTGTAAATGATGCTGTAAATGATGCTGCAAATGATGCTGTAAAAAGATTTATTAGTGATGCTGTAAATGATGCTTTAAGTGATGCTACAAATGATGCTGTAATTCATCGTTTAATAAATGAAGTACTAAGGCTTCTAATTGATGGTGGTAAAAGTCTAAAAGAACTGATGGATGATTTTGGGGTGGCACGAGCTACCATGCAACGGGATATGGCTTTATTGAAAGCACACCAATTTGTAGTATTTGAAGGATCTCCAAAATCCGGAGTTTATCGTTTAACAGAAGAATTTAAAATAAAAATTCAATTAGTTTTGTAATCTTAAATCGAAAAAAATGAAAAAAATCCTTCTACTTGTTGTGATCACTTTAACCCTCAATTTGATCAAAGCACAGGAACCCGAAATCATGTGGGAGTTGATTTATGAACCGGAAAACAACATGGGGAGGCAGATCGAAAAAACATGGGATTCATGTTATGTTGTTACAGCAACAAATAGCCAGTTTGATAATGGATTAACAATAAAAATTGATCAGTCCGGTAACATTATCTGGACAAGTGCTTATGGTGGGTTTTCTATTGTTCCAACTGTGGATAACAATTATGTTATTGCCGGAGGATTGAACTACAACCAGGCATTTTTGAGAAAACTTGATGAAAATGGAAATTCATTATGGGTAAAAAGTTTTGGTACTACCGGCCAGGATGATTTTCATTTTGTAATTCAATGTGCTGATTCAAGTTTATTGGCTGGTGGTTTTTCTTATTCGCAGTCTAAAAACATCTATGTTATTAAAACAGATTTGGAAGGAAATATAATTTGGGAAAGGCGTTTTGGTACGGAGGAATTTGGTATGGCTTCGGATGCAGTTGAATTGGATGGTTATTTTTATGTTGTTGGACGCTCTGAACTTTATGGTGGAGATTACCTGCTGTTTGTGGCAAAAATTGATCAAAATGGACAAACCGTTTGGGAGAATTTATATGATGTTGGTTTTACAGGACAGGCGATCACAATTAGTTACGATCAATGTTTGATAATTGCAGGACGTTCCATATTAACTAAAATCCATCTGGATGGGGAATTGATCTGGAGTAATAATTTATTTGGGCTTTGGAATATTTATTCTATTAAACCAACAGATGATTTTGGCTATATTTTGTCAGGTAATAGAATGTATGGAGTCGGTTACCAGGATAACATGATTGCAAAAATCGATACAACAGGCAATACTTTGTGGTTCAAATGGTGTGCAGGCCCGGGCATGGGTTATATGGATAATTTCCAATCAATCCTCGTTGCTTACGATTATGGATATATCACATGCGGGTATACAAAATATAATTCAGAAACCAGGTTGCGAATTCTTAAAACCTATCCCGACCCAAATGTAGTAACCTATGTTTCCGATCTACCGGAAAAAGCAGAAATACAATTATATCCCAATCCCACAAAAGGAATATTTACAGTCTCAGTTAAAGACATTGAAAAAGCAGAGGTTTACAACATATCAGGCGAGAAGATATTGGATAAAAAGTTTAACGATTTGAAATTCGATCTTTCAGGCCATCCACAGGGAATTTATTTTGTCAGGATTTTGTACCAGGGAAAAACATTTGTCGAAAAAATCATTCTACAATAATAATTCCATTCCCCAATTACAGGCCATCGTTGTTAATATATAAGGGCAATTGCTAATTCATTTTTTTTTTGCCACATGCATACATTTCTTGCCTATCCAACCTTTGATATATATTGCTGATAAAGATTTACTGAAAAGATTTTTCAGGCATAAATAATTTATTTATTTTTGACACAAATAGTCAACACTATAAATGTCAACAACAGGAAAGAGGTTACGAAAGTTAAGAGAAAAAAAAGGTTTAACACTCCGCAAAGCTGCAATGCAGGCAGACGTTGATGTAGCAATATTGAGCAAAATGGAACGTGGAGAACGTAAACTGACTAAAGAACTGATTCTTAAATTAGCTGAAATGTATAATGAAAACCCTGATGAACTGATAATTGGTTTTTTAGGTGAAAAAGTGATTAACGAATTAGAGAATGAGGAATTTGGAATGGAAGCTTTGAAGGTTGCAGAGAAACAATTAAAACACATAAAAAAACAATGAATAGTTTAATAAAACCGGAATATGAAACATTAATTTTCCAATTCAGGGGTTACAAGGTAATGATTGATTCTGATTTGGCATTGCTATACAATGTTCCAACTAAACGTTTAAAGGAACAAGTGAAACGTAATTTTGAACGATTCCCTAATGATTTTATGTTTGAACTAACTAAATATGAGAAAGATAAACTGGTCGCAAATTGCGACCGGTTGACCTTACTCAAACATTCATCAGTAACTCCAATTTAAAATAATTTAATATGAAGCACTGGTATATACTGATATTTTTATTCTATTTGTTTACCAATTTAACTGCCCAAGTCCACACCACCTACCTCTGGCACCTCCAACAACCCGTCTACTGGCCGGAGCAAAGCCAGTGGGACCAGTATCACTACCAGCCTGTATGGGAATCGCAATGGTTAAAAGATAACAATGGCAACTGGTACAGTGATGGTTTACAACATCCTCTAAATGACCTGCAGGATATTTTTAATAAAGATGATCGAAAGGCTGTTTACCAGTACAGAACAAAAGATGCAGTTCAATCCCTGCTTGGTTTTTCTGAAGCCGGGGCTCAGGTGAATTATTCCGGTTGTCTTATCGAAAATGTAAACAGCCTGGCAAATGCCGGGGAATGGGGCTATTCCAACGGATGGGAAAATAATTTTGTTACAGCACGGGGATGGCAAACATCCGGCGGTAATCCCAGGATGGATGTTGTTGGTTTTACCTTTCATCATGCGCTTTCACCTTTGTTGAGTGAAAAAGTTTTGAGAAAAGAGATTCAAGCACATAAGCATATTTATTCGCAAACTTTTGGGACGAATCCGGATTATTCAAGAGGTTATTGGCCGGCAGAATGTTCTTTTAGTGAAAGGATTATCAAAGTTCTGGTTGAAGAAGGATTCGAATGGTCGGTTATTGCAAATAGTCACCTAGCTCGTACACTGGCAGATTATCCATTGACTTTTGGAAGTTCCGGCTGTAATATGGATCCCCCGAATTATGCTGATGTTACATCCTTCACTGGTAATAACTGGTGGAGTGGCCAGATTGATGGCAGGGGCGGCACATTTGCAGCTCCATTTTGTTACCAAGCGCATAAAGCCAAATATGTTGACCCTGAAACTGGTACTGAACACTTGATAACAGTTGTTCCAATGTGCGACTTATTAAGTTACATGAATGGCTATTCACTGATGGGAACCGGTGAAATTGATACCTATATCGCTCCTTACGATAACCCTTCCCAACCATCTATTGTTTTACTTGCCCATGATGGAGATAATGCCTGGGGTGGAGGATTTGATTATTATAATAATTCCGTTCCCGGTTTTGCAGGCGCTGCTGCATCGCAGGGATATGTTCCTTCCACCATTCAGCAATTTCTGGATGACCATCCAGTTCCTGTGAATGATATTGTTCACGTAGAAGATGGCAGTTGGGTAAATGCCGCCAATGACTGGGGACACCCACAGTTTATAAACTGGTTTTGGCCTATGTATACCCAGAACTACGAATTTGATCCCAATGGCTGGACAGAAGACGTCCGAAACTGGGCGGTTTTGGTCGCTGCAGAGAACAGGGTTGTAATGGCAGAAGATTTAAGCGGTGGAGCTGATATTGCAGATATTGTTTATCCCAATGCTTCATCTAATCTTGCAGAGCGAGCCTGGCATCACTTGCTTCCTGGATATACTTCAGGATATATGTATTATGGAACTTCTCTTGATATGGAAGTAAAACAATCACTGGCTTGCAATCTTGCAACCGGTTTTGCTGACCAGGTTATCAATGGAAATCCTGGAGTTGACAACACCCCTCCCACAGTTTTCATTCCTCAACGATATCCTTACAATCCGGGCGGAATTGGTTTTGGTCCCACCTATGCCTATCAGCAACATCAAAATTCATCTGATTTTACTGTTTGGACATTTGCTTACGATGTATCAGGTTTGCAATCCATCAATTTAAAATACCGGCTGGACAATGATGGTATAAATCTCCTATCAGATAACGATAATGATACTTATACTGGAGGTGGTGACGTACAAAGCTGGCAATCCATTTCCATGACTGAAAGAATTTTCCCAACTGGAAATGTTACTGGCAATCCGGATATTGATTTTTTTATTCTGCCTGACTATATTGCTAACGTATATTATGCTGAAATTACTGATTTGTCCGACACACTGGTAGATTACTATGTTGAGGCTACTGACAATTTTGGAAAAATATTCAAATCCCCAATCCAGCATGTATATATCGGAACCTACAACCCCGGAAGTGGCGGTGGAGATTATTTAGTAAGCTGGGAACCGCAGGAGCCGGATGAAAATGATTTTATCACAATTACAGTGGCTAATCCGACTTCAGTTCCACGATTGCATTGGGGAGTTAATCATCAGGGCAGCAGTTGGCAAACACCAAATGTTGTTTACTGGCCGGCTGGGACTTATTTATTTAACGGCACAGGCCCTTCAGTAGAATCTCCATTTGATGGCCCAAATCCTGATAATGAATATACATTGACCATCGGCCCATTTAATGACCCTATTCAAGCAGTGAATACCATTGCGTTTGTTATCCACTTCGAAAATGACACCTGGGACAATAATAATGGGAATGACTACCATATTGTTCTTGATTCTCAAGGGATATATGGTGTTGTTTGGGAGCCACAAAATCCAACACAAAACGATACTATCAAAATATTTGTCGAACAAGCGACCCAAGGTGGTAACTTGCATTGGGGAGTAACTGTGGGTAGCACTTCCTGGGAAACACCTGATACATCTTATTGGCCGACAGGTTCATTTTTATTCAATGGCACAGGACCGGCTATTCAATCTCCTTTTTCAGGCCCCGATCCTGAAAATATTCTTTCAATTGAAATCGGGCCATTTAATAATCCTTCACAAGTTATTGATGGTATTGATTTCGTTATTAATTATAACGATGGCAGCTGGGACAATAACGGTGGTAATGATTATTTTATTCCTGTTCAAAATATTGTTCCTATACTTCTTGATCTGAAAGTATTTTTAGAAGGCCCCTTCAATGGGACCAATATGAACAACTATTTAACTGATATTCCACTTGTACAGTCCTACAACATTACTCCCTGGAATTATACAGGTACCGAATCGGTAACTTCAATTCCGGCCAATGTTGTGGATTGGGTTTTAATTGAATTGCGTGATACAACAGATGCCTCATTGGCAACCGGTGAAACGGTAATTGCACGGCAAGCTGCATTTTTATTAAATGATGGAAATATTGTTGGTATGGATGGTACAGACAATACATGTATTGTCTCTACAACCATAACCAACAATTTATTTGTGGTGGTTTATCACCGCAACCACCTGGGTATTATGTCGTCCAACCCATTAACCGAATCGGGTGGTATTTATACTTATGATTTTACAACAGCCATTGACCAGGCCTACAATTCAGGGCAAAAGGATTTGGGTGGAGGAAATTACGGAATGTTTTCTGCTGATGCTAATGCTGATGGCGATGTTAACGCAGTTGATAAAACCCCTTGGCAAAACCAGTCAGGAACGCATGGTTATTTACCTGAAGATTTTAACTTAGATGGACAGGTGAATAATCCTGATAAGAATGATAAATGGTTACCTAATAATGGAGCAGGCAGCCAAATACCGGATTAGATCAACAAACCGGATAATCAGTTTAAAAAGCATAACCGGCATTTACGGTATTTGGTATCCATGTATCTTTATACTACATTTGCAACCTTTTGCGACATACCTATTGTCGTTATAGATGTATTTCATTGCTCATTTTTAAATAATAATTTCATTTGTTAACTATGAAAAAAATTTCAATTTTTCTTCTACTCGTTATTAGCTCTGTTTCCTTTTTAAAAGCTGATATAGTAAATCAAGTAAATGCAGCAAAAGTTGCTCAAAATCACTATTTCAATTATGCACCTGGTACAGATTACAGCAGCATTTACTTGGAATTAGTTTATACAAAAACCGTTGACGAGCATGCAGTATATTATATTTATAATGTTGGCGACAATGAAGGATTTGTGATTGTTTCGGCAGAGGATAATGTTTATCCGATATTAGGATATGCCTTTGAAGGCAGCTATAAAAACCAACCGGGATTTGATGCTACGAATTTCAATTACTGGATGGATAATTATGCTGACCAAATTATTTTTGTGCGTAAAAACTCGCTTCAGGCGGATGAAAATATTACAAGTACGTGGGACAATTTATTGGTATCCAATCTAACGCAAGAAAGTTTTGACAATGTAGATCCGTTGCTTTCAACACTTTGGGACCAGGGCACTTATTATAATCAGCTTTGTCCTACTGATCCGAATGGCCCGGGAGGCCATGTATGGGCCGGTTGTGTGGCAACCGCCATGGGCCAGGTTATGAAATACCATAATCATCCTGATCAGGGAACAGGTTCTCATTCATATAACTGTGCAGGTTATGGTAATCAATCAGCAAACTTTGGAGCAACAACTTACAACTGGGCTTCTATGCCAAACCAGCTTAATTCAAGCAACACACCAGTAGCTACATTGTTGTATCACCTTGGTGTTTCCGTTGAAATGCAATATTCTCCGAGTGGGTCTGGTGCATATAGTTCTGATGCAAGGGATGCCTTGGTAGATTATTTCAGCTATTCCTCCAACGCCCAGTTATTACCCAAAAGTAGTTTCCCCATTGAAACTTTCATATACAAAATAAAAAACGAACTAAACTTAAACAGGCCTGTTTATTACAGTGGCTCAGGCAGTGGTGGCGGACATGCTTTTGTATGTGATGGCTACCAGGGAGATGATCATTTTCATTTCAACTGGGGTTGGAGCGGTTATGCCAATGGCTATTTCTACCTGAATAACCTGAACCCCGGCGGCATTCAATTTAACCAGGGACAGTCGGCTATGTTCTATGTCTACCCTGAAGGGTCGGCTACACTTGCCGGTCCGGAAAACTTTACTGCAGAAGTAATTGACGATGATGTTCATCTGTCATGGGATGCACCATCCGGCAAAGACCTGTTGGGTTATAATATTTACAGAAATAATATTATCATTGAATACACCAGCAATACTGAATATATTGATTTAGGCCCTGAACAGGGGAGTTACACTTATTATGTTTGTGCCGTGTACGATGAAGGTGAATCCTTTCCATCCGGATCAGTATCCGTCTTTATTGGCGGTGGCACAACTACGGTTTATGAAGACAATTTTGAAGCATATACTTCCGGTGGTCAATTAGCATGTCAGAATTCAACGGATTGGACAACCTGGGGGAATTCACCCTGCACAAATGAGGACGCATACATCACATCGGATGTTACATTCGGAGGCTCAAATTCAGTGGTTATTGAAGGTGTTAACGATGTGGTTAAATTAATTGAAAATTATACTGAAGGATTGTATAAAATAAGTTTTCAAATGAATATTCCTGACGGATATCTTGGCTATTTCAATACTCTGCAGCTTTTTAATGGTGCTAACAGCATGTGGGGGATGCAAGTATTTTTTAATGAAAACGGGCAAGGTTCAATTGATGGTGGTGGAGAAAGTGCTGCAACGTTTAGCTTTCCTTACGATACCTGGGTGTACCAAGAGGTAATTATTGACCTGAATAACGACTGGGCTGAATATAAACTCGACGGGATCTCCATTCATGGATGGCAATGGAGCATTGGTGCATTTGGCCAGAACTCGCTGAACCAGCTTGGAGGTGTTAATTTTTATGCCTGGGACGGTAGTAAAGGAAAAGGAACACCTAAATATTATTTTGACGATTTCATGATAGAAGAATTTGGAGAACCCCAACTTTTACCACCATTGAATTTTACATTAAATATGGCTTTTGAAAATATTCAATTAACCTGGGACCCCCCTTCCGGAAAAGAACTCACAGGTTATAATATATATTACGCTTTTAATAGTGGTGATTTTAACCTGTTGGCAAATACAACTGAAACTTCATACATTGTTGAATCACCAGGAAATGGCCTGCATTCCTATTATCTAACAGCAGTTTATGATGAAGGAGAATCGGATTCGACTAACATTCAGGAAGTATTATTAACAGCAACTGAAGAATTTGAAAAGGAATACATCAATGTATTTCCAAATCCTGCAGACAATTTTGTATTTATAAATTCAGATGAACTGATTTCATTTGTTAAAGTTTATAACAATACCGGCCAGGTATTGATGGAAAAATCATTAAATATTAAATCCTTTAAATTAGATATTTCACAAATGAAGCAGGGGATTTATTTCCTTATGATAGAAACCGGAAACAAATCTGTATCAAGACAAATTATCAAGAAATAGGTGGGATATTAGTAACTTGTCTATTGCGCCAAAGCTGGCTACAGCAACGGAGCAGTTCTATTGAAAATAGTTTATCCATTGTGGTACCTCTTCAGTTTGCTGCGAGGAGTTTCATTTTGATGGACAGATAATAATTTTGATGAGAATGATGTTTGGCGCGTAAATAACCGGCCAAATGTAAATGCAGATTTCACAACATTATCTGCTGCTTATAGCGCAGCTTCTGCCAATGATACATTATACATAGAAGGCAGCCCAACAAATTATGGAAACCTGGTTCTTTATAAACCGCTTACATTAATAGGAACAGGTTACTGGTTGAATGAGAATGATACAACACAGGCATACAAAGAAACTTCAAAGACTGGGCAACTTGCTTTCCAAGCTGGCAGCACGGGAAGTCTGGTTGAAGGACTATGGATCTTTCATAATTATCCTAATAATTCTAACGCTGTCACAATAAATACAAATAATATTACTGTAAGGCGTAATTATATTTTTGCAAATTCCTACATAAGAAATAATATTATCTATTGCGATACCAATAATTATGCAATTTATCTGAATACAGAAGCAGAGGCAGCTTCATTAATTATCAGCAACAATGTAATTATGGGAGATATAACGACTTATTACACATCCCAATACAACAACATCCTCATCTATGGAACTTATACAGCCGGTACTGGAGACATAAATTCCAACAATATTTGCAATGGAACGCAATACCCCAACTTAAACAGCAATCAGCAAAACGTGGACATGGCTACAGTTTTTGAGGATTACACTACCTACATTGATAATGGCTATTTATTAAAAACAGGTTCACTTGCCATTGGAACAGGAGTAGGAGGTGTTGATTGCGGAGCTTTTGGCACAAACGATCCGTATGTGCTTTCCGGAATGCCTCCCATCCCAGCCATTTTTGAAACTGAGATGACGCAATCCATTGGGACCAGTACATTGCCGGTAACGATCAAGGCAAAGTCTCATAAATAATACCAGGAATAATGAAGTTATTAAATATAAAACTGGTTATAATCATTTTATTAGGGAGTATATTTGCTGTTGCCCAATCGCCTAACATCACCGAATTGGAATACTATTTCGATAATGATCCCGGTTTTGGAAATGGCACATCGGTAATTGTTTCTCCTGATAGTATTACCAGCACAACATTTGATCTGAATATATCCTCTTTGGATGCAGGCACACACTATGCCTTTATCCGTGCAAAAGATGAAAATGGTGCATGGTCATTTGTACATAAAATGATTGTTGAAAAAGTTGAAACTATACCCGTCATCACTTTGGATGATATCGTAAGTCTTGAGTATTTTTTCGATACAGACCCTGGTTTTGGTAATGGAACTCCTGTGGCTGTTATTGACGGTAATGTCACAAGTACATCTTTTGATATTGATATCTCAGGATTAGATGCAGGTTATCATAAAGTGTATTTTAGAACAAGGGATGAAAACGGAACCTGGAGCCTGATTTATGTGCAAAATGTGGTGAAAGTTTTAGAAGAGTCAATAACACCATCAACCGATATTGTTGCCATGGAATACTTCTTTGATACAGATCCGGGTTTTGGTAATGGGACTTCCGTTCCTGTGACATCTGATACTGTTATAAGCACAGCTTTTGATATTGATGTTTCGGGATTGGAAGCAGGTTATCATAAAGTATATTTTCGAACAAAAAACGAAAATAGGATATGGAGTCTGGCTTATATCCAAAACCTGGTTAAAGTTTCAGTTGAACCATTGCCGGAATCACCAGAGATGGTTGCTTTGGAATATTTTTTTGATACTGATCCGGGATTTGGGAATGGAACAGAATTAACATTTAGTCCGGATTCATTATTAGATTTGACCTTTAATACCGACCTGACAGGTGTGTCACCTGGTGACCATAACATGTATATCAGGATGAAGGATGAAAACAATAGCTGGTCTCTGATAAATGTATTACCTTTTACAGTTTCAGAAGTAGAGTTAACTGCTTTTCTTGAAGACCCTTTCAATGGAAGTGATATGAATACTGATTTGAATTCAGGGAGTAACCTGCCTCTGAATCAGCCATTCAACACACCACCCTGGAATTATACAGGTACGGAAAGCGTTGAATCAATACAAAATATCAATGTTCTTGACTGGATTCTAGTGGAAACTCGCAATGCTGATGATGCATCTGAGGCAACCGGCAGTACAACAAGTTCACGTTTTGCTACTTTTATTCTGAATGATGGATCTATTGTTGATCTTGACGGAACTTCCGATCTACAATTTAATGCTCATACCGATACCAATAATTTTTTGGTTATCCATCATCGAAACCATCTTGGAGTATTATCTGCAGAAGAGTTAACTTTTTCAGGTGGGACATTTAATTATGATTTCACGACTGGATCCGGACAGGCTTACAATTCTGGACAAAAAGACTTAGGTGGAGTTTGGGGAATGCTTGCCGGAAATGCAGATGGAAACGGAGAGGTTCATCAGGATGATATAAATAATGTTTGGTCGAATCAAGCCGGAGAAAACGGTTATTATTCCGGAGACATGGATATGAACAATGAGGTGAACAACCAGGACAAGGATGATGTTTGGCTTCCTAATGCAGGATTAAGTAGTCAGGTTCCCGAATAGGTATTGCTATAAACTCTTATTTTTCAGCACTATAATTTGGTCATTTGGCAATTTTTGTTAATTTTGCTCAAAATTATCTATTTCATGTATTCATAATATGTCATTAATGATATAAAATGACATAACTCTATTGATACAAAAACTCGCAGTGCTATATGTTGAAAAGAAAATTATTGATTTGTATCCTCTTCGCTTTATTTTTTAATTCCTCTTTCGGACAAGGGCTTATAATTGATCACAATTGTACAAACGTCGATTTAATTCCTACAACCGTTGTTGACAATATAAAATCTGAATGTAAATTTGAATGGGCCGGGGCAAGTCATGCACATCAATTATTATCAGGTTTAAAATTTCTTGAAAATGATTTTCCATATCTCGATGTTACTATTGGTGATGGTGAAACAGGTGATCCAAATGGAGGTTATTTGCCTGACACTAATGGAACATTTTGTATTATGGATGGTGTTACTTTATTATGGTCCCAATGTGGGAAATGCTGTTATCAATTCATTGCACCAGAAGCTTACTGGCTTGGTGATGATGCACACCAAACCTTAGAAAAAACATTGGTTACCTGCTATCCGGATATAAATATATCAGGTTGGGGATGGTGTACCGAATTAAATACCTGGACTGCAGCTCAGGTGCAAGAGTATTTGGACCAGATAAGTGCTTATGAATTACAATATCCAAACGTTCAGTTTATTTATGCTACTGGAACAGCTGAATACAATGGTGATGCAGGCTATAATAGATATCTCAGAAATAATCAAATAAGGCAATATTGTATTCAAAATAACAAAGTATTATTTGATTTTGCCGATCTGGATTGTTGGAGTAACGGTGAAATGAATTATTACATTCACAACAATGATACTATTCCGCTTTTACATGGAGATTATTATGGCACTTATTACCATACAAACGAAATTGGATGTAAAAATAAAGCCAAGGCAGTATGGTATATGATGGCAAGGCTGCAAAGCTGGAAACCAGATTCGATTCGTTTGAATATAAAACTCTACCTTGAAGGGCCTTTTACCGGGACAGTAATGAATACCAATCTTAATAACCAGGAATATTTACCGTTATCACAGCCTTATAATATGGCACCCTGGAATTATAACGGTTTGGAAAATGTTCCTGCCATTCCAAATAGTTACATTGTTGACTGGGTTTTAATTGAGTTAAGAGATGCAGCAGATGCATCACTGGCTTTACCACAAAATGCCTTTTCAAGAAAGGCTGCATTTCTTGTTAATAATGGTTATATCGTAGATATGGATGGGTTCAGTAATGTGGTGATTGAATCGAAATTCGACACTAATTTATATGCAGTTGTCTGGCACCGAAATCACATTAGTGTAATGTCATCCCTACCATTAAGTTTCAATAATGGCGCTTACCAATATGACTTTAGCTATAGTTCAACACAAGCATATGGTGATAGCCTCGCTCATAAGCCCATAACTCAAGTATTGTGGGGACTGGCATCAGGAAATGGAAATGCCGATTCAGTAATAAATATTTCTGACAAAACTGAAATCTGGCAAATACAAGCCGGCATGGATGGATATTTAGAGAGTGATTTCAATTTAGATGGGCAGGTTAATTCCCAGGACAAAAATGAAAATTGGATGGAAAATTTTGGAACCAACTGTCAGGTTCCGCAATAATATCTTATCATAGATTTACCTTTCTGGTATAAAAGTATTTAACGTAACATAATTTTAGTCCTTTCGTAATATATTTAGGTAAATAGTTTTGGATTATGAACTGAATTTCCACAAATCCTAAACTTACAAGGTAATCTTTAAATATTTTACTATGAAAACAATAACTCGTTTTGCATTTGTTTTGCTTATAACTCTTGCAATGAACGTGACCGGACAGGGAATTATCATTGATCATAACTGCACTGATGTAACCTCAATTCCTTCGGAAATAATTGACTCTATAAAGACAAATTGTAAATTCGAATGGGCCGCAACATCACACGGTCATCAGGTGTTAACAGGGCTTAAGTTTATGGAAACTGAAATACCAAATCTTGATGTTACTGTTGGTGATGGAGAAACGGGATATGCTAATGGTGGTTACCTGCCGGATCCAAATGGTACTTTTTGTGTTATGGATGGCGTAATTCAATATTTTTCTAATTGCAAATGTTGTTTAGGAATTGCTCCAAATGGATATTGGCAAGGCGCCAACGCTGATCTTAGTATGCAAAAAACATTGGTTCAGTGCGACCCCGGTATTAATATTTCAGGTTGGGGATGGTGCACAGAATTAAATACATGGACTGCTTCACAAGTTCAGGAATATTTTACTGAAATGGAAGACCTAGAAATGCAGTATCCAGATGTTCAATTTATTTATTCTACCGGAACTACTGAATATGTTGGTGATGATGGATATAACAGATGGATACGGAACAATCAAATACGACAATATTGCATTCAAAACAATAAAGTTCTATTTGATTTTGCAGATATAGAATGTTGGTCAAACGGACAATTCAATTACTATGTTTACAACAATGATACTGTACCATTGAGACACCCCGATTACAATGCTAATACATACCACCACACCAATGCTTTGAATTGTAAAAACAAAGGAAAAGCTGTATGGTATATGATGGCATTGTTAAGTGGATGGCAAAATAATAACACTAACAACCCTCCTCAGATTGAAGATCAATCATTCAATGTGGACGAAAATTCTCCAAACGGAACATTTGTAGGGACAGTTATTGCTACTGATCCTGATGCCGGACAAACCCTGACGTATTCCATTATTAACGGCAATACAGATAATGCTTTTCAACTTGATATTTCAAGCGGTGAACTCACAGTTCAAAATATTGCAGCATTAGACTTTGAAACCAATCCAATCTTCAACTTAACGGTTCAGGTTGAGGATAATGGCCAGGGAAATCTTTCTGACCAGGCAACCATTACAATAAATCTGACCGATTTAAATGAGCCTCCTGTTATTGAGCCACAAGATATGTCGATAAATCTTGATGCATTTTATATATTTGGCGACTTCAATAACAATATCCATTCGATAGGGTTGGTAGATGCTTTTGATCCTGATGCAGGACAGTCAGTTTCATTTTCCATTGTAGCTGGAAATGGAAAAGAAGTTTGGGAGTTAGATGAATTCACCGGTGAAATATTAATGGTTAATCCTTACAGACTCAATTTTATCGAGAATTTTAGTTATCCATTATTGATCGAAGTTAAAGATAATTCATCTCAGCAACTTTCATCAACTGCAGTTGTTACGATTCATGTCCAACTTATCAATCTATCAGAATATTTTGAAAATTTTGGTTTGTTGTACGAAGAAACAAGTGTAAATTCTTCTAATGATTTGACCTGCAAAATCTATCCAAATCCTTCAAGTAATAAGATCACGGTTGATTTGGAGAATCTAACTGAAGGTGTTGTGAACTTTTCAGTCGTGAACCTAAACGGAGAAATTGTCATGAAGAAGGATGTTTTGAGCGGAGGAGATGGATTAAAGGAAGATATTGATATCAGCAAGCTAAGTAACGGAATGTATTTCATCAGTATTCAAATTGGTGAGACAGTGCTGTATGATAGATTTATCAAACTATAAGCTGGATCATTACCAAAAAATTATAAACTTTTAGTATAATTTATCTTTAACGATTTCAATTTTTTTAAGAAAGTATATCAGATTCACTATTTTTGTTTGGAGAATAAACAAATGAACTCCACTACAAAATATCAAATTCCGATAATTTTCTTCTTTTGTTCCATTACTTTTGTTTGTATATATTCTGCTAACGCTCAATCAAGGCATGATAGTCTATTGTTGGAATTAGGCAAAGCAAATCACGATACTACCAAAATAAAAGTCTTGTTTAAACTTGGTAATCTTTATATTGACGGCCCATCCGATTCATTACTCTATTATTACAATCAATCCCTGGAATTAATTGATCATGCTTACGCTAAAATTGATATCTCAAACAAGCATAATACTAACTTAATCACTACATATAAAAATTTCCGTTTCAGGGCAATTTTAGAAATAGGGATCGAAAACTTTTTCCAGGGAAATTATAATCAATCACTTGAGAACTATCACAAGGCTCTGGAAATAGCCACGGAGATAAATGACATAGAATTAATTTCAGAGGTTTATAGTGCTTTGGGTATAGTATATAAAAACCAGGGAGAATATGCATTGGCACTTGAGTATTACGAAAAAGCATTGGCGACAGCTATCGAGTTACAAGACACGTCTTGGATAGCCGCTTGTTATGCAAACGCCGGAAATGTTTACCGAAGATTAACAAATTATACCAAAGCTTTGGATTACTTTTTAAAAGCGCTGAAAGTTTTTGAACAAAAAGGAGAAACGAGAAGGATGGCTATCAGTTATATGAACATCGGAAATTTGCACGAGGACCAAAACGATTTCAAAACTGCACTTGAATACTTCAGCAGGGCTTTACAATTATCGTATGAAACCGACGATAAGAAGAGAATATCAGAATGCCTCATGAACATAGGAAATATCTATTCAGGTGAAGAAGAGTACGATATTGCTCGGGATTATTACCGGCAATCTTTTGCAATTAATGAAGAAATGGGATTTGAACATATAATTGATGATTGTTATAAATACATTGGTAATACATATGAAAAAGAAGGAAACTATGAAAAGGCAATAGAAAACTATAACAAATCGTACAATATTGCTAAAAAAGAAAATGATAAATTAACAACTGCTGAGATTTTAGGCAATTTATCCAGCATCTATCTTCAAAAGAAAAATTACCCGAAAAGTCTCGAATATGCAAATAAAAGTCTCAAAATCAGCCTGGAAACAGGCGATCCGCAGAATATTAAAAATGCCTACTTGTATCTTTCTTTAGCATGGGAAGGCTTAAACAACTATCCAAAAGCCCTTGAATACTATAAATCATATGCCATATTCAAAGACAGTATTTTTAGTTCTGAAAAATACAAATCGGTAAAAGATTTGGAAATGAAATATGAAACCGAAAAAAAAGAAGACCAGCTGGCCCTGCTGACAGAAAAAAGCGAAGTACAATTACTGAAGATGAGTCGTCGGAATCGTTTATTTTATAGTACTCTGATTGTTGTAGCATTGATACTAATCATCGGATACATCCTTTTTCGAAATAGAGAGCTTAAAGCAAAACACAAATCGGTTGAACTGGAACAGCGGCTGCTCCGCTCACAAATGAATCCTCATTTTATTTTTAATTCGCTCATAGCCATTCAAAGCTATATCTATAAAAAAGATCCGGTAAAGGCCGGTGACTTTCTTGCCAAATTTGCCGACCTGGTTAGAATGACGCTCGAAAATTCAAGGGTTGAATTTATACTTTTTGAAAAAGAAATGAAAACATTGCAGGTGTATCTTGCCCTTCAATCTATCCGGTTCGAAAATAAATTCACTTATAGTATTGAAGTCGACAAAAATATCGTCGAAGATAACCTTAGGATTCCTCCTATGTTTTCACAACCATTCATTGAAAACGCAATTGAACACGGATTAAGACACAAGCCTGAAGCAGGATTCATAAAATTAAACTATGTTAAAAACAACAATCACATTCTTTGTTCAATTGAGGATAATGGCGTGGGAAGGGAAAAAGCTAAAGAACTTGAAAAGAAAAAACAACACCGGTCATTGGCGATTGATATAACCAAAGAACGGTTGAATATCCTGAGTAAAAGATTCAAACAAAAATTTTCATTGGACATTATTGATTTAACCAACGAAAAAGGGATTCCTTGTGGCACAAAGATAGAGATCACTGTTCCCTATACAGGTTAATTAATAATTACTAATTTTACCACTCCAAAATTTCAATTAATGATTTCAGTTGTTGTAATAGATGATGAACAAAAAGCTCGTGAAACCATCATTAATATTCTTGCTTTGAGCAATACCAATTTGAATGTTGTTGGCGAGGCAGATGATGTCAATTCGGCTTATGACCTTATCAATAAAAAACATCCCGACCTGGTATTGTTAGATATAAACCTACCTGACGGAACCGGCTTTGACCTGATAAAAATGTTCTCGCGGATTAATTTTAAAGTTATTTTTATTACAGCGCATGAAGAATATGCCATTAAAGCGTTTAAATTCAGTGCTCTTGATTATATCCTGAAACCCATTACAGCCGGTGATTTATTGCAGGCCGTAGAAAATGCCAACGAATCAATTAACAAAGAAGAGAATGAAATCAAGATAAATACATTTCTGTCAAATCTCGAAATGATAAAAAAAATAGTTCTTAAAACTTCTGAAAGCATACACATTGTTCAGGTAAAAAATATTATCCGCTGTGAAGCCGATGTAAACTATACTACTTTTTATTTGGACAATGATGAAAAATTATTGGTTTCTAAAACCTTAAAAGAATATGACGAACTGCTTGATTCATCTGGTTTTTTCAGGACACACCAATCACACCTGGTCAACCAGGACCATATCCTGCGTTACGATAAAACTGAAGGTGGCCACCTGGTGATGGATGACGAATCCATTGTTCCCGTATCCTCAAGAAAAAAAGAAGAGCTTTTTAAGGTTTTCGAAAACATGTAGGTTATTATTGCAAGGTTGTTAGCCATTGGCTCTTTGCTCCTTGCTCTCTGCAAATAATAATCCATCCCCGGCAAATAATAATTCACCTATTAAAATTCTGCACGTTCATATTACTTTAGCAAAGATTAAATAATTAAAAATTTACCATTATGAAAAAAATCACAAAAACTCTTAAAATGGGCTTAGTGTTTATAGCCTTGCTATGCTTTTCTGTATTAGCGAAAGCATATACCTACCATTCAACAGCAGTAGGCGGAAACTGGAATGAATCTGGCACCTGGGAGGAAGGAATAGTGCCCACATCTGGTGATGATGTAATCATTACCGGGCCAGGAGTTGTTGAAGTGCTTCCCTGGCCTGGCACTGCATGTAATAACCTGACAATTAACAACGGGGCATTCTTACAAAATTATACTTATGCTGAAATTACATTAACAGTTTATGGGGATATTACAAACAACGGAACAATATCAAATTCGTCCTATGATTGGTTTTATTTAAAGATTTATGGTGATATTGTAAATAACGGGGTTTGGATGAACTACTCTACCGAAATGGTGGGTTCAAACACGCATCAAATATCACAGGGAGGAAGTAGTGAATTTACCGGGAATAGATTTGAGGTAGCAGCAACCACGGGAACAATTTATGTTATATCCGATTTTAACTTTAATGGTACTACGATATTCCTCAATGGAGTTACCATGGAACTAAATAACCAAAAAGGGGCAAATCTTTCTATCATCGGCAACTATATGTACGATGGGGAGCTTAAATGCAACGGTCAGGATTTATACATGCACAATGGTGCCTATTTGTGGAACATGACCATCGAAAACGCCACCCTTAAAGGTATTGTCGGCGTTTACGATTACGGAGATACTTTTAATGGCAATACGATAGTTGAAGACACGCTGCAATCATTGTACTATTTATGTTATTTAACGGTAAATGGCACATTGACCAATAATGGTGTGATCCAAAATTCAGTCTATCATCCTTTACATATGAATATTTATGGCGATATAGTAAATAATGGTGAATGGATGAACGAAACAATTAATATGGCAGGAACTTCCGATCAATACATTTCATTGGCTGCCGGACAGGAATTTGGGTGTTCAAGCTTTGTGGATACAGAAAGTAATACTTCAGTAGAAGCAATAACCGACCTTACCTTTATCGGAACAGAAATAGATTTTAACAACGGCCGCTTGATTATGCCAATTGGCGGAGGGGGAATGTTGACAATGCACGGAGGAAATATGCGCGAAACAGACTTGATCACCAATTCAGGCACCTTGTTTATGGATAATGGGGCAAGTCTTCGGAACCAATCAGTAATTCATAATGCCACCCTTAAAGGTCTTGTCGGGATTTATGATAATGGAGTTGTTTTTAATGGCAATACGATAGTTGAAGACACGCTACAATCATTGTACTACATCGGTAATTTAACGGTAAACGACACATTGACCAATAATGGTGTGATCCGAAATTCAAACTATGACCCTTTAAATATAAATATTTATGGCGATATAATAAATAATGGGGAATGGACCAATAACCTTACATACGTGTATGTTAGCAACGAGCAATATATCGAACTGATTGACGACAAGCCTATTGAGGGTACCGTCAAGTTCGATGC
>JAUVJI010000066.1 GCA_030596605.1 Bacteroidales bacterium
CCTCGCGGTGAGGCGATGTCTTGCTTTTTGATATACGCGTTAATTCTGATTTATCTTTTGCAGAAATACTTATCTTTGCTCTTTGGCTTAACCTCATGTTTTTTTGCCAAAGATACAAAAATATTTTTAGTTGCAATATTATATCAAGAACGCTCTACTAGTTGAGTTATCATTTGCTGGAAAACGTGTAAATTTTCCTCTTCCTGCTTCATCCCATCGGTGTATTACCCATTCCCATTCATCACCAGTAAGTTGACCGTAGTAAGTACCCCCTGCATACAAATAACGTCCATCTGATGAGAAACAGACAGCATTGGGATATGAATCATAATCAGTTGATGGTGATATAGTCTGATAACTCATGGAGAGATCATCAGTATTGAAAACATCAATTTCATAAATTAACCAATAACCAACAGCCAGTTTGCTCCCATCCGGTGAAAAAGCTAAAGTCATAGGCGGCCGAAGAGTTTTAATACCAGATCCTTTTGCCTGGGCAATCTTTTTGAAAGAACTGTCATACAATTGAATTTTATTGTCCTGGCAAACGGTAGCAAGTCTTCCCCTATTATCGAATGCAATACTGAAAATACTGGACTTGTAGTTTGTAATTTTTTTATATTCGGAAAATCCCGCCGGATTTGATATTGGTTCAGGATTATGATAAATATGAAGACCTGCCCGGGATCCACAACCTGCTGCAAGGTAATGACCATTAGCAGAAAACTCTAAATCATAAATCACATTTTTAAGGTCTGTAAGTTGGTGTAGAAGCTTGCCACTACTTGTACTAAAAATATAAATCGAGTGTTTCTTATTCCACTTGTAGCCTGTATATCCTCCGAATACAGCAATACTGGCATCAGGTGATAAGGCACAAGCATAAAGCATTCCTTCACTACCATGATCAATTGGTGGACGAAAGGTTCTAATTATTTCACCAGTAGCTGCATCCCACAGTTTACCTGTTTTGTCCCAGGAACAGGTTAAAATGTACTTTTCTGCTTTGTCAATACTAATACGAGGTATCTGTGAGTTATGCATCGTAGAATTTACTCGTAGAAATAATTGATTATCTTGGCTAATCAACATAGTTGAAAAAAACACTAATAAATTAAGAATTAAACAAAATTTCTTTAATAGTTCAATTATCTTCATAGGATAAATATTTTATGTTTAGCGGAACTTTTCTAATGAAACAAATCATATTTATTATTTATTCATCGTCGTCACCACAATCCTTTTCTCCGCCTTTAAATCCTCATTTTTAATGGGTTTAAAACCACGGGTATTTTTTAAGATTGCAGTAAGGTCTTCTTTAATAAAATCATATCCATAGCTGCTTTCAGTGTACAAAGGATTAAAGTCTACTGATTGAGCATTTACCTGAAGGACTTCTATTCCAAATGGAGAGGCACAAAGAAATTCCCTCGGTATTTTAACTGCTTTATTCACTTTATCACTTCCGATATACATATTATCAACCAGCAGAATCCTGGTACCGTCTGCAAAATGATTGATGATACGGACATAACATTCATTATTTACACGTATATAAAATCTGAGGGTGTCTCCTTCATAAAAAACCGGGCTATCATCCCCCTTGTTTGTCCAGACCTCCAATTTTAGTCCGCTACCTGTTATTTCATCCTTTTTAAAAGCCATCATGCTAGCAAGTGCATCCTCATAGTTCTCCGGTAGATAAGAGATATTATTTTGGTTTAGCCACTTTTTTGGAAGTATTCCATCCACACTCGCAATTGTTTTTAAAGATTGCCTTTCCCTGAGAATGGCTATGATCTTCAGGCTTTCCCCATCTTCCCAATAGGTGCCGGTTAATATATAGTGAGGCAGTTTAATATTCTTTGTTGTATAACTGAAATCAGTTTGAATCTTATATTTCGCTTCTTCAACAAGTTCTTTTTCAAAAACTCTAATCAATCTCCTTGAAAATGGGCTGCCCATTTTTGTATCCTGGTATGTAAAATTTGCCAATTGAATAGATTTATCCATTTGACCTGTTTGAATTTTAAGGCCGGAGGCCATAAAACTGCAAACTTCTTCAAGATTTAGCTGTTCACTTTTATAAATATTGTCAATGGCTTTATTTACAGTCAATTCATATTGTTTGATATCTTCCATATCAGTAGTTGATGCTTTCAACAACATAACCAATGTAAGGTCACTTTCCGCCTCCCTGAAAAGGGGTTTACAATCAAAATAGGTTTTCAGGGCATTTTCCTCATCATTCATTTTTACAAACTGATCTGCTTTATTTATCAATTGATCAATTTCTGCCTTTTTCATCGTTAACTGATCCTGGTAGTAATTTGTAAGATCATCCTTTTTAACATAAGCAAAGGCATAGCCCGTTTTTTTCTTTTTATCATAAAATGTTTCTGTTTGTAATCCTGCAAGGTCGATTCTGGAAAAGGAAGAAATTGCCTGTTTATATTCTTCCTGGAAATTGCCTATTGTTTCAATGGTATGCAAAGTAGACAGGCTTTGTACTGTAACCTGAACAGATTCTATAAGTTCACTTGTAGCACTTTCTTTTAATCGCTCCAATAAATCATATTCTGATTCACCTTTTTGAGTTTTGGAGGTGGAGAATCCGGAGAAATATTCAGTTGTAGGATAATTAGATTGTCGTTTTTGAAAATCTATCCAGGGTGGAACCTGTGCAATAGCATTCCAGGTTAGAAATATTGTGAACAATGTAAAATAAAGTTTTACCATAAGTTATTTATATTAGATATTCTAAATCAATCTCTTTAATTTCCCTTAATTTTTTCTAAGTCAATACCAGTTTTTATTAATTTACTTCTACTCAAGTTACAAATGCATAGCTTATTAATTGAGAATTATAGGTTGATTATCAATTAATATTTATATCCAACTCGTTGAACTAATTCCAATTATAAGTTTTAGTTATTTCTTTACAATATTATTTTTAATCTTTGATACACCGAACTGAAAATCCCATTTTTTTTGAATGTATCCATCTGTTGATATCATATTCTTTTTTCCATATATAGCGGCAGACAGCTTCCCTGTTGCTATTTGAAGTTGCTGTCCAATACCAGGCAGCCTTATTTAGATATTGAAACCACAAAGTTCTAGCACCAGACATTATTGCCGAAAAACCATCAACAGATTTTAATTTTTCCCCGGCATCATAACCCCTACCACTATATTTTCTCCATTCTGAACTGTAAGGTTCATATTTATCATCAACCGTACCTTCTAATTCTATCCAATCTTCATCAGATGGTAAATGCCAGCCAGTCGGACATGATTTCCTAGCATCTTCCCAATTATAAAGTCTCCCGTATTTGTTACAATTAGTTTCAGAATTTTCATAGCACCAAGTATTGGTAGTTCTGTAATTTAGATTTTCAGCCATCCATATCTGGCTTCCAATTCTTATCCACCTATATTTTCGATCATTTCTTGAGTCAATGAATACTCCTGAATTTATAAGGTTATCTTCATTGTGAATATTATTGTTATTATTCGATGTGCTAGATTGGTTAATATTATTAGAATTATTGTTTGGAGAATAGTAATTGTTTGAAGTTTCAAGTTTTACATCAGTTTCTATTAATCCATCTCCTTTCTTAAAATAAAAATCCCCAATCAATGAAGATGATTCCCATGGTATTTGTTTATTATCGGTATCCTGAGCAACATATTCCCTAACCTTTTTAAATATATCTTCAATTTGTAAGTTTTCTAATTGAATTGCTTGTATTAAATATTTGGTATAAGGACTATTTCTTCCTTCTCCATCCAATGCTACACTTCCTGGAGCTGTTGCATAAGATATGATGGAGCCTGTGGGCGCTGACATATAAGCAAAACCCCGGCTGGATGATCTGAAGCCTTTAAACGGATTATTCCGGCAGGCATCCAGGATAACAATATTAATATTGCTGCCGGCACTTTCCATTTTATCAAGTACAAATCCCGCCTCCACCGATTTGTATTTTACTTCATTAGCAGCAATGATATTTACTCCAACCGGTACCAGGTAATTAAGACCATCTACCTGTGTTCCATGCCCGCTGAAATAGAACAGTGCAACATCTCCACTATTTATTTGAGTGCCAAAAGACCTGATAACCAATTCCATCTGCTGATGGTTCAGGTTTGTTTCTAAAGTTACATGAAATCCTAATTGGGATAAAACACTGGCCAAATCTGTTGCATCATTAACAGGGTTTCGCAAAGGTGAATCTTCGTAATTGCTATTTCCTATAACTAAAGCAATTTTGTTTTGTCCATTAGCACTTAAATAAGTAAAACTAATACAAAGTAGTATAATTTTTACCATGTTAATAATTGTGGTTAGGTTGGCTTTCATGTTTGTTTAATCATAATTATATTAATTAAAAAATTATGTGTATGATAATTAATTTAGACATAAACTACTTCAATTTTTAATGCAGCGAATAGAGTAATAATGACCATCAAATATTTTATAATTTACCTTCATCACTGATTGATAACCATTATAGATTTTTCCTTTTTTGTTTGTTAAATAATAATAATGACGTCCTTGAGCCCAAAAATAAGCTGTACTACCAAGCTTTCCATATAACCACCAAACCTTGTAAGGATCTGGATCACAATAATACTTACCCCCTGCAACTGCACTAAAATTACTCTGGTTTGAGGCCTCGTTATTTGGGGAAGTCCAATGTTTATTACCCTTCTCTTTCATTTTACCACCTGCAATTTTATTACCCCCAAGATATTCGATTAATTTTTGCCATTCATGTTCACCAGGCAAATGCCAGCCTTCAGGGCATGCATTTTCTGGGGTAGGTTGCTTATATAATCTACCAAATTGCTTGCAATAAGCACTATTTTTTTTATAACAAATCGAGTTATCTGACGTTCGAAAATTTAAATTTTCTCCCATCCAAATTTGATCTCCAATTCTAACCCATTTATAAGTTTTATTATCTCGAGAATCAGTAAATAAACCGAAGCTATCTGTTGGTAAGTTATCATTATCCGAGTTGATAAGTGCCATTAATTCAATTTTATTTTCTTCAAGTAGTTTATTAGAAATATTTGAGGTGTCCAATGAATTTATATTTAAGTCTGAATTTTCCATCTTATCACTATTCACATCTAATCTTTGATCTTTTTGAAAATAGAAATCTCCAATCAAGGAAGAAGACTCCCAGGGTATTTGTTTATTCCCGGTTTCTTTGGCAACATATTCTCTTACCTTTTTAAATACATCTTCAATTTGCAGTCTTTCAATTTGGATTGCTTGAATTAGATATTTTGTATATGGGCTATTCCTTCCAATTCCATCAAGAGCTACACTTCCTGGGGCCGTTGCATAAGAAACGATGGTACCATTAGGTGCTGACATATAAGCAAATCCCCTGCCGGAAGAACGAAATCCTTTAAACGGATTATTCCGGCAGGCATCTAATATAACTATATTTATATCGCTTCCTGCACTTTCCATTTTATCCAACACAAATCCTGCTTCCACCGATTTGTATTTCACTTCATCAGCAGCATATATTTTTTCACCTACCGGTACCAGGTAATTAAGTCCATCTACCTGTGTTCCATGCCCGCTAAAATAGAACAGGGCAACATCTCCACTATTTATTTGAGTGCCAAAAGATCTGATAACAGATTCCATCTGTTGATGGTTCAGGTTTGTTTTTAAAGTTACCTGAAATCCCAATTGAGATAAAGTGCCGGCTATATCTGTGGCATCGTTTACAGGGTTACGTAACGGTGATTCCTGGTAACTGCTATTTCCAATCACAAGGGCGATTTTGTCTTGTGTAAATCCAGTATTGAAAAAAACCAAAAACAAGAGAATAAACAAATAATGTATTTTCATAGTTATTCAATGTTAATTCATTTTTTTGAGGCCAACAATTTTCCGGTTTGAAAATTACTATAATTTTTTCTGACCTGCAAAACGGAGATGTAATTTAGAAATAATATAAATTGCCCCCAAATCACCATCAAACTCAATGATATTTTCATTATTTCTTCTGAAAAGTTTGCTGATATTCCAATCTTTCTTATATTTGACCTTTGCTAATGAAAATCGAATTTTTTATTTATCTATTAACCATAAAAAAAAGATTATGAAAGTTATGTACTATTTAAAAAGCATTTTAATGCTGACAGCCATGGTATCATTGATTATCATGAGCGGATGTAAATCAAAGGAAAAAGCTGTATCACCACAGGATACGGGCGAAACCTTGATTGATGTTTATTGTTCGGGGACTGAGTATTTTGCCAATGCTGAATATTTCAGGGCAAACCAGGTGGGTGAAAGCCTCGACCAGGCAACAGCCAAGAAAAAAGCCATGAGCAACGCGCGTGCTGACCTGGCTTCATCAGTTGAAACTACCATTAAAGGTGTTATTGACAATTACGTAAACTCGCGGGAATTGAACAATACCGAAGAGGTGGAGGAACGTTTTGAGTCACTCACAAGGGAAGTTATTAATCAAAAGCTGACCGGTGTAAAAACCATTTGTGAGAAAACTACAAAAACCGACGAAGGCAAATACAAAACTTACATTGCCATTGAGTTGGCAGGTGATGAGTTGATGAACGCTATGAATGAGCGTTTATCGAAAGATGCCAAGCTTAAGATCGACTACGATTATGAGCAGTTCAAAAAGACCTTCGAAGATGAAATGAAAAAAATGGAAGAAGAAAGAGGGTATTAATTTTCTTTACATTATAATCGGGGCTGCCTCAAAAGCAAATAAAATAGCTTCTCGCAAGGGAATAAATTTCAAAATAAAATATTTTGCGGTCTTTGCGTGAAAAATCTTCTGAGACAGCTTCGATATTACTTATATTAGGTAGTTTTTTCCGGTAAATAATTCTGCAGCTTATGTATTTCAGAATTGTAATATTGTTTGGAATTATATTGATTCCTTTTGCATTGTCTGCACAGAATGATAGTACCGGTAAAACAGAAAAAGATTATCGAAAATTCAAAGAAACCCTGAAGGTAGAAATTGATAAAAACGAGAAGGATACTGTTAAATCAAATTTTCAAGTACTGCACCCGGTTAAACTACCCGATTGGATTTTTAACTTACCTGTTTCCGACCGAAATACCATTTATTCAATTGGAATTTCCGATCCGGGAATGGAAGAAGAAAAGGCATTTAAGCTGGCCGAACTGAGAGCAAATGTTATCCTTTCAGCTTTGATTCATTCAAAAGTAACATTCATCATTGATAATTATTCGAATGAGAGAGTAGCTGACAACAGGGATGAATTTACAACAAGGTATGAGAACTTGTTTAGCATCTTGTCCTCGTTTTCAGCAACAGCATCAAATTTTGAAATTATAAATGAGTATTTTACATCTTTTGATGAAGCCATTGTTCTAATAAAACATAGCCGAAAGATTTCAAATGATCAGGCTGATCATATTCAATTAGAGATCAATTCATATGAAGTTGAGCGACAGAAATACAATAAATTTGAAATTGAAGAAAAATTTGAGTTGACAGGTTCATTGACATCACCAAAAAGTGAAACTTCCGAAAACAACTTTTTTTATTCATTCCATTCCCTCAATAATCTTTTTGAGATTTCTTCCAAATACCAGGAAGAAGATTACCGGTTCCCTTACTATAACTTCAAATATCAAGGACAGTCCAAAGGTGATATACCTCTTTTTGAAACATCAATTAATAACAAACTAAATTACGGTTTATGGAAAGCTTTTATTGAAACCCTGGTTCAAAAGATATTTAATATGTCGCTGAATTTTGCAGTTGACATTAAGCGGGTTGGTGATGATTATACATCCGAAACCCAGGACTTTTCGCGTGAAGTATCAGAAGCGAATATGTCATTTAAGATCAATAAATTTATTATTTTTAATAACCGCTTATCTGTTGAGTTGGATTATCTGGATTAACAATATTAAACGAAATGTCATGAACACAAAAATTACTTTAGTCATACTTACCCTTATCCTGGGCTTCTCACAGCTATCTGCCCAAACATTTGAAGAATTCAAAAAGCAAAGAGAATCTGAAATGGAGGCGATGAAGCAAAAGCAGGAAGAATTCATTAATGAGATGCAAAATGAATTTGATGAATATGTAAAACAAAAAGACCAGGAGTTTGCTGATTACCTGAAGTCAAAATGGGAACAATATTCAATTTTTAAAGGAATCGAACCTCCCGAAAGGCCCAAACCTCCTGTTATACCTGAATTTGAACCAGATCCTGACAGGGTCGAGCCCTGGAACATGATTCCGGTTACAGTGCCATCTGTTAATGTGCAAAAAGAAGTGGCTTTGGAAATTAGAAAACCTCTGATTCAAAAAGCTGATGAGGCAGAATTTGAACGAACCGGTACTACCTTTGGATTTTTTGGAGTAAGGGTTGTCCTCGATTACGACCAACAATTTAAATTTGATCCGCCAAAAGTGATCAATCCTGCAACCATAAGTAAAATGTGGGATAAATTGAGCAGAGCTAACTACAGTTACCTTGTAGACCAGTTACAATCATACAAAATAACCTTAAATCTGAACGACTGGGCGTATTATTTAATGCTTCAGAAATTTGCTCAAACGGTGTATCCTGATTCTGAAACCGGCGAGGACCTATTGGTTTGGAATTTAATGACACGATCAGGATTTAAGACCAGGGTAGCCTATGCTGATAACAAATTAAGTTTGTTGATACCATCACATTACACTTTATATTCAAAGAGTTTTTTGAAAACGGATGGACTGAATTATTATATGATGCGAAACATTGGGTCGGATATTTTTACTTATGACAAAGATTATCCCGATGCAACAAATCTTATGGATTTTGCTATCAAAAGCCCGCTGAACTTAACCAAAAAGGTGGATCAGAAAACCGTTGAATTTATTTTCAATGGTAAGCCTTATTCCTTTAATTTTTATATCAATCAAAACCTCATTGATTTTTACAAAGAATATCCACAGGTTGATATCAATACCTATTTTGATGCTGCAGTTTCTGTTGAAACCAAGGAGTCAATCTTTGAAAGCTTTATACCCATTCTCGAAGAGATGTCGGAAACAGAGGCTATTTCTTTCCTGTTGAAATTTGTGCAGACATCTTTTGATTATCAAACAGACCAGCAGCAGTTTACAAAAGAGAAGTTTTTCTTTCCTGAAGAAGTATTTTTCTATCCATATTCCGATTGTGAAGACCGGTCTATATTGTTTGCTTATTTGGTTAAAACCTTGATGAATAACAAAGTGATAGGGATTGAATATCCTGGTCATATTGCTACTGCCGTGAAATTTAATACTGACGTTGAGGGCGATTATGTAGTTTACAATGACGAAAAATATGTAATGGCAGATGCAACATTTGTTAATGCCCCCATTGGAATGACAATGCCTGAATACAGGGGAAAGAATGGAAAGATCATAGAGATAGATGATTATTTATATAAAGCAGCCAACAAAAAATCTTATTGGGGACTGGCCAGGCAGGCCGGTGGAAACCGGGGTGATAACCAAAGGGATATTGTATTTGACGATGAAGGAAATGCTTATTTAACAGGTTATTTTGTGGGAGAAGCTACATTCGGGGATTATGTTTTAAAATCTAAGTCCGGGGAAAATAATCGTAATATTTTTTTGGCCAAGTACGACAATGATAAAAATGTAGTTTGGGCCAAAGGTGTTGACGGAAACAAAAATGCAACCGGTTTCTCTGTTGATATGGATGCGAAGAATGATATCTATATTGCAGGTTCTTTCGCTGGAAAAATTGATTTTGAAAATGGAATATCTTCCGTACAATGTATGGATGAATCCAACGATGTTTTTATGGCTAAGTATTCCAACGATGGTCAGTTCAAATGGGTGTTAAAAGCAGGACTTGACACATATCCGCAAAGTAATTACCTCACTTATATGACAATATGCACTCAGGACGGAAGGAGTCAGGGAACATCTTTTTACAGCGAAAATGAAGACTTTGGTAATTATGGAATACAAATGGGCCCGATGGGATTGTTGTACCTGACCGGAACTTTTAACAGAACAACAGGATTTAATGTAGAATCCCTATCCTTAACCACAAATGAAACCCGCGGATTTCAACTTGCTGAAAGCCTAAAAGTTGAGGCAACCAAGCTGCGTTCTGAAAATTGTAATCATGATATTGCCGGACTGTTTGCAATGTTAAACCATGTTAAATATACCGGTTTCCAGGTATCGGGTGAGGATGTCCAGTTGGCAATAGACATGAATAATCCGGAGTTTAAGGATGAATATACCGAATTATATAACAGCATGGGGAAAATCAACCTTGTTCTGAATAATAATGGTATAGTCATGGTAGAAACCAGGAATGGTAAATCTATTTCCATCAGGGAAATGAAAATTGGGGATGGTACACAATTAAAATTAACTACATTCGAAAACGGAGATGCCCAGATTGATATATTGTCAGGCGTTTCAGTTGGAAAATTATTTATTTGGTTCGACCTGAATTATGTTAAAATGTACAAGAAAAATGGCAATATGCTGTTTGATTTTGCTTCGGACCATTTACAGAAAATGGTGAACTTTAAAAAAGATATTTTGAATTAGTGTTAAGTCAAGTCTCTCAACAGGATTGAGATTACTTCGTGCCTCCTCGTAATGACGTCATTGCGAGGCCGAGGAACGAGGCAGAAGCAATCTCCATCACAAAAAATACATTTAACTTAACACTATGAACTTTGTAATAATTAAATTTATAAAATATTTTGAATATCAATTTTTACAAATTATAAAAAATGAAATTAAAAATACTTATCTCGGTTCCGTTATTAATTTTGCTAATTATCATTGGTTGTAAAAAATTTGATCTTGAAAGAATAGCAATGATTCGAACAGACCAACCGACTAATGTTTTACAAACTTCCGTTAGTGCATATGGCTCAATTATAGATCTTGGAGATGATGAAAGTGTTATGGAGTATGGATTTTGCCTGTCATACGTTAATAAACCGCCTACCATCGAAAATAAAGCTACTCCACCTTTTGATCCTACAAGTATAACGGGAGATTTTGCTTCAAATATTTCAGGCCTGGCAGTGGATAGGACATATCAGATGCGAGCTTATTTGATTGAAGGATCTGGTGAAGTTACCTATGGAAATATTGTGGAATTTACAACCTTGCCTTCGGGTGGGTCACCTGCCTGGCTACATTATGATGATGGTGTGAATTATACAAGTGTTGGTTTAACAGAAGGGGGGGAATTTGATTTGGCAGTCCGGTTCCCGACACAGGCATTGACACAATATAATGGGTTTAGTGTAACTAAGGTTAGATTTTATCCAAAAGAACCTTCACCTACAAAATATTACATTACATTTTGGGAAGGCTCAAATCCTCCATCGCTTGTACATATTGAACAGGTATATCCTGACATAGATCAATGGAATGAAATTTCACCTTCATACAATTTTGTTATAAATTCTTCTTATGAGTTTTGGGCCGGCCTGTGGATAGTGGATCATCCTGCCGGAACACATCCTGCCGGTTGTGATGAAGGGCCTGCAATTAATGGAGCCGGGAATATGATTTCTTTTGATGATGGGGATACCTGGGATGCACTCTATGATTTAAATGGTGAATTAAATTACAACTGGAACCTGCAGGTTTATGCTACCAATCAAAAGGGTGAACAGTTTCAAATAGTGAGAAAAAAACCCTCTGTGATAAGGGAAAACTTTGCTTCTGGTGCTAGTAATAAGGAGAACAAAGTTGTTTCTGCTAAAAAGAAAAATTAATTGGTCGTTGACAAACAAAATGGAAAAAATGAAAAAATATAGATTTATCATCCTCCTTTTAGTCGGGTTTTGCTTTGTGTTCGGGTTTGAGCCAACTTTTGCCCAATCGAATGCAAGAATAGAAAATACTGATTTTTATCAGGATGGATCAAACCTTATCATAACCTATGATATTGTCAAGGCTAAGGCCGGGGAAACTTTCAATATATGGGTAAAGGTTACCGGCGATTCAGGTACGGAAATTATTCCATCGGCTGTTTCAGGTGATGTGGGAAAAGGAGTACTGGGAGGATTGAATAAAAGGGTCATCTGGGATATGGAAACCGACAATGCATTTATTGATGAAGAAATTTCAGTTGAAATATTTGCCAGATCAGAAGGCGTGAAACAATCAGGAACAGAAGAAAAAGTAATTGTACCAAAAACTGAGGGTAGCGGGATCAGTGTTATTGGCGCCATGGGGTTATCTGTTATATTGCCAGGATTAGGGAATCGTGTGGCAAAAGGAAGTGGAGCCCAATGGTTGTTGGGTGTGGTTGGTTATGGTTGTATTGCAGGCTCTGTTGTGATGAACAATTCGGCTTATAATACATATGAAGATTATAAAATTGCTACTACACCTGATGAGCGTGATGATCTTTTTAACCAGGCAAAAACCCAAAACACTGTATCAAAAGTCTTTTTGGGCGCGGCTATTGTAATTTGGGCCGGTGATCTGTTATGGACCGGGTTGCAGGCTGGCAGTGTCAGGAAAAAGGCAGGTAAATCGGATGTTTCGTTTATCTCTTCTTTTGATCCATATACTAAGCGTCCTTTGTTTGGAATTAATTATCGTTTTTAATGATAAATAAAACTTTATAAAATGAAAACCAGGATATTCATTCTTACTCTGCTTATTGCTTCAACTGTCTCTTACGGACAGGTTATATCTGGAAAAAGCGAAAAGAAAAAGATCATATTTACAAAATCAGAGCGATCTTTTGTAACCCAACTGCCCGACCTGATCATTACCGGTGAAAAATTCGTTGATGAAAACCAAAACAATTTCATTGACGCAAATGAGAGTTGTGAAATAAACTTGATGGTTGAAAACATCGGTGAAGGTTTGGCTGAAAATGTCAAGGTGAGGGTATCATTAAAAAATGTTGAAATAGAGGGTTTGGATTACCAGAAACTGATCACTGTGGGGGATTTACAGGGAAATTCCAGCAAGGTTGTTTCCATACCGGTAAAAGGGAATATTAACCTCGCAGAAGGACTTGCCGAGTTTATGATCGAAGTTTTGGAGGAGCGTGGTTTTGATGCCTTTCCTCTGGAGATCAAAATTGAAACCAGGGAATTTGCAAATTCGGAAGTCATTGTTGCCGATGCGGTATTTAGTACAGAGGATGGAGGATTGATCAAGTTGAATTATCCCATCGTCCTCAAGGTTATTATTCAGAATATTGGGGAAGGAGATGCGAAAGATGTTATTACTGAATTTAAGTTTCCTAATCCCAATTGCTTTTGCCTTGGGGAAAAAAGCCGTTTCGATATCGGAAATCTTGGACGGGGAGAAACACGAGAGCTGGAATTTTTATTCACGGCAACGAGGCGCTATACATTAACCGAAATCCCGGTTCTTGTCGATCTGTTTGAATCATTGAATGAATATGCCAGGGATACCACACTTTATGTGAGCCTTGAACAAAGATTGACTGCACGTAATGAGGTTGTTATCAGCGGAATTGTTACTGAATCACCTGATATCAAACTCGCTTCCTTATCTTCTGAGGTGGATAAGAATATTCCTGTAAACAGGACAAAACATCCTTACCGCTATGCTTTGATTATAGGAAATGAAGATTATACGCGGTATCAGCGGGGGCTTAATACGGAAACCAATGTGGAATTTGCCCGAAACGATGCTTCCATTTTCAGGAATTATGCCGTTAAAACATTGGGGGTAAATGAGATGAATGCATATTTATTAAAGGATGCCACATCGGGTGAGATTTGCCAGAAAATTGACCTGATTTCAAAACTGGCCTCGAAAAGCGGCGAACAGGCTGAGATCATTTTTTATTATGCCGGACACGGGCTCCCTGATGAACAAACACGGGCTCCTTATTTGATTCCGGTTGATGTTTCAGGAACAAACCTTGATGCAGCGGTGAAATTGGAAGATATTTATAAAAAATTTGCAGAGAGTGGCGCGGGAAAAGTAACCGTTTTTCTTGATGCTTGTTTCAGCGGTGGAGGTAGGGATGCCGGGTTACTGGCTGCCCGTAGTGTGAAGGTGAAACCCAAGGACAATTTAATCCAGGGAAACCTGGTGGTGTTTACCGCCAGCAGTGGTGAACAATCTGCATTGCCATTCGAAGGCGAGCAACATGGAATGTTTACCTATTATCTCTTGAAGAAAATTAAAGATACACAGGGAGATATTACTTATGGAGAACTCTCGGATTACATCATGAAAAATGTTTCCCTGGAATCCTTAAGGATTAATCAAAAAGAACAAGATCCCACTGTGAATATAAGCCCTAATGTGGAAAGTAGTTGGCAAAACTGGAATTTGATTAAGTATTAATTAGCTACTTTATATAGTGTTGAATAAATTCAAAGAAATGAATGGTATTAATTATTACACACCCCTGCCCCTCTCAAGAGGGGAGTGTGGGTATTCATTTTTTTGAATTTTAACATCTGAATTATTATTAAAGACATATATAAATACTTTGCGAAACATTGCGCCAAATTCTGCGAAACTCTGCGGTTATTTTTTACCGCAATGGACGCAAAGTCCGACGCTAAGATTCGCAAAGTAAAACATATCAAGATAGAGAATACGAGATAAGTTATACACCAATGAATAAAAGAACAAATTATATTTTGCAGTCAGGATTGTTTAAATATTTAATCTGGATTTGTGTCGTACTGTTGATCTCATCAGGTGTTTATGCCCAGAAAAAGATAAAGGTGACTACAACCGGTAAGTATGAAGCCCGTGACCTGACCCTCGAAGAAGTGAAGAACAAAGCCATAGATGAAGCCAAGCGAAATGCAATGGTTGATGCCGGCATTTCGGAGAATGTTCAGGTTTCCGATTTTCTTTACACTTTTGAGGATGATGAAAAATTTAAGGATATTTTTCAATCCTTTGTCTCTACAGAGACCGGTGCAGACATCATCGTGGAGGAAGTGCGGGAAACCAACCGCGACATCAATGAGTTTGGTAACATACTGGTGGAGGTTGAAATTGATGCTGTGATCTATAAGCATAAAAAGGAGCGTGACCCGACTTTTAAGTTTAAAGTTGAGGGTGTCAGGGAGTTTTATTATGAAAACGATCCGCTTGAATTTAATTTTAAACCTTCGCAGGATGGCTATCTCAAAATCTTTAATGTAACGGATGATACTGCATTTATTTTATATCCATTTTTTGATCCTGAAAGCGGGCATGTTTATGATGAGCTGGATAAACTTTTCGGAAAAAATGAAAAGATAAATTTTCCGATAAGTAAAGTACTTGAATACAAATTTGAGATTGACAGGAAAAATAAGGATAAAGAATACAACCTTTTGATTTTTGTGTTTACCAAGGAGGACATTCCATTCATGGATGAGGTGTATGTTGAAAATATCATGAAATGGATGTACGATATCCCGCTTGATGAAAGGGCTGTGGAGCAGTTTGGATTTGTTGTAAGAAAATAACCTGGTTTATATCAACTTTTTTAAAGCCAACAAACAATGAAACATCTTCTATTCATATGTCTGATACTTTTGGCTTTCGATTCCTATTCTCAAAAAATTACACGAGGGCCTGATATAGGAGAAATATATTTTATTGGTCCAAACCATACAGGAACTGGCTTGTACTACTCAATTGATTTTGGGGAAACGGCTGTTTGTGTAGATAGCCTTAACTTTATGATTTCTATTGCAGCTGATAAAACACATGGAGGTGTTTATTTTATAGAAATGCCTTCAAATCTTTACTATTCTGATAATTATGGATACACGAATAGTTGGGTTGTTAAAAATAGCAATATTTCAGATGATATTCATAGTGGTATAAGTGAGGGAACAATTTACAATACTATTGATTCACATAGTGAGGACTATGGTAGTAATTTTATTAATCATTCTGCTAATGGATTTTTCGGTAGTTTAAAATCATCAGAAATAGATAACCAAATAGGAATTGGTTATGCAGTAACTAAATCTTCTTTTATTCCAGATTCAGTATTCTTCCTTATTTCATATGACAATTTTGAAAATTTAATTATAAAACATGTCTACCATAAACATGAATATTTGTTTAATTTTCTAACGAGAGGAACAAATAATGGAGAAATTTTCACTGTAAGAAACAGACCATTATCTTTTAATCCATTTGAAATTTATCATAGTGAAAATTATGGAGATGATTTTCTATTAGTAAATGAAATTAATATTATAAATCACTATTCATATGGAGTCGAAGGGGGAAGAGAAGATGGGGAATTATTTATGTTGTATAATTTTGTTAATTTAGGGTGGCTTAATGCCCATACTTATATTTTTCACTCAACAGATTACGGCAAAACATTTGAAGTCTTCCATCCTTTTGCAAAAGGAAATGAACCACTTCTTGCCAATTTTTCAAGCGATACTACAGAAGGTGAAATGCCGTTTACTGTTGATTTTTGTAATTTTTCAATCGGTGATATACAGCAGTATGAATGGGACTTTGATAATGATGGAACTATTGATTCTTATGAACAATCGCCGATATGGACATACCAGGATACCGGATATTATTCAGTTAAACTAACGGTTACAGGTCTTGATAGTTCAAATACATTTTTAAAGGAAAATTATATTCATGTTTATAAAACTGTCGGGCTAAATGAAATCTTTCAACCGGAAATCAATTGTTATCCCAATCCATTCGGCAACCATATCACCTTTGAATTTCAATCAGGTATAAATGAAAGTTTGATTTTTATTTATGATATTGCAGGCCAGTTAATCAATACTATTCTTAAACCTCAAGGAGAGAAAAAACTGGTCTGGGATGGAAAGGATAAATATAGAAATGAATGTAAGCCCGGGATTTATTATGTCAGGTCAGAAAATAATACGTTTTCGCAAAAAATATTATTAATCAAATAAAACAACGATCATGAAAAAGGTAACATTATTATTTGTGTTAATTTTTGGATTCACAATTTACGCTTTCTCCCAAATAGATAAAATGCGGGACGAAATGGATGATGCAGATGCCGAAGCCGTAGGTTTGTTTACACTTCGTTTTATCAATGCTGAAAACGGAGACCCTGTTACGGATGCCACCATTACCATCCGGGATTTTAAAACCTTTACTACCGACATGGAAGGGAAAGTAAGATTTGAGATACAGCCTGATGGAGTTTATCCCTTTAAGTTTGAAAAGGAAGGTTTTATTTCTGAAAATAACAAGTTTGAAATAATCGCTGAAACGATTTTCAAAAACCGCTTTGCTGTTTCACCGGTCATTGAAATGGGTGCCATCCGCATAGTCCTCGACTGGGATAAAAAACCGGCTGACCTGGATGCCCATTTTATAAAAGAGGGTGATTATCATATTTCCTACCGCGAGATGAAAGTTTCCGATGATGGATCAGCCAAACTTGACCGCGATGACAGGGATGGCTATGGCCCTGAAACAATTACCATTAAAGATATCGACGAAAAAGCAGAATACAATTATTACGTTAAGGACTTCTCAAACAAAGATGCTAAAAATTCAAAAGCCCTTTCAAAATCAAAAGCAATGGTTAAGATTTATGGAGAGGGTAAACTTTTGAATATCTGGCAGCTCTCCGAAAAACAAAAGGGCAATACATGGATGGTTTTTGCCATACAGAATGGAAAGATCGTTCCGACCGATGAAGTGAAGAATTATTATTGATCATAAGAATCGTGACAATCTGCGTTCTAAAAAAATGGAACACTGATTTTTATGATCTTTATGATTTACGCTGATAAGATCATAACCAATCATAAGAATCATGATAATCTGCGTTCTGAAAAAATAGAACACTGATCTTTATGATCTTCATGATTTACGCTGATAAGATCATAACTAATCATAAGAATCATGATAATCTGCGTTCTGAAAAAATGGAACACTGATCTTTATGATCTTCATGATTTACGCTGATAAGATCATAACTAATCATAAGAATCATGATAATCTGCGTTCTATTAATCAAATATTAATTCAAAATGGAAAAAGAAAACTTTAAACATTCTGATCTTACCGATAAAATAATCAAAGCTTTTTACAAAGTTTATAATACCCTGGGCTATGGCTTTCTTGAAAAAGTTTATGAAAATGCAATGAGTGTCGAATTAAACAAAGAAGGATTACAACACTCAAGACAACACCCTATAAATGTTTTTTATGATGATGAACAGGTTGGTAGTTATTATGCTGATATTATTGTTGAAGATAAAGTGATAATTGAACTTAAAGCTGCGGAGGGACTTTGTGAAGAGCATGAAGCACAGTTAACAAATTATTTACGGGCAACAGAAATCGAAGTTGGATTATTGCTTAATTTTGGCAAAGAACCCCAATTGAAACGAAAGGTGTTTTCAAATGAGTTTAAGATGGAACGCTGATCTTTATGATCTTCATGATTTTCGCAGATCAAATCATATTTAATCATAAGAATCATGACAATCTGCGTTCTATAAAACCACCTTCAATTTTAACTCATCAAGTTGTTCCTCTGAAATTTCTGATGGGGAATCGATCATCATATCCTTGCCGGCATTATTTTTCGGGAAAGCGATATAGTCCCGGATTGAATCGGAACCTCCGAATAAAGCAACCAAACGATCGAAGCCCAATGCAATACCTCCATGTGGAGGAGCACCATATTCAAAGGCATTCATCAAAAATCCAAACTGGTTTTGCGCCTCTTCATCAGTAAACCCAAGGACTTTGAACATCTGCTTCTGCAGATCTTTATTATGTATCCTGATGGAACCTCCTCCAATCTCAACACCATTGATCACCATATCGTAAGCATTAGCCCTCACAGCACCTGGATCTGATTCCATTTTATCAATATCTTCTTTTTTGGGCGAAGTAAATGGGTGGTGCATTGCATGAAAGCGCTGGCTATCTTCATTCCATTCTAACAATGGAAAATCAACTACCCAAAGTGGTTTGAAAATATTGGGGTTTCTAAGTTCAAGACGATTACCCATTTCAAGTCTCAACTCGCTAAGAGCTTTTCTTGTTTTATCTTTGTCTCCGGAAATGATAAGTATCAGGTCACCCGGTTTGGCTCCGAATTTTTCAGTCCAGCTTTTTAATACCTCCTGGTCAAAGAATTTATCAACCGATGACTTGAACGAACCGTCTTCATTATATTTAACATAAACAAGCCCTTTTGCTCCTATTTGTGGTTTCCTTACAAAATCAGTCAGTTTATCTAATTGCTTTCTCGAATAGTTTCCGCAACCTTTAGCATTAATACCCACTACAAGTTCAGAATCATCAAATACTTTAAAACCTTTATTCTGTGCAACATCATTTAATTCAACAAATTTCATCCCGAAGCGCAGATCCGGTTTATCAGAGCCGTAATACTTCATTGCCTCTGAATAGGGCATCCATGAGAAATCTTCAATCTCAACACCTTTTACTTTTTTAAACAGATGTTTGGCTAAACCTTCAAATGTTGTCAGTATATCCTCCTGTGTTACGAATGACATTTCACAGTCAATTAGCGTAAATTCAGGCTGACGGTCGGCCCGCAGGTCTTCATCCCTGAAACAACGAACAATTTGAAAGTATCTGTCGTAGCCAGCTACCATCAAAAGCTGTTTGAATGTTTGAGGTGATTGTGGCAATGCATAAAACTGGCCTTCATTCATCCGTGAGGGGACTACAAAATCCCGGGCGCCTTCGGGTGTGGACTTGATCAGGAAAGGAGTTTCTATTTCAAAAAATCCCAATGAATCCAAATAACTTCTGGTTTCAAGTGCCATTTTATGCCTTAGTTGCATGTTCTTCTTCAGCGGATTTCTTCTCAAGTCCAGATATCGAAATTTCATCCTTAATTCGTCACCTCCATCTGACTTATCTTCAATAGTGAAAGGTGGAGTTTTCGAAGGGCTTAACACTTCAAGTGAATCAACAATTATTTCAATTTCACCGGTAAGGATTTTTGGATTTTTATTACTTCTTTCGGTAACCTTGCCACTGGCTTGTATTACGAACTCCCTCCCGATCTTTCGTGCTTGTTCACAAAGTGATTTATTCATTTCCATATTGAAAACAAGCTGTGTAATTCCATATCTATCTCTTATGTCGATAAAAGTCATTCCGCCAAGGTCCCTGGATTTTTGCACCCATCCTGAAAGGGTGACTTCCTGTCCGATGTGCTTTATATTTAATTCTCCGCAAGTGTGTGTCCGTAACATAATTGTTGATTTTAGGGCTGCGAAATTACAAATAATAGGAACTGAATTAAATTTTGTTTGAGTATCCTTTTGATTCCATATAGTCCTGATGGTTATTCTGAATGAATTGAGTCAAATGATCTGGAATGTGGTGTCCCCCGGATTTTTGATGCTTTTGAGAATCTATGTAGTTTTTCAGAAATGGTTCAGCTGTTGAAAATTCATCCAATTCAAAAGTATTATAGATGTTTTTAATCGTTTCAAGTGGGTTTTCCTTAAACCGCTCATATTGAACTTCAATCAGGTTGTCTTTTGGGATTGATCCTTTATCCTTTTCATATTTTTCCAGCGCCAGGCTATATAGATTTAATAACTGCTTATCCATGTCTTCATCATTCACATTCTGAAATCCAACCCCAAGCATAACCTCCTTCATGAAAGGCAGAAAAGAGGAAAGGATCCTGTAAGGATTACGGTATATGTAAATGAATTTAGCGTCCGGAAACATTTTCAGTATTTGTGGAATACGAAAAGTATTAGGCGGATTTTTAGAAACGAATCTTTTGCCATTTGATATTATCAGCGCTTTTTTGATCAACAGCTTATAGGCTTTTTCCCATGATTCAATTTCACTTTCTTTTATATTTTTAAGCAGCAGGTATTTTTGAATATATTCCTCAATATGATCAGGGAAATAGAAATAGTTATAAAAACTTAAAGGTTGAATATTACCCAGTCCCATTTCTTCTTCCTGCGGCCAATTCATGTTTAGTTTTACGTTATCTATTGGCCTTCGTTCCGGCGCAATTAACACAGCCAATTTTTTTAACCATCCGCTGTTAACCAGACTGTGGTGAGGAAAAATAGATTGATAAGTAGTTACAAAAGCATGGTTTGGATCCTGACAAAGAAGATTATGCAAAAAGGTTGTACCACTTCTCCAAAAACCGATAATAAACACAGGAGGTTCAGAAATTTGTGTTTTTTTCAGGGTATTGGATTTTATTAAAGTTTCGCCTCTTCCAAATGGATCTAATATCAGGCTTGCAATAAAAGTGAGAAAGTAACGTGACCAAAAGCCGGAATAAACCTTTTTTCCTCGTGTTACATTTAAAAAATTACCGAATGTACTCCCGACAAGGGTGGAAACAGGAAAACTAAATTTTTTGGTTTTGGACATTAAAACTTAAACATTAACAAAATATGATTCAATCAACTTAAATTCCTTTTCACCACAAAGGATCACAAAGGTTGGCGCAAAGTTACACAAAGGATTAGAGAATTACCCGTTTTATACCATCCTTCAAATGTTTGACATTAAAATTTGCCAATAATCCCAATTTGCATCCTGACAGCTTTAAATAAAAAACAAACTTCCTCCATCAAACAAAGGCCCATCGTAAAGTTCAATAATTTTATAATTTAATTTATTCAAATACTCACCCACGTTTTCACCCTCATTGAATTTGGAAAGGCTGCCAATAATAAAAAATTTGTCCTCATGTACACCACAAGCGCCTCCAAAAAAGCCATGATTAACACCGGGTAATAAAATGTCTTTGGGATCAATAAATAAGTAAGGTAAGTTATATGCATTTATAACCCTTCGGATTCCCTCATCGGAAGTTATAAAATGATCATCTATCAAAGGAATCAAATTACATCGTGTATAACCCTGATCAGAATGTATCAGGTCCAATTCATTTCCCATTTTGGTAATCACAGAGTCAGTATGCCGGAAGTTATGGATCAGGTAATTTTCTGTTGCAACAATATTATAATGTGCGGTTTTTGGGTATTTTTTCCCGACCGGTGCTTCACCTTCAATAAATGGAATGTTATTTTTTGATAGAATATTTTTATAAAGATCAGGTAAATTAGGTGCAATGATAAGTTGCCCATTCACCTGGCAAAAGAAAATATCAGGATGCCCGGAAATAGCTTCATAAAGTAATCCTTCGGTTGAGAAATGAATAATATCTCCAAATTCTGATAATCTATCTTTGGCTTGCTGGGGTATCCTGTTATCCGCAATTATAAACATCCGATTTTTAATTATTTGATCTGACCTGAAATCTTTCAATTGCAAATTAACTACATAATGCCGAAATTTACAGACGATTTATGAATTAATTTATAAATAAA
>JAUVJI010000085.1 GCA_030596605.1 Bacteroidales bacterium
AATCAATAAAAAAAGCAGTTTGGATGTATAATAATGATAAACCACATAGTGCTTTAAATGGATACACACCAGTAAACTATATAAAAAGATTAGTAAAAAAGGTCAACGCTATTTAGGCATGGACAACTCAGAACTCAAAACTCTAAACCCAGAACACTGAACTGTTAATTTATAGTTTTATCATTTTAGTTGTTTTTATTCCTTCATTGGTTTTTAATAAGCAGAAATAAATTCCTGGCTTCAATCCTTTCCCTTTAAACAGTACTTTGTGATCTCCTTGCTGCTGTGGTTCATTCACTAAAGTTGTAACTATCCATCCGCTCAAATCAAAAATTTGTAAGGTAACTGGTGAATTTTGATGTAATGTGTATTCTATTATAGTACTTGATTCAAGTGGATTCGGGGAAATTGTAAATTTTTTTTCAAAATTTAATTCCCCAACTGAAGTTATTGAATCGCAGGCTTCTTGCACTTCTTGCTGGCTGTTACAGCCGGGTGCATTGCTCCAAATCCAAATACCACCATTAGGGCTGGCAAGGTAATCGCAAATGCTTTGAACTGCACATGAAGATAAGGAAGTGTTAGAAAGAATGTTTAAATAATTTATTGAACCGGCTTCTATGTTGTCCAAACCTGACAAACTTGTGAGGGATGGGTTTCCGGAATCCCAGTAAATACCCCCAATAATTATACCTTCACCAACTGAATTCAAGTTTGCCAATCCTGTTAAATTGGTCAGTGCAGAATTGCTCATTATTTCAAGACCTCCCCCGATGGAAGTCAAATTAATTAGTCCCGATAAACTGATCAATGCATAGTTATCAATTACCTCAAGATGCCCTCCAATGAAAATCAAATTATCCAATCCGGATAAGTTGACCAGGGATGTACCATTACCATAAGGACCACCACTATATGGTGCCCCTATTATTAAACTCCCATCAATAGCGGTCAAGTTTTCCAATCCTGATAAATTTGTCAGGGCATTCATCCGCTTAAACAGAAGGTCTCCTCCGATATTAGATACATTATCCAAACCTGTAAGGGATGTAATTGATTCATTATATTTAATCAAAAGATCCCCTTGAAAAAAAGTTATTACATTTAGACCCATCAGATTAGTAATATTATCTCCAGAGATTGTAACATCTCCTTCTATTTCTGTACAATTGGGATAGTTGGTTTGGAAATTATCAATCTCTTCCTGGGTTGTGAAAGTGATGCCTTCGGGAAGGCAGGGTTGAGAATAGGCTGTTAGCTGGATAAACAGCAGAGCGAAAATTAAAATTGCTAAGTTTTTCATGATAGCATCCGTTTTTAATTATTCCGTCTGAACGAAATTTAATCCGGACGGAAAATTTGTTTTTTTATGCTATGTAAAGATACAACATCAATAAGGCGATAATGAAGCAGATTAAGGAACGTTGGGATTTTTCTAAGGAACGTTGGGAAAAAATTAAGGAAAGAGGATTTTAAATCTAAAAGTCTATATGTATACCGATGCGGAATAGGTTTGCAAAAAAAATAAACCTATTCCTTCATTCCGATAATCCTGATGGGTGATCAAATCCAATATCAACGCATGAACCACACCATCACAGATGGCCTAAATAATGGGGGGTTAACAATAGCTTTACCAGATGGTTGTAATCAAATGAGGAAGATTTTAATGATAAAACCAATTAGCTTTTAGCATCATCATCCGCTACATATTCCAGAATATCCCCGGGCTGGCATTCAAGCGCTTTACATATGGCATTCAAGGTTGAGAAGCGAATAGCCCGTGTTTTTCCTTTTTTTAGAATCGACAAGTTGGCCATAGTGATCCCTACCTCTTCCGAAAGTTCGGTAAGGCTTTTTTTTCGTTTGGCCAACATAACATCCAAATTTACGATTACAGCCATAATTACACTGTTAAGTTTTGTTCTTCCTGTAACTTAACGCCGGTAAGAAAAATATGAGACAGAACCCAAATAAATAAAGCCAGCATCAAAAGTCCGGCAAAATTTGGATAATCCTGCAGTATTTCAACATGTTTAAATTCAACGCGTGAGCCTATTGCCTGATACATGATCCGCACATATACAATTGTAAAGATCCAAAGGAAAAATAATGCGTATGCAATGTTTTTCAGGTGCTGGATATTTTCTTCAACAAAAATTACCTGCCTTCTAACATTAATTACAAACTTGCGGAAAGAAAACAGTATGTACATTAAAATACTTGCTACAATTATTAAAGCAGATCCAAACCAACGGGCCAGAAACAAAGGTGTATTGAAAAAGTGAATCTTTGTAATCCCTTCCACCAGTTCAACTTTAATATTCATATCGTTCAGATACAAATTTCCCTCTTCCAGAATATTGACTTTGACCGGAAACCTTGTATGCAATTGAAGATCATTTCCAAAAAAATCAGTGAATAGTAAAACATTAAATACTATGATCGCTAAACAAACCAGTAGAAACAATCCAAAGATGACCTGTGTTGCCCAGTAAATGATTTTAATACTTAAAGGTGTTTTTGAAGTTTTCATAATAATAGTAATTATTGTTCGGCTGCAAAATTAAACAATAATTATTAAGAAACAATATAAATTTATCGTTTAACGATAATTTATTATTGTTAAAAGTATAATTAATGAAACCCTGAAGTAAAAATACCCAATCGGTTTTAAGCGTTCACACTTGAAATGTAGATTCATAGATGCGCAGCTTCAAGGTGGACGCTTGAAGCAGAGTTCAGCAGATCAAACCTTAAATCAACCCTTTCCGCTTCAACATTGGCTCAGTACTTGGTTCAGCGCCACGAAATTGTTTATACAATTTCATAGGATCATCTGTACCACCCTTTTCAAGAATGTTTTCCCTGAATGCTTTAGCAGTTTCCTGATCGAAAAGGCTGGTTTCCTTAAACGCTTCAAATGCATCGGCATCCAGCACCTCAGCCCACTGATAGCTATAATAACCCGATGAATAACCACCGGCAAAAATATGTGCAAAATAAAAGGAACGGTAGCGGACAACAATCTCAGGTATCAACCCAATCTTTTTCATTGCCTCATTTTCAAAAGCAATGGCGTCTTTTTCCTCAGGAATAGTTAATGTATGCCATGCCATATCAAGGTAAGCTGCCGCCGTAAATTCCACTGTCGCAAACCCCTGGTTGAAATGTTTGCTGGCATTCATCTTATCTATCAATTCCTGTGGGATAGGCTCGCTTGTTTCATAATGTTTGGCATAGGTTTTTAAAACTTCAGGCTCGGCTGCCCAGTTTTCCATGATCTGAGAAGGCAATTCAACAAAATCTCTGGAAACCGATGTACCTGAAAGCATTTCATAGGTACAATCGGATAACATTCCATGCAACGCATGACCAAATTCGTGAAACATGGTGCTGACCTCATCAAAAGTTAGCAAAGAAGGTCTGTCAGCAGTAGGTTTGGAAAAATTCATCACCATGGTGATCACAGGACTGATATCCTCTCCTTCCACTTTGTATTGCTTTCGGTAACTGCTCATCCAGGCACCGGATTGTTTGCTTGGACGTGGAAAAAAGTCCATAATAAGAACAGCCTGATGTGTACCATCATTATCAAACACTTCAAACGTACGGGCATCTTCATGAGGCTTGGGCATATCAAAACGTTCCTCAAAAGTGAGTCCGTATAACTTAGTTGCCACATCAAGCATCCCTGTCCTTACATTCTCCAATTCAAAATAGGGCTTCAACAACTCATCATCCAGGGCATATTTTTCCTTGCGAAGTTTTTCAGCATAATACCACCAATCCCAGGGTTCCAGTTTATAATCTTCACCTTCTGCATCTATCATCTTCTGCAGTTCTATAGCTTCTTTTTTTGCAATAGGTAACGCAGCTTCCCATACCTGATCCATCAATTCATACACCTTGTCAGGAGTTTTAGCCATGTTAACATCAAGAACATAAGCGGCATGGGATTCATATCCCAGCAGATTGGCCCGTTCCACTCTCAGTTTGGCCATTTTTGCAGCAATCCTTTTATTGTCAAATTCATTATCATTATTACCCCGATTGATATATCCTTTAAAAATCTTTTCGCGAAAAGCCCTGTTATCCTCATATTGCAGGAAAGGAATCATGCTGGGTTTATGAAGTGTATATAACCATTTGCTTTCCAAGCCGGCAGCTTTGGCATCGGCAGCGCCCACATCTTTTACAAAGTCAGGTAATCCGGAAAGGTCTTCTTCATTTTCAATAATCAGCTGAAAAGAATTTGTTTCAGCCAGCAAATTATCATCAAATTCAACGGTCAATACAGACAATTCTTCATTGATCTTGCGGAATTTATCTTTTTGATCATCCTCCAAATTAGCTCCTCCCCTGACGAATCTTTTATATGTTTTATCTAATAGCATAAGCTGTTCTGTATTCAAGGCAGCCAGCTCATCTTTTTGTTCATATACCACCTTCACGCGTTCAAACAATTTTTCATTCAAACTGATATTATCCTTGTGTGCAGATAACAGTGGAGCCACCTCTTTGCTGATGGCCTGGATTTTTTCATTTGTATTGGCTGAAGTAAGATTATAAAAAACGCTCCTGACATTGGTTAAAAGCTCGCCACTTCGATCCATGGCCACCACAGTATTTTCAAAATTTGGTGGTTCTGTATTATTTACTATGGCATTGATTTCTTCAGTTTGCTGTTTCATGCCTTCCCCAAAGGCTGGGAGGAAATGCTCATTTTCAATATTATCAAATGGAGGAACATCATATGGTGTTCCATACCCGGTAAAAAACGGATTTGTAGTTGTTTGCATCTGTTGTTGATTTGTGTTACAGGAAATAATAAACAATCCTAAGGTAAGAATGATCAATAAATTTTTCATTTTTTTAAATTTTACAATAAATCTTTAATTTGCAGCAAATTTAGATATAATATAAGATATAATTTTTTTAGTCATCCGATGAAAAATGCCTGGTTTACAGTTGACTTGATTCCAGCTCAAAATCTTCAATATTCTCGAAAAACATCGGGAGATTTTTTTCTATAATGAGAATAAGCAGGATATCCGGTTTTTCATTTTCAACAATTTCCTTGTTTAATTGATATTTCCAGACATCCCAGAGATAAAGCGTATGTCCGAAGGTTTCAGCAAACCTGATGATCAGTGCATTGGTAAACGAATCCCTGATGATCATTGCTTTGGGTTGCTTGCTATCAGGTACATGCCATACAAGCTCATATTCCCCTTTATACCAAAATTCTTCAGGGATTGGATAGTTTTTCTTTTTTCCGCGAATTACCTTACTATCAAATTTTGGCTCAAACTTAACATCAATATCAGGATATTCCGAAACCATATTTAACATTCTGGCAAGTCCCTGCCCCTCCACAGTATCCCACTCTATTGAAAAGTCATTTAAAGTTAATGGTTCTAAATCAGGAAAATCCTTTCTAATGGTTTTCATGATCTTTTCATAAGCTAGAAAAGCACCGTATTTATTCCAGTGTGGATCTGTTTTATAATATAATTGATTATCTTTTTTATTCTCAAGCATTACATCTTGGAGGTCAATAAGATTGAATGAAGAATTTTCCTCAAGGTATTCCTTAATCTGATCATATTTGGAAGTCCCATGAATCCGGTATACATAATCCGGTACATACTCTTCATAAATACTGGCTTTATTGGGGGCAACAGCCATGTAAAATTTAATCCCCCTATCGTTTAGCCACTTTTGCCTGTACTCAAGAGCTTTAGCAATTTTTTTGAGATCTTCTTTTGAAAACAGATTTTTACTTCTGTAATCCTCAAGGTATTCATAATGGAACAACCAGCCATCATTTCCTTCGGCTACCTTTTCAAAAGGGGAAATTCCAAGCATATTAAATTTATAGCTGGTATTTAAGAGGATCAGGTCATTTCTGTAATTGAAATGATCGTTAAAATATGCATCATATTCTTTTGGGAAATAATCCAGGCTTGTGATATCCACTTTAGGTTTTTCTGCCAGCTTTCGATTTTCTGATGGGAGATTGGGTGTAGATAAATGAAGAACATGATCAAAAAAAGGCATATAGATCACTAATAAAAAAGCAATGCTTAAAACCAGTGATTTGATATGTACATTTCTCAATCTTTTCATTTTAGAACCTGTAGTAAATAAAAGGGTTATAAGTGCTTGATGCCAGATAGCTCAACGACATGATAAGTAAAACAATTAATCCTGTGATGGATACTACAGAAAATACATTGTTCAATATCAGATTAACTACATGATTAAAATGTGTCTGTAGTTTTTGAAATTGTTTTTGTATTGTAATAAAGATGGTGGTTGATCCGAGTATTGCAACAATCAAAGCGAGATAAACTTCATTATTCAAATATTCATTCATCAAGGTCCATTCCGAAGGTTGAGCATCAAACCCAAGCATTACTTTAATATATTCGAATCCGTATTGAATATTTTCTGCCCTGAAAAATACCCATCCGAATACCACTACTATCAGCACATAAACATGTTGAAATGGAGTCCACATCTTACTTAAGATTTTTTCAAATCCTACTCTTTCAATCACCAGGAAGAATCCGTGAAACAAACCCCAGATCACAAAGTTCCAGGCTGCTCCATGCCAGAAACCAGTAAGAAAAAACACGATCAGGAGATTCATATACACCCTTCCCTGCGACGTCCTGTTCCCACCAAGGGGAATGTACAAATAATCCCTGAACCAATTGGAGAGCGATATATGCCACCTTCTCCAAAACTCCCTGATAGATTTTGAGATATACGGGAAATTAAAATTTTCAAGTATCTCAAAACCAAACATTCGTCCTAATCCAATAGCCATGTCAGAATATCCTGAAAAGTCAAAATAGATTTGAAAAGTATAGGCAATGGCGCCTAACCAAGCCATTGAAGCGCTCATCTCCGCTATTTCCAGGCCAAATATTTTATCAGCTACCAAAGCAAATGTGTTGGCGATCAAAACCTTCTTGGCCAATCCAATAATAAACCTTTCTACACCTGATGCGAACTTTTGTAAACTGCGTATCCGGCTTTTTAATTGTTTGGCAATATCATGATAACGGACAATCGGACCGGCGATAAGCTGCGGAAATAATGAAATGTAAAGAGCAAGGTTAATAAGGTTTTTCTGAACCGGTGTTTTCTTTTTATAAACATCCACAATATAGGATATGGCCTGAAAAGTGAAAAAGGAAATGCCGATGGGAAGATAGATGGGATTCATTTTTACCGGCTCAAGGTGAATCCAGTCAAAAACGATATTCAAATTGTCAACTATAAAATTGGCATATTTAAAAACACCCAACAACAAGAGATTCAGAACCACTCCTACGATGAGGGCAATCTTAGCTCCTTTCCTCCCTTCTCTAATAGCAATCTGTCTTCCCACAATATAGTTGATGGTGATGGATGCAACAAGGATCAACGTGAAACTGGCGCCTCCCCATGCATAAAAAAACAAACTGGCGATCAGCAACATGATGTTTTGGAACCTGCGCGGAAGGATGAGTGTAAAAAATAATGTTGCCGGTAAAAAAACCAATAAGAATACGGGGGAACTAAATACCATCTATACCTACTTATAAAGAGCTATGGCAAAACTAATCTTTTTCGGGTTGTTCGATCAATTATCATTAATAATCAGAAGTTTTTTTGTTAGCTGCATATCGCTAACCATTAAAGTATAAAAGTATACACCGCTGGGTAAAATATGATTGTTATCGTTCACACCATTCCAGCGAATATGATATTGATCAGCAACTAGCGTAGTATTGATAAGGGTAGTGACTTTTTTTCCTGTTACATTGAAAATACTCAGGTTGACAAAAGATTTTTCTTTTACCGAAAAGTCAAACCAGGTATGATCACCGAATGGATTTGGATAATTTTGTATCAATTCCTTTTCAGGAATTTCTTGTTCAAGGATCGAATCTGATCCCGTGATCTTCAATTGGAGTTGCTTTGATTTAACAATATCCCTGGAATCTTTCACAACAAAATTGATAGAGTAAATACCGGTATCTGCTACGGGGTTTCCATAAAAAATGCCATCTTCCATAATTTTCATGCCCATTGGGAATTCAAGGGGAGCAAATGAGATTTTAAGACCGTTAGTAAAAGAACCAAGATTATCAATTGCTGAATTGACGACATTCAATGCGTCACCGTTGCTTATTCCTGAACACCAGCTTACAGTATCAGGGAAGGCCATATCACCAAATATAAAATCAATATTTCCGGAAGACGTCAGTCTCACAGCAAAATTCATTTCCGATCCCTCCATATCATCCACCATGGTTCGCCATCTGAAAGTAGCTGTATTATTGCTCCCCTCATACCAGATCCCGGTTTCCCCGGACGAAAGCAGCTTTGCCTCGGTAAAAAATGGCATTATGGTTTTCAGATGTTTGAGATATAAAGAATTTTCAATGATCCTTTTGTATTGAAATTCATTAACATCCCCAAAATGGATAGAACCATCAAGACTGATATAAAGCTCACTATAAGTACTGTCGAAAAAGGGAAAGTTAAATTCCAGGTCTTTTATGCCATAACCATTATAAAGTACTAACTTTTGATTTGAGACCATAGGGAATGTTTGAATGGTTTGCTCCTGGTCGTAATGGTGTAAAATGTTCCAGCGGTATGAAGGATAACCATTATCCGCAAAAAGCTGAACTGAATAGGGTTGATTGAAGAAAGCATCATCCAGTTCATCGGTTGTGATCTGAACCTCATCATAATTTACTGAATGGATCAGGCTTAATTGTGTCAATCCGTTTTCTTGCAACGGAATATTTTCCAGCGGATATGTGATTTCCTGAATTCCTGAAGAATAATCCATGATTGCAAAATCAATGATCTCTCCTGTACCCAGTCCTTCGGAGTCCTTTTCATGGATCATTATAAAAAATTTAGCCTGATTGCCACTTCCAATATGACTGAGTAATGGGGTAATATCCAGTCCTATTTCAATGTACTTACTTTCTTCATCTGTTCCTCCCTGCATATATCGATCACCTCCCTGGTAATTAAAAATATGAAAATCATGAATAAATTCAGGTAAAAGTGAGGAGGTATCACTACTAACTCCCGCAAAGATTTTTAATTTGTTCCTTGAATCATGCTTCAGGTTCATTTTTATGGTCAATAAAGGATCATGTTCCCTGGCATCTAAAATATAAACCCTGTTCGCCCACAGGCCACCATTTGTTGATTTAAGCGCAAGTAAACGGTACATCATATAGGCGTAACCTTCATCTCCCCACTCCGGGCCAAAAGAATTGACTACTTTGAAAGCGCCTATTTCCCAATCTTTTAAATTTACCAGCCCATCCCCGTTTATATCAATATCATTTGTGTACTGTCCGTCATTATTATAATCATACCGGATGGAATCATTATAACCAACGATGGTAACACTATGACCTGCCCATGGACCCCAATAGGCCACAACCACTTTTCCTTCTTCTTCTGTTCCGGGAGCAAGCGTATCAAAGGTAATTCCTACACCAGATATGACACAATTTGCAAGACTGCCATATTCTTCCTGGCCCATATGGTCATATATCCATTGTCTTAAGGCTTCGAGTCCATCTTCTGTTCTCACATCTATAGAATAGAAGCGATCAACACGGTTAAACATGGCATGGTAATATTCCTCATAACCGCTCATCCATCTTGGTGAACCTCCGGCACTAACTCCACCATAGTCAGCCACACTGGGAGAGCCGGCATTTCTTGCCAGTTCCCATCCCCTGATCAAACCGGGACCGATGGTGTATTCCCCTTCATTTAAAAAATTAAGAACAAAATGAGAGGGTAACTGATTCTCAGGTTCAGCGCCAGAAACGTTCCTCAACCTGTTCAATTCATACGTTAGATTATAACTGATACCATTTAATATATGGCACTCCCAACCAATCTGGGAAATAACAGGCCGAAAAAAGGAAAGCTGAGAATTATCAACCATATAAGGAAGATTACTGCTTTTAAATTGATAAGAAAGCGGATACTCAGGAACTGAAAGGAGGTAAATAGAATCTTGAACAGATATTGTTGGGCTATAATTATCCTTCTGTGCTATTGATCTATCAAATATAAAAATTTGTAGAATGATTACAGTATATAAAAACAGCCATTTCATGTTTAAAAATTCATAGCAAAATTAAGCTAAACAATCCACAGCACATAAAAATTAATGATGAAAATAGGGTTTTTCCACAGCGATTTTTAAAACCTGACCCTCTTTTAAAACAGCATTGGATTCTAATCCATTTTTGAATACTGTTACTTCTGTATCCCAACTGTTATTCGTACGTATCGAAAGGGTTTCCATGGTTTCTTGTTCGTTGGCTGTGGCAACCTGAAGATATAATCCTGAGATGTTTTGCTTTTCTTCATCGGTTAATGACCGAACACTATTTACGGTATTGGCGATGGCTTCGGAATGTTTCAGGTAGCTCATCCCCATGATACTGAATAAAATATTTTCAGTTTTTAACCAGTAGATCTGCATCTCTACAGGTTGCTGGCCTGTTGCATCTGTCATGGAAACAACATAGGCCGGAAAACCATTTATTTCGAGGGACTTGCTTTGGTCGGGTTTCATTTTGTATTCTTTCTGCAAACGTTCGGTTAAAGCCTTTCCAAGAGAATCAGGCTCACCACCCGAATTATCGATCATAAAAATAAGTTGTGCTTCACCATCAGGTTGTTTTGCACCAACAGCCACAGGAACATTAATGGTATTCCATTCTTCAGGAAATGGGATGGCAAGATTTAATTCGGGATGTTTAAAAACATTTTCTTCGAAAATCCCTTGTTTAGGATTTTGACCATAAACCATCCCGGCAAGCTTGGTGTAAAGCGACATTTTATCATCTGCAAAAGAACTTTTTTCGGACCATTGTAATTTCGGAATTTCTTTTTCTATTTTTTCAACTCGTTTGGGTGTAAACGGATGGCTGCTGAAATAGCTTCTTTTTTCTGCTTCACCGGTTAACCGCTTGGTATCTTCCGACAAACTCGTCAAAATAATTGCCAGTTTCTCCGGATTGTATCCTGCCTGAGAAGCGAGCCTGATCCCCAGCTTATCCGATTCACTTTCCTGTTTCCGGCTGTAATTCGATAGAAATAATTCGCTTCCAAGACTAACCGGCGCGTTTATGATACTTCCCAAACTGCTGTTAAACACACCAACAACGGCTCCGGGAATGTACAGCAATCCGGGCAATATGCTCTTTCTCATTTGCTTTACTGCATGCCTTTTGGTTACGTGGATCATTTCATGCCCAATTACACATGCCAGTTCGGCTTCATCGTTCACCAGGCTAAGCAAGCCACGTGAAACATAAATATATCCGCCAGGCAATGCAAATGCATTGGGTTCAGCCATATCTACCACAAAAAATCTGAATTCCAAAGGTGTATCAATTAGAACATTTACCAAACGCTGACCAATAGCATTCACATATGCGGTCAAAGCAGAATCCTGGTATATACCGATCATTTGTTCGACCTGAACAGCCGACTCGGCCCCAATCTTTTTATCGTATGTATAATCCTGTGCCTGCTGTATAATTGAGACGAACAGCAATAAAAACAATAGCTTGTACCTGAGAAATTTCATTTTTTAATAATTTAAACTATGAGCCTACTCTAAAAAGTCCATCGCTTTGGAATATTGGAAGAATGGAATATTGACTCCCCCATTATTCCAGCATTCCAAATTTCCCTGCCCGTCCGTTCAGGCGGGCATTATACCATAATATTCTATCAAAAATGAATTTTCGGAGTGGACTCAACTATTAATACAATTACAGAAATATTTTGTTCATTAAATACTTTCATTCGCCACATCAGCACTCTCCCCTGCTTCATTTATCCAGGCCACAAATAATTTGTGGACAATAGCTCTGAGGAAAAGGCACATATAATATTGCAAATGTAGCAATTCCATTATTTTCTAATACAGCTTGGGCTTTCGTTATTTCAAAAAATATATTTCATTCAAAAAAATCAGTGGTTTTCTACTTTTAGTAAATTCTATTCTCATTTAGAAATTAGTATGACGAATTTTAGTAGTTTTGTTAATATGGCAGATATGCAAAATAATAAGACCTAAATATAACCACAATCTCTAACAAAATTAAATAATCAATGAACCGAGCCTATTATTCTGATTCAATTCCAAATTTTCTTAATTCAAATTCTTCAGAGATTATTGGTAAAATTGCTTTAAAAAACGAGTTTTCATTGGAACAATCTCAACGAGATGCTTGGCTAGAAGAAATAAGAATTCTAAAAGAAGTTCTTATTCGTTATAAAGGTTCAATATATTTCGAATATTCTATTCCTCGAATGGGACAACGGATTGATACTATTCTTCTTATTGGTGCAGCGATATTTGTATTGGAATTCAAGGTGGGAGAAAAAGAATTCAAATCTTCCGCTATTGATCAAGTATGGGACTACGCTTTGGATCTAAAGAATTTTCATGAAACAAGTCATAACAGATTCGTCGTACCAATTTTAATTGCTACAGGCGCTGCATCCACAGATTCAATCATTTCAACAACACCTCAAAATGACAAACTTTTATTTCCTATTAAGTCAAGTCCTGAACAACTAAATATTGTTATAAAAAACACTCTACTTTTTATCGATGATGACAAAATAGATAGAGCATCTTGGGAAGAAGGCCGTTATTCTCCAACTCCGACAATTATTGAAGCAGCAATGGCGCTATACAACGGCCATTCAGTTAAAGAAATTTCTCGAAGTGATGCAAGTGCAATCAATTTGACAAAGACATCAAATTCAATTTCAGATATTATAACATATTCAAAAGAGTTTTCAAAAAAATCTATATGCTTTGTAACTGGTGTTCCTGGGTCAGGAAAAACCCTTGTTGGCCTGAACATAGCTACTACACACATTGATAAATCTAATGAACTGTATAGTGTGTTTTTATCAGGTAATGGACCTTTGGTGTCCATTTTACGTGAAGCACTTGCTCGAGATAAAGTAAAAAGAGGAAAAGAAATTGGAGCAAAAATAAAAAAGGGTGAAGCAATTAGTGAGGTTAAAATGTTTATACAAAATGTTCATCATTTTCGAGATGATTGTATAATAGATATAGATAAACCACCAATTGAACATGTTGCATTATTTGATGAAGCACAACGAGCGTGGAATTTGAAACAAACTTCAAATTTTATGCGAATAAAAAAGAAAAAACCAAACTTTGAATCATCTGAGCCTGAATTTCTAATTTCATGCCTTGATCGTCATGCAGATTGGGCTGTCATTGTTTGTTTGGTTGGAGGCGGACAAGAAATTAATACTGGTGAAGCAGGAATAAGTGAATGGATTGAATCACTTGAACGCTCATTTCCAAATTGGAACATTTATATTTCTTCTAGACTTTCGGATAGCGAATATAACGCGCATGAAGTATTAAATAAATTAAAAAATAGACCAAATGTTCTCTACAAAGATGAATTGCATCTTGCAGTCTCCTTACGATCCTTTAGGGCTGAAAATGTATCATTGTTAGTTAAGCAACTTTTAGATTTAAATATTCTGGAAGCCCGAGAAACTTATATGGAAGTTTTAAAAAAATATCCATTAGTTATTACACGAAATCTTGATAGTGCTAGAAATTGGCTAAAGAAACAAGCACGGGGGTCAGAACGATATGGTATTGTTGTATCTTCTCAAGCGGAAAGACTCAAACCTCATGCAATAGATGTCAAATCACCTATGAATCCAATACATTGGTTCCTTAATGATAAAAATGATGTACGTTCCTCATATTATCTTGAACAAGTAGCCACTGAATTCGACATACAAGGTTTAGAGCTTGATTGGATATGTGTAACATGGGATGCTGATTTCAGATATTCTAATGATAAATGGGAACATTATTCCTTTAGAGGAAATCGTTGGTGTAATATTCGTAAAGTAGAACGTCAGCAATATCTTAAAAACGCCTATCGTGTATTGTTAACTCGAGCGCGTCAAGGAATGGTTATCGTTGTACCCGAAGGTGACACTGAAGATCCAACCCGTAATCCTATATTTTATGATTCGACTTACGAGTATTTAAAAAGAATAGGTTTTAGAGAAATTTAAAATAAAATCTCCGCAAATCGTTCAAGTATTCCAGCCCAAAACTGTCTGCAAGCAGGATCTGCACCAACAAATAACCAATACCCCTCTAATCCCAAATCCCATCATCAGCCAATAAAAGAAAATTTTTTATACACGAAGATTTTATAAAATCTAATAGATCACTTTTAGATGTATTATCAATAGGTTTTTTGTGTCCGGCACATATTTGAACCGGAAAGAAAAAACAATGATTAAATAAATCAATCTTGTATTTAGCTTAATTTTGTATTCAAATGAGAAACGAAGTCGAAATAAATGTAAACATGATTACCTGGGCTATTTCCCGGGCTGGTTATGAATTGCATGAATTTGCGACAAAATCTCCTAAAGTGCTGGATTGGCTTGAAAATAAAAAAAAGCCTACGGTTAAGCAATTGGAAAAGTTTTCCCATCAGGTACATCTTCCATTTGGTTATCTTTTTTTACCGGAACCTCCTGCTGAGAAGCTTCCCTTTCCATTTTTCCGTACTGGGAATACTCCGGCTACTAATGTTAGCGTAAATGTTCATGATTCTATTTTGCTTATGCAAAGAAGACAAGAATGGTTGCGCGATTATTTAACAGACAATGAATTTGAACCATTAAATTTTGTTGGGAAATATAACAAAACTGCAAATCCTCAGACAATTGTATCTGACATTAGAGAAACTTTAGGCTTACACGAAAATTGGGCCAGTAACTTACCCACATGGCAAAAAGCCTTAGATTATCTTTCTCAAAAAGTTGAAAATGCCGGGATTATTATTGTTTTTAATAGTGTAGTAGAAAATAACACTCACCGTCCGATAGAAGTAGAAGAATGCAGAGGTTTTGTTTTGGTGGATGATATTGCTCCGTTTATGTTTATCAATGCGGCTGATAGCAAAGCTGCTCAAATGTTTACTATAGTTCATGAATTAGCACATATTTGGACAGGTCAAAGTGCGGGTTTTGATTTCAGGCAAATGCAACCAGCTAATAACCCTATCGAAAAACTATGTGATAAAGTTGCAGCTGAATTTCTTGTGCCTGCTAAATCTTTTAATGATGTATGGCAAGTGAAGAATAATATAAAATATTTATCCGGGTATTTTAAAGTGAGTCCAATAGTAATAGCCAGACGGGCATTAGATTTAAATAAAATTACAAAAAGAACCTTTTTTATTTTCTACAATGACTATGTGAGCAGGTTGCAATTTAAAAAGGACAATCAAACCGGCGGTGGTGATTTTTATGCAACTACCAAAAAGAGATTAAACCTCAAATTTGCTGCACACATAAATCAGGCTGTAAATTCCAATAAACTTCTGTATCGGGACGCTTACAAACTAACCGGTTTGAAAGGAAACACCTATCAAACATTTTTTAACGAACACTTTTTAAAATAATGAGTGTTTTTGTTGTCGATACCAATTTCTTTATTCAGGCTCACCGAGTGAGTTATCCATTAGATGTTGCTATAAGCTTTTGGAATAAAATTAAACAACTTGCAGGAAAGGGAACTATAATCAGTATAGATAAAGTTAAAGGTGAAATATTTAATAATGATGATGAGCTTAAACAATGGTGTGAAGAAAATTTGCCTGAAGACTTTTTTAAAGATTCTTCAGAAGTCCTCGTAGAGTATGGAGAGGTAGTAACTTGGGCATATTCCATGCGTACTCAATATACAGAAAGTGCCTTAAGTGAATTTTTAGATGCTGATGAAGCTGATGCCTTCCTGGTATCTTATGCACTTGCATATAAATCTGAACGAATAATTGTTACTCAAGAAAAAAGCCAACCCGAAATAAAACGAAAAATTAAAATACCTGAAGCCTGCACACCATTTAACATTGAGTATGTTGATACGATAGAAATGTTAAGGAGGCTTGGGGAGCGCTTTTAATTTAAGAGATTACCATAAACTATCATAACACCAACACCCCTCTATCCCCAAAGCCCATCAACCAACAAAAGAAAATATTTAGTATTCAAAGATTTTATAAAATCACAATCACCAATGATTCAAGTCATGCCTTCGGCAGATAAATCTTCAAATCTGGCCTGTGCGTTGGCATAACTTGATCCATCATAAAAAATTTGCCAGAATTCAAAGGAAACAGGGATAGAATAATTTGTTTGAAACATTTTGTTTGAAACATTTTGTTCTATTTTTTTGCCAAATGGCTGCGAAGGCTGTAATTCTAAAATTATATCTTTGTCCACAATCACTTGATACAAATTTTTACCGGCATGACGGGGCTATCCGTATCCAATCAGGGAAAGGGGAAGGCTGTATTGTGGAGTTGAAGTTTTGCAGGTGAATACAATAATAAGTACCGGATACTTTTGTAAAATATGAAAGCTGCTTATATCAGTCAACTTAAACAAGAAATGAAGAACCGTTCTTCAAATGAATTATTGGATATCTGTTTAAGGTTGGCCCGTTTTAAAAAAGAAAACAAGGAGTTATTGACCTACCTGCTTTTTGAAGTTCAGGATGAACAAACTTATATCGATTCCATTAAAAAGGAGATAGACCGGCAATTTCAGGAAATCAATAAAAGCAATGTTTATTTTGCTAAAAAGAGCATTCGTAAAATTGTAAGAACTACCAATAAATTTATTCGGTATTCAGGTCGTAAACAAACCGAAGTTGAATTGCTTATGCATTTTTGTAAGAGATTGAAAGATTTTGGCATTCCTTTGGATAAGAGCATTGCGCTCAACAATATCTACATCCGGCAAATTCAAAAAATTAAAAAAGCCATAAGCACCCTCCACGAAGATCTGCAATATGATTATGGTGAGGAATTAAAACCACTTTTGTGAGATGGGCCGGTTAATTTGAAATTCAGCGGTTATAATCGACATATATACCAGATACTATATGACAAAAACCATAAAGACGCACAAGAAAACACTTATTCTTTACCGACCAGTTCATTTGCTTCCTTCAATATCCTGTTGACTCTGTTCTCTCTGATTCCAGCCCGGAGCAGGTCATCCTGATTCAGGTTCCTGCATAATACCAGGTCAAGCTGAAGCAGCGCCTTCTTTTCTTTTTTAGTAATAGATTGCAGGGCTGTAATGGGATGAAGCCCTGATAGGTCAATACGTTCCTTCAGACTTCCTGAATATGGATAATCCCAGGAGATCAGCTTTAACCCAGCGCATTTCCCGAATTGCATTGCGTCCTCAGTAAAACGGGTATTGGTTACAATCCATCCCTGGTGAAATCGAAGATGCTCCGCCGTTTGCTTTTTCCATTCTTTTTCTATATCGAGGAAACGGGAATGTATGTAAAGACTAACTTTTACATCACTTTTTTTGGAAGGGTGACTGTGAAATTTACACTCTATCATGTATTTCCTGTCATCTTTTTCAGCCACCACATCCACTTCATGCTGCACGCAATGGCCCTTCACGATCTTACCCACTTCTACCTTATACCCCTGATTCTTTAACAATTCCCCAACAAACCGCTCAAATGGATATCCGGTTGGCCCCAATTCAAAAATCGCTTTTTTCAGTCTGTATTTGCCTGCTGCTCGCTGTGATTTCTTGCGTAAGATTGAGTAAGCCATTTGATATACCCTGTGGGTCGACATTCCATCTACAAGATTTAACCCAACTTC
>JAUVJI010000127.1 GCA_030596605.1 Bacteroidales bacterium
CCTCCTTCCTTTACGTGCTGCAATAGCAATATCGCCTATAGAAGTTTTTGCAAACCCGAACCTTTTAAAAATATTCCGGGCGGTTTCCAAAATGATATCCTTAGAACTTGTATTAACCATAATTACAATTTTTAATTATACTCAACTGCACAAATTATGTTTTATTGTGCAAAAGTAATTTATTTTATTAGTTTTGCAACTTAATTTTTAAAAATAAATAATGTCAAGTATTAAAGCAGCGATTACAGGCATACAGGCTTTTGCACCGGAGTACATCCTAACCAACAAGGAGTTGGCAACAACTGTGGATACTACAGATGAGTGGATTACAACACGAACGGGGATTAAAGAAAGGCACATATTAAAGGGTAAGGGGCTTGGAACTTCGGATATGGCAGTGGAAGCTATTAAAGGATTATTAAAGAATACCAATACGTTACCAGAGGAAATTGACTTGTTAATTTGCGCCACGATTACACCGGATATGGCCTTTCCTGCCACTGCAAATATTATCAGCGATAAAGCAGGTATTAAAAATGCATTTAGCTTTGATATAAATGCCGCTTGCTCCGGATTTATATATTCTTTATTTACAGCATCAAAATATATTGAGTCTGGTAGCTTTAAAAAAGTAATTGTTGTTGGCGCTGATAAGATGTCGTCAGCAGTTGATTATACTGATCGGCAAACTTGTGTGATTTTTGGAGATGGAGCCGGTGCAGTACTTTTAGAACCATCTGCTAATGGAAACGGGATTATAGATTCCATACTTCGGACAGATGGTTCAGGAAGGATTCATCTACACCAGAAAGCAGGAGGTTCAGTTAAACCGGCTTCTTATGAAACTGTGGATAACCGCGAACATTTTGTTTACCAGGATGGGAAGGCAGTGTTTAAATTCGCTGTAACTAACATGGCAGATATTGCTGTTGAGATTATGAAGAAAAACCACCTCACAGCCAATGATATTTCGTGGTTAGTTCCACATCAGGCAAATCTAAGGATTATTGATGCGACTGCACGAAGAATGGGATTGGATAAAGACAAAGTGATGATAAATATTCAGCGCTATGGCAATACCACAAATGCTACCATTCCGCTTTGCCTTTGGGAATGGGAGGATAAGCTAAAGAAAGGAGATAATATCATACTGTCAGCATTTGGCGGTGGATTTACCTGGGGAGCAATTTATCTTAAATGGGCGTATGATTGAAAATGAAAAGCTTATAACTGCAATCAGACAATTGATTATAGTGTAGTCAGCCTTAATGGCTAACTGAATTAACTTAAAACAATTTGTTATTATCTAAATTCATTCCCTCTGTACAATTCTGACAAATATCAATCTCTTTTCTTTGGGTAAAAACCTTTTTTCGGAAATCGCTGTAAAGTTTTCCTTTCCAAACAGACTTAAAAGGATACTCCTTTAAATCTCCCAGCCGGTAATCCGCATCCTTATCAAAGCAACAAGGAACGGTTAAACCATCCCAGGTAACTACACAGGATGACCACATGCGATAACACTTATTTGGAAGTGAATTTTTGAATTGATATGTTCCGTCAGGTAATTTTCTATATCTGGAAAATTTATCAATTGAAGGCATCAAATGGTTTCCATTTTGGTAATTATAAAATTGTGCGGTTTTAAATTGAAGTTCATCCACACCCAGATCATCACAAATTTTTCTTACTTCATCCAGCTGGTGTTCATTTGATTTAAATACGATGAACTGTACAATGATGTATGGTGTTTTGGATTTTAATTCTTTTTTGATCTTAACAACATTTTTAATTCCATCCAGGACGCGCTCATATCGCCCACCAACACGATAGGTTGAATATTCCTTTTGCCCGATACCATCCAATGAAATGATCAATCTGTCCAATCCTGACCCCACTGTCTTTCTTGCATTTTCTTCATTCAGAAAATGAGCATTGGTGGAGGTTGCGGTATAAATCCTTTTCTTTTTGGCCAGCTTCACAAAATCAAAAAATGATGAATTCAGATAAGGTTCACCTTGAAAATACAGGATCATGTACATTAAATAATCTCCAATTTGACTTAATATACTTTTATACAGATCAAGATCCAGCATTCCTGTATTTCTCGAAAACTGTCTTAAACCTGACGGGCATTCAGGACAACGAAGATTACATGAGGTAGTTGGTTCAATAGTAATACTGAATGGATTTCCCCAATGGATGGTTTTTTTTGTTATCCGGGTTAACCAATAACTAAGCTGAATCAAAAATATATTCCAAAGTCTTTTAAAAGACAATTTTGATACTATATTCAGATTATCTGTAAATTTCTTCAGCATAAGTTCTTATCTATTACCCAAAAAAATAGGTTCTCCTGGGTTCAAATATTTTCTGTTATCTTTTTAACCAGTTTGGATTGACTAAAAAATTGCTTTGCAATTATCCGGAGCACAGTATAGCTTGGAATAGCCAAAATCATACCCGGTACTCCGGCCAGGCTGCCTGCCATTAATATAACCAGGAAGATTTCAATTGGATGGGCTTTTACACTTGTTGAATAGATAAAGGGCTGAAGAACCATATTATCAATAAGATTGGCTACACCAAAAGTACCAATGATAATAAGCGAAATCGGCCAGATATCTGCATACAGGCCAAGGCTTAAGTTGCTTGTGGTCCCGATCAACAGTCCCAAACACGCTCCGATGATGGGGCCCAGATAAGGAATAACATTTAACAAACCACCAATAAACCCAATCAATAAAGCGCTTTTAACACCGAATATGGTTAGCCCAATAGTAATCAGGGTCATCATTGACAACAACTCAATGCTAAGCCCTACAAAATATCTCGATAGTAACCTCCTGGTATCACTTAAAATAATAGAAGCCTTTTCCTCAAATTTGGTAGGCACAAACAACATAATACCATTATAAAAAAGTTTATTATCACGTAAAAAGAAAAAAGTCATAAATACAACTGAAAAAAGACCGATAAAAACAGACCCGGCAAACCCAACAACATTACCAAAAATATTCTTTACCGAAGTCATATTAATCAAAGATTCCAACTCGGAAGAAATCATGGACTCAAGAGTTTTGTCATCCTCAAGCATATTGTATTGAAGCAATATTTCTTCCACATTTTGAAGTGGTTTTTCAAGTTGTTCACCGAGGTATTGGAAGTCGATATTTGTTATTACATTGGCCTCCCTGTTGATGATTGGCACAAAAATTAAAAAAAGCGAAGTAAAAATAAAAATCATTGTTATGAGGCTCAAAACAGCGCTCAGGGTATGAGGCATTTTAAACTTCTTGAATTGGATCTTGTCAAACAAGGCCACCAATGGCTGACCTATAAACGATAGCACCCCTGCTATGAGCACATAAACAAGAATATCTGAAAAATACCATGCAATGTAAAGCCCGATAAGGAATGCCAATATCCCGCCAATAAGTTTTAGATTTAAATTCATATGTTTTGCTTTTCCAACAAAATTAAATAAATAAGTGGAGTTTCACTTACCGGTTTGCAAATATTGGTTGGCTGGGTTTTCAAAGCTACCTTCTTGTTAAACCATTAATTTTTTCTTTTTTGTAGCTTCTTTGCAGCTTTACTTACTTGCTCAACAAAATGCTTTTCCACTTCTGAATCTTCATTTTTTATAAGTTCCTTATATTTTTCATATTCTGAATGAGCTTTTTCTAAGGCTTGCTGATGGCTTATGCTTCCGGCATGTTCTAAAATATCCTTTTTTGTCATTTTCAGAAAACTATCAAGTTGCTCAATCCAGTCTTTCATGTACATTGGGGTTTGATTGAGTGCTTGTATTTCGGCAATTTCGAGAAATGCTGTGACAATCCGGTTCAAAATATTCAGTTCTGGTTCTGATAGATAGTTTTTAGCAATTTCCGTCTCCTGTTTTGTTGGTTTTATTCCTTTGAAATTGCTAAGGCCGAGGTTTGGTTTTGTAGAATCAACCCTTTGATAGATTACTTCGGCAGCTGTTTGACCATGAACTGCCCAGTGCATTTTATTTTGGACTGTTTTAAAGAACAAAACCGACATTTCAAATGATGGGTCGTAGTCAATGCTTGTTGCGTAAATATCAAGGACTTTACGCCAAAATACTTTTTCCGATGAACGAATATCACGTATCCGAGCCAACAGTTCTTCAAAATAACTACCACCACCAGCTTGTTTAAGCAAATCATCGTTCATTGTAAAACCTTTTACAATATACTCTTTGAGGCGTGTGGTTGCCCATTGGCGGAATTTTGTGCCTTGATGGCTTTTTACCCTGTATCCCACGGAAATTACAACATCCAGATTATAAAAGTTGGTGGGTTTAGTAGAAAAATCGGAATTTCCGATTTTTCTCAACGAAGACTCTTTTTCAAGCTCACCTTCCTTGTAAATATTAATAATGTGTTCATTAATTGTCGAACGCGATTTTTGAAACAATTGGCTTATTTGGTCAATTGTTAGCCACACAGTTTCTTCTTCTAAACGAACATCTATTTTGGTTTGCCCGTCTTCGGCTTGGTATAGGAGTATTTCAGAATTAATCATTATACACTTTCCTCCACAATTTTTATCTCCTCCTCAGTCAACCCATATAATTTATAAACCATTTGGTCTATTTGTTTGTCGGTTTTTTCTATCTCTTTTTTTATCAAAATTAACTCAACTAAGATACAATTTTCCTCTTAACTACCTGAATACAAATCAACATTCCTCCAAATAAATTATCCAAACTATCAAAAGTTATCGAACCTAAATTTCAAAACAACTTTCCAGGCTATATTATCCCATCCATTAGCAAAAGTATAAGGTCCATATCGGTAATAGGCTCCAACACCCAATGAATAAATTCTCAGGTTTAATAGGTTATTTATTTGCAACCCTGATTCGTAATATCCTTTTTCCAGTGTATTGTAGTTGATATCATGATGACTTTTCTGATGATCAATATCCCCAAATGCTATATTGGTAGCAACTGCAAATTCAGGATTGAAGCGCTCTAACTGAAATAATAATTTACCAAAATCATGCGTAAAATATAATGCAACGTATTTACTTGACAGGAATTCATTCATGCGCATTGTTGCAAAACTATTGGGGGCAAATATTGTAAACACCTGGTAAGCCCCATTGCCATTAAAAAGGTTTGTATAAGGTATATCTGTATCAATATAACCGGCTGCAATTTTAAATGATGTTTCACCTAAATAATTTGTGTAAAACGACTTTTCAATTTTAACATCAAAGCGATTGTAATTATAATCTCCTCCTATTAAATCTTTTATACCCCTGGTATATTGAAACCATACAACCGGGTAATTGGTACCCAGTGAAATTTTCCTTCTTACGTTTTTCAGAAATTTTTCTCCATGAGCATACTTAAGTCCGATGCTAACCTCTGTAAAATCAAAACTTTGTGTTGCTAATGGTTTTTCACCATCGCCAAACCAATATGAATTGTTTACCTGCTTAATACTTTTGCCAAATCCGGCATCAACAACCAAATATTTCAGTGTCCTGAACCTGATGGAACCTTTATAGCTGATGGTATTGTCCATCCTTGTAATTAGAAAATCGCGGAAGTATTCTGGTTTGATTAACCTTTGTTTATCATCAAAAAATGCTACACCACTGGTTTCAGTAACATAATCCATATAATTTAACCGCAGTTCAACTTCATGTTTTTGGTATAACATTAATCTTAAATCACCACCATATTTAATTCTTTTATCCTTAAATCCATAACGAAAAAATCCCCCAATATTAAACACTTGCGATAATTTGTCGTTGGTATGAATTCCCAGGCCAAGTGCAAATCCTTCGTAAGAATTAAAACCAATAAACCTGTTTATATCCAGATCAAAAATCCCCCATGGGATCCTCCCCGTAATAATACTTTCAAATGTTTTTATTTTTCTGTTATAATTCTCTGCTTTGCTCACACTATCAACAAAAATATATGTATTTAACTCTTTTTCTGTCAGTGAGTCAATGCGATAACCCAGCCAAAAATCAGGATCACGGCCAGCAGCGTTTGGATCAACTTCAACCTCAATACTGTTAAAGTCGCGCCTTCGAAAATCAGGATCCAAATCAATATCTTTAACATAACTTTTGCCAAAACCAAATGGCAGGCTAATAATTTCAAGCCCAGTTGTATCTTTTACGTTACCGGCAAGCGTAATGGTCGATATAGTATCAGAAAGAATAACATTATTCATTATTGCCATAGTGTTGAGTTGCACCGGAAACCATTGCTTATCCTGTACATACTCATACATTTGCTCAATCCGTAAACTAATTGCACCCATTGTTTCTGCAGGTTCTGCAATTACATTTTGTATGGCCCAGTGTTTTGTATTGATCGAAATAACTCCCTTTAAACCATCAAAATTTGTATTTGTCCGTGGCCGATACGAAATAACAAAAACACTATCATGGGTTCCGTAATACAGCGTATCCTGAAGCAGGAAAAAATATTTTCTAATGCTTCCTTTGCTAATCGGATTAATATATTCTTTATCCCCTATTCTTATCCTGTCCTTGTAAAATGCTGTGGATTGCATCATTGAAAGCAAAAAGATAAATATGGGATCTTTAAATCCGGCAATTTTTGTAGCAATGATGTTTTCATAATTATTATCAGGATACATAAACTTTCTTTCTGTAACACTTTCCATGATAAATAAATGATGCTTTTCTAAAAATTTGCGGAATTCAATAGCTGACGTATCCACCTCAAGTGTATCCATCATGGGAAGGGAATCCAGCTCAAAAGTGAAGATCATTTTATCATAATTGGTGTAAGAGAAAGCGGGTAACATTTCCGGATCATTATATTCACGGTTGTCAATTGCGTTTTTTATAATTCGATGAGCCGGGTTTTCAGTAGGGAATACAATAAATTCAGGAAGTTTGTATTCGGTTTTTTTCATCCTGATTATTAAATTCCGGCTTTTCCCTTTTATGTCATATTGCAAAGATTCATAACCCACATAACTCAGGGACAGGAAACGTATCTCTTTTGAATATTTAAATGAAAACTTTCCATCAATATCGGTTGTACCACCAACTCGTCCATTATTGATTACTATATTTACAAATGGCAATGGAATTCGTGAGTTGGCATCATAAACTCTCCCCGACACCTCAAATATTTGAGATTTTATTGAAAAAGTAAACAGAAGTATATAACCTATGATTAAATAATATCTCATTTGTTCAGCAATTATGCTATTCAACAAAAGTATTACATATTTAGTTTTTAATTGTGAATCAACGATTATAATAAAACAATGTAGAATTTATTACTTTTGATCTGATTAATTTCAAAGAGGGTAATACATTTATAAGTTTATACTTTACAGAGTATCAATTATTTCTGCTTTGATTAAAAATATATTATAGCTGTTTTCATGGGGAAAAATAAATCGTTTATCCATTTCTTCAAGTTTTCGTGGCTACCATGGCTGGCTTTTATACTATTAATTACCTTCCTGGTATACTGGCCTGTTTTACAAAACGATTTCCTCAAAACATGGGATGACGACAGGTATATTATTGAAAATCCACATATTCAAAAATTAAATCCAAATGCTATTGGAAAAATGTTCACCATTTACTATGATGGCCATTATCATCCTTTAACCTTGTTTTCATTAGCTATTGATTACCAAATCGGCAGCCTTAGCCCTCAAACTTACCACACAAGTAATTTAATATTGCATCTGATAAATACATTATTAGTATTCTGGTTTATCTTTTTACTTTTCAAAAAAAAGAATACCGTTATCCCACTAATAAGCGCATTACTTTTCGGCATCTGCACAATGCACGTTGAAACTGTTGCCTGGGCATCCGAAAGAAAAAATTTGCTTTACGCTTTTTTCTTTTTTACCTCAATAATTGCATATTTATATTACATCGAAAAAAATAAGGGTTGGCTGTATATTTTATCCATTTTTCTTTTTTTATGTTCGATCCTTTCCAAGGTGATGGCCATATCACTTTTTGTAACCTTTGTTTTAATTGATATTTATTACGATAGAAAATTATTGAGCCGAAAAGTTATTGTTGAGAAAATACCATTTTTTATCCTTGCCATTCTTTTTGGAATTGTAGCAATATTTGCCCAAACAAGTTCATGGGGCGAAGATTTAAGCCAAACACACTATTCGTTTTTTGAAAGGATCCTCTTTGCCGGTTATGCATTTATAATGTACCTGGTAAAGTTGATCATTCCTTTCAGATTATCTGGATTTTACCCTTATCCGGAAACTATGCAAGGATTGATTATATTCAGATATGTATTGTTTGTCCTGCTATCCCTGTTTACAGTTTTTATAGGATTTTACTTGCGCAAAAAATCAACAATCTTATTCTTCGGAATTTTGTTTTTTGCCTCGAATATTTTCCTTTTACTGAAATTATTTGAGGTTCCCGCCGGAGATTATATAATGGCCGACAGGTATAGTTATATCCCGTCAATAGGATTATTTCTGATAATGGCTTATGGTTTGGAAAATCTTTTCAGGAAAAACACTTCCATCAAAAGAATTGGCCAGGGGTTATTGATCCTTTATACCATTTTTATTGCTTTGCAAACCTTTAACCGGGTTTCGGTTTGGAAGGATGATGTTTCATTTTATTCCGATATTATTTCAAAATATCCAAAAGCTGAGGTTGCATATACTAATCGTGGAGCCATCCGAAAAGAGAGTCGTGAGTTACAAGGCGCTCTTGCTGATTTTAACAAGGCCATTCAATTGGGGAAGAAGGACTTTAAGGCCTACTCAAATCGTGGTGCCGTTTATACGGATTTAGGGGAATATCAAATGGCGCTTAATGATTATCAAAAAGCAATTTCCTTAAAACCAAATCATCCGCAAGTTTTAGCAGATTATGGTTATGCTCAACTAAATACCGGCGATCTTAAAGGCGCTATCAGTACATTCGACAAAACTATCAGAATTAAAAATTATAATCCTGAAGTATATAACAACCGGGGAACAGCAAAATTTAAGATGGGGGATTTAAGGGGCGCCATAAGAGACTATGAAGCTGCATCAACCCAGAATCCTGATTATTTGAGTGCGCATTACAACCGCGGGTTGGCAAGAATCAATCTGGGCGAAAATCAAAAAGCCATTAGTGATTTTTTATTAACCCTGAAGATCGAACCAGGTTACGCAGAGGCATATTCAAATATGGGAGTGGCATGGTCACAGCTGGGAGATATGCAAAAGGCATTCGAATCGTATGATAAGGCCATTCAGATCAGGCCAGGTTATTTTGAAGCCTGGCTGAACCGCGGTGTGGACAAGTATTATTCCGGCGATTTTGAAGGAGCATTAGTAGATATTAATAAATCAATTCAATTGAATCCAAATCTGGCCCCGGCATATTATTTTCGGGCATTGATAAAAATAAATTCAGACAGAAATATGGCTTGCAATGATCTTGACAAAGCAATTTCACTTGGTTTTCAGACTGCCATCCAGCTGAAGGAAAATAATTGTAAATAACTATTAATTTTTTTTATAGAAGATTAAGAAATATTTAACTAGCAAAAAAAGAATTAATATTGTCCAAATTGGTAATTTTCCTTAGTTAACAGTAGTTTGGCATACATTAAAATAATTGCTTCTTTATCTTAATTATTTATTAAAAAATTGTTAATAAATAGAATGTTGGGCACATATTATTTTTTGTTTCAATACAATACGAATTTTTCAACAATGTTTTGTTTATAAATGATCTTGCAAAATCTCTTTTATTGATTGTATCTTCGCTTAGCGAAAATAAAAGGGTTGCCATGATGTCTATTTCGCACTAATTCAATATTTTACTAACAAATTTATTTCACAAAGATTTTAATTTAGAATGAACGATAGTCTTTTTTCTAATGTACAGGACAAGCAGGATGTTTTAAAGCAGGGTGGATTATATAATGAAATCCTTGAGAAAAGACAAAGGCCGGAATTACCCGATGAGCCTGTTGAAGGGGATAATGTAAAAGAGGAAACATTAGTTAAGGAAAATAATGAAAAACCTCAAAAAGAATTTCATATTTATCCCAACGAAGAAGTAAAAAAAAGTGCGACCAATTATTTCAAGGGAGATGAATTGGCAGGAAATGTCTGGATCAATAAATATGCATTAAAAGACAGCCAGGGAAATATTTACGAGCAAACCCCTGATGATATGCATTGGCGCCTTGCCCATGAAATTGCCCGGATAGAAAAAAAGTATCCTAATCCATTAAGCGCAAAAGACATCTATACATTACTAAAAGATTTCAAATACATCATTCCCCAGGGAGGCCCAATGTCAGGTATTGGAAATAATTTTCAAATATCATCCTTATCCAATTGTTTTGTCATAGGAAATAGTGGTTCTTCAGATTCATATGGTGGAATAATGAAAATTGACCAGGAGCAGGTTCAACTGATGAAAAGAAGAGGCGGAGTTGGTCATGATCTCAGTCATATCAGACCTGAAGGCAGCCCGGTTAAAAACAGCGCCTTAACTTCAACCGGAATTGTTCCCTTTATGGAAAGATATTCCAATTCAACAAGAGAAGTTGCACAAGATGGCCGCAGAGGCGCTTTAATGCTTACAATATCCATCAAACATCCGGATGCTGAAAACTTCATCGATGCCAAGATGGAAAAAGGCAAAGTTACAGGCGCCAATGTCTCCGTTAAGATTGATGATGAATTTATGAAGGCCGTTATCAATGATCAACCTTATAAGCAGCAATATCCAATAGATTCTGACAAGCCGATTTTTACAAAAGAAATCAATGCCCGATACCTGTGGAATAAAATCATCCATAATGCCTGGGCATCTGCCGAACCCGGAATTCTTTTTTGGGATACAGTTGCCCGTGAGGCAGTCCCGGACTGTTACAGCGATCTCGGATTCAAAACCGTTTCCACAAATCCTTGTGGTGAAATTCCACTATGCCCTTATGACAGCTGCCGGTTAATTGCTCTTAACTTATATTCCTACGTTGAAAACCCTTACACAGAAAAAGCCAGCTTTAATTCTGAACTATTCTCAAAGCATGTACATTTTGCCCAGCGAATAATGGATGATATCATCGACCTGGAAGTTGAAAAGGTTGATGCGATTATTAAAAAGATTAGCGATGATCCGGAAGATGAAGAGGTAAAAAAGATAGAAAAAAGATTGTGGGAAAACATTCGTGAAAAGGCATTACAAGGCAGGCGAACAGGTATTGGTATAACTGCAGAAGGAGATATGGTGGCAGCACTTGGTTGCAGATATGGGACAAAAGAAGCAACTGGTTTTTCAGTTGAAGTGCACAAGCTGCTTGCCATTGAAGCTTATCGCTCATCTGTTGATCTTGCAGAAGAGCGTGGAGCATTTCCTATTTTTAGTTTGGAAAAAGAAAAAAACAATCCATTTATTAACAGGATCAAAAGTACTGCACCAAAAGTTTATGAAAAAATGGAAAGGGTGGGACGAAGAAATATAGCCATGCTTACCATAGCTCCTACCGGAAGTGTTAGTATTTGTACTCAAACAACATCAGGGATTGAGCCGGTATATATGATTTCATATAAAAGGAGAAGAAAAGTAAACCCAAACGATAAGGATGTAAACATTTCATTTACTGATGAAGTAGGAGATGCCTGGGAAGAGTACAATGTATTCCATCCCAAATTTGAAACATGGCTTGAGATAAATGATTACGATGTAAAAAAGGTGAAATCTTATCCTGACGAAAAATTACAATCCATTATAAAAAAATCTCCATATTACAAGGCAACTTCCAATGATGTTGATTGGGTTGAAAAAGTAAGGATGCAGGGAGAAGTGCAAAAATGGGTTGACCATTCAATCAGTGTTACTGTTAACCTCCCTAATGATGCGAATGAGGAGATTGTAAGTCAGGTTTATCAAACTGCATGGGAAAGCGGATGCAAGGGAATGACCATCTACCGGGACGGTTCACGTGACGGAGTCCTGATTGGTAACAAGAAAAAGGAAAATGATTCTGTATTTAAGGAAACCAATGCCCCTAAAAGGCCAAATACGCTGAAAGCGGAAATTGTCAGATTCCAGAACGATTACGAAAAATGGATTGCCGTAGTTGGTTTACTTGACAATAAACCTTATGAGATCTTCACCGGTAAAGCCGACCAATTTTATCTGCCACCTTGGGTAAATGAAGGCTGGGTGATTAAAACCAAAGATAAAAAAGGAAAGAACAGGTATGATTTTGAGTTTGTTGATAAAGACGATTACAGGATAAACATCCCTGCCTTATCGCGATCTTTTAATAAAGTATTCTGGAATTATGCCAAGCTGATCTCCGGTATTTTACGCCACGGAATGCCATTACCTTATGCCATCAACCTGGTGGATAACCTTACATTTGATAATGATTCGATAAATACATGGAAAAATGGAGTGGTACGGGCATTAAAGAAATTTATACCAGATGGTACACTTGATAAAAAGAGTAGTTGCCCTGAATGTGATGCAGAAGGTTCATTAATGTTTAAAGAAGGTTGTCTGGTATGTAAAGAATGTGGTTATTCAAAATGTGGATAGAAGCTGATTTTAAGGATTATCAGAAAAGTGTGCCGATGCTTTTTCCAAAAATATTTTGAATGAAATATTAAGTTTGTGCCATTTTGTACTAAAATTTATTTTGGTGGCTCGGGGTTGTTTTTCATGTATATTCTCCTTTTTAATATTCCCCAAATAGCAGTAGAAGGAAAAACAAAAATAGCAGTTGGAATAGTTGACTCAACAGGCAGCGGAGTTCCTCTTAGGCTATGAACCCCAAAGGTTAATGCAAGTGCAATTATCGAAGGAATTAGAGTAGCTAAAAAGAGTGCAAGATATTTATAATTTATATTGATTGCCAAAAGTTCGCATATCTTCATTATTATTCCACCGAAAAAAAAAGTATAAATTCCTTGTTTTGCTGCAGCAGTTAATGCCCCTGTGGTTTCTCCGGTAGCTCTATAATTAATAATAAAAACCACTATCGCCATAACCGATCCTCCTGTCAGGCCAATTTTATAATCGAAGATTTTACTTTTAGAATTTATAAAATTATGCAAATTAAACATGAAGCTCTATTTTACATCTGGCAAAATTAATTGATAATTTTTAATTACTTGATAACAATTTTCGTTCTCAAAATATTATTCCTATCTGTTTGTATGATTAGAGAATAAATTCCTGAAGATAAATTTCCTCTATATAGGATAA
>JAUVJI010000006.1 GCA_030596605.1 Bacteroidales bacterium
TAATGAAAGTGGGTAAGGGTGTTTGTGTCCTCTTGGATTGAAAATGTAATTTTTCCTAAGTTTCTGATAAGAAACTTCATCCAATTCGTGGAATTTGTGGATAAAAAAATGTTTGCGGAAATAAGGGGATATTGAAACAAAGACTTTACTAAAACGTATCCATTTAAATATATAATTAATCTATTATTCAGATGAAAAAGTTAAGCATTATTAGTACAATTACAATCATCCTTATTCTGATTGTTCAACTAAGTTTTGCACAAAGCGCAGGTGATTACCGCACAAAAGATTCGGGCAAATGGACAGGAAAAAAGGTATGGCAGGTATTTAACGGAACCAACTGGGTAAATACGAATAGTTCACCAGATGATCCAAACGTTAATGTTACTATTCTTCACTTAATAGAATTACATACAACCGGAAACGCACCGGGGTATTCAGTAAAAAATATAACTATTAATTCTGCTGGTAAATTATACCGTAAGAAACAACAGATTAATCAGGCAAAATCACTCAAACTTTATGGTGACATTGTTTGTGATGGTATTTTAGGAAATGGAACAACAACCGACAGGCTGGATTTGGATATTCTGGGTTCTAATTGTATAATAAGCGGATCAGGTGAATGTAAACTGAACAGGATCACTAAAAGTGGAACCGGAACTTCTGATTTGACAATAAATATGGATATTGAACTTTATATTGTTAGTACAGAAGGTGATGCAATAAATAACACCTCCTCCTCCACTTTAAATATCACAATCAATCCCACGATAAATCTCACCTCTCATTCAAACATTAACCTGTTGAACTGTAACCTGAACGTTAAATGCAATACATCTTCTGAATACGGTTCATTAATTACTTATTCCGTTTCAAATTCAACTTTGAATAATACCATTGTTGAAAGATATATTACTGAGAATGACTGGCATTATATTTCTTCCCCTGTGGATGATGCAAATACAGTAATTTTTTTGGATACATACCTGAAATGGTTTAATGAACCTGATAGCGTTTGGAAATACATAATAAATGCCGACTCTGTTCTGGCAACTGATATGCAAGGGTATGCCATGTGGTCATCAGCCCAACTTTTAGGAAATACAACACTTGAATTCAAAGGAGCATTAAATGCAGGATCAAAAAATTTATCGCTAACCAACACCCAAACAGCCGGTCATGGTAGCAAAGGATTTAACTTTGCAGGAAATCCATATACTTCTGCATTAGATTGGGATTATACCGGTGTAAATGGCTGGACAAAAACCAATGTGGATGATGCAATATATATTTGGAATTCAATATACGGCAGCTATGGTAGTTACATAAATGGAGTGAGCACAAATGATGTAACTAACATCATACCGGCTCAACAGGCATTTTTTGTACACTGCAATTCATTAACCGGACTATTAGGTGCTAATTTTGGAGCACAGGTTCACGACCACAAACCATTTTTGAAATCGGGAGTGCAATCGAACACCAATTCAATCAGGTTTATTACCGAGGGTAATGGGTATAGAGATGAAGCCGTATTAAATCGCAATGCCTCGTCAACCGAGTTATTTGATGGAAATTACGATGCATATAAACTAATGGGGTTATTGGAAGCACCGCAGATTTTCAGCATTTCAGGTACAGGTGATTACCTATCCATTAATTCTTCACCTGGTTGGGAAAATACAAGTGTCAAACTTGGATTTAAAGCTGGGATTCCAGGTATTTATTCAATCAGGTGGGAAGGCATTGATGAGCTTGAGCAGGATTTGGATATTTTTCTGGAGGATATTTTAACCGGTTCCTTCACCAAATTAAACACCAATACCGAATACCAATTCAATCATGAATTAAATCAAGGTGATCATAGATTCAATTTACATTTTGAATTACCAAATAATATTAGCGATATTGAACCATCAATCGCCAATATTTATTCATCAGGAAATTATATTTACTTGCAGCTCTTTGAAATGGAAAATGCAGATGTAGCAGTTTATAACATTTTGGGGCAGGAAGTATTATCCCAAACTGTTAATGGACGAGGAGAACATAAGTTTTATTTGAATCAGGATGGATACTACATAGTAAATGTAATAACAAATAATTTTAACAAAACCATTAAGGTATTTATTAAATAATCGGGATTTTGACCAAAATAAAAGGCCGACATTTTAAAAAATGTCGGCCTTTTATTTATAAACCAATTTCTTATTAATTTCCTAAAGCAATGATCAAACCACCGGTAAAATCACCCTGCACAATAGAGGTTCCGCCACCAACAGTTATTCCTGCACCTCCCGAACCAATTGTAAATCCAGCGCCTCCCCATAAAATTGGCATTAACATCCTGCCTTGCAGCCTGATTCCAACCCTTTCGGTAAACCAGATCTTGACTCCGGCACCCAGCGAAACAGAAAACTTCCACGAATCTTTGTAATTTGTATTCTGTGGCATAAAATACGAGGTTCCCACAGTTAATACCCCAAATGGGCGAATGTTATCAAGATCCATTTCCTGAACTGTTCCGATTTGAATATAACCCACACGAATATCAAAAGGATCTACCCAGTAATTGGGATTATCAAATCCATAAAACGGCCTGAATTCAGCAGTTGTCTGCATTTCACTCCAGAATAGCTCAATCTTGGTATCTTTTGCCACCTCTATATCCAATGCCAACCCATAGTTAAAATTGTCTTTTATCTTGAAGTCGCCTTCGTAAAATCTAAGTCTGCCGCCAAACATATAACCGGCATAAGGGGTAATCTCAAATTTACCCTGCGCAAATAATATTGAAGGGTCCAGCATTAATATCACAAACACCAACAGTCCTGATAATTTCAGTATTTTTTTCATATAAATTAAACTTTTATCTATTAACAAATAACGAATAATTCTTTTCTATTCTCCCCAAGCCAATCCAACACTTAAACCGAACCAGGAATGATCAATTGTATCTTTAGCCTTAAACACATAGTGATAGCGAAAGCTGACATTGATCCGGGTATCCATTGAAATCGGCAATAGCACCCCTACTTCAGGAGAAAATCCAAAATGCCAGTTTTTTTCTTCTACCGACCAAACGCCAACATTTGTTCTCTGGTTAATTATATACGGCCCCAGGCCCCCTCCGAGATAAAGACGTGTTTCATACTTATCAACTCCGAGATAATAATGTGCCTGTACCAACAAAGGGAAAGCATTGATGTACCTGTACTGAGTTCCTGTAAAAGTTGCATTTTCATAGTTGAATGTTGCACCTCCAAGTTTTTCATAAAAAGTTGACCAGGTAAACAATCCACCGATAGAAACATGATCTGAAATAAATCCGCGCCCTTCAAAAGTCATTCCCCTGAAACTTGGACTTTTAATGTAATCACCCGTTTTACCCACTCCGTATGACGTGGTGTAGTTTATACTATACAACCCTTGCGAATAACCGGCTGCCGAAATAAGTAATGCTACAAGTATTGTTAATATGTATTTCATAATTATCTGTTTTTTTAAATCATTCATAAATTATTCACCACTTAAATAAGAAGATTGATTAAATGCTTGATCTATACCTCTTTCTATCCTGTCTTTCGTACTAGATGTACTTGAACCAAGGACTCCATTAATAACACCGGCCCATTCAACAAAAATAAGTTCATCTTCAATATCAACCTTATCAGGTTCAAATAAGAACCAAGCTAAAGTTCCTACATCATAAGAAGTTACATACGTATATCCGTAATATGGATAACCCCAGCCATACCCAGGGTAACCCCAATAATCGGTTCCTTTGTAATACCATCCCCAGCCATAGCCCCAACCGCCATACCAGGGAATTTGGTAGATATTATAGTTGGTAACTGTAACGGTTGCAACCACAATAGATACATCAGGTTCCTGATCAGTTATAGTATCTGTACTGCGCTCCCATCCTAATGCATTTAACTGATCTTCTAATAAACCAATAACAAATGGATCCAATGTTCTGTCCGGTGTATCGTCTTCCTCTACTATATGGTTAATTGAATCTGACAAATAGTAATAATGAATATCTCCAAAGTCATAATCCGGATTATAATCCGTAACAACGAGGTCTGTGTCGCTCGTGTATTCTGCACCTCCCGGATAACAGGCAGTTAGGAATACCGCGATTCCTATCATAATTCCGATTTTAAATAATAAGTATTTCATTCTGATTCAGTTTTAAAATTATAAAGGATTAAATTTTCAAATCCTAATATTGATTTAGCGGGGGCAAAAGTAGAAAATTTTTTTATCAAATTTAAAATTTTCAAAAATCATTAATCCCGCAATTAGTAATATTTCTTCCAACATTTTTAATAACAAAAAATAATTGATAATGTTTATCGTAAATAAATTCCAAAATATAATTTATACATTTGTACTTGCTGATTAATCGAAACTATGAACAGCAGGCTAATTCAAAAAACGGTATGCTTACTTTGCTCCATTGTCATTATTTCTACTTTATCATTATCACAAGAAATTAGCAAGGAAGATAAAAAAGCAAAACGGCAAGCCATGCGGCAGGAAAAGATTGATAAAGGTAAGCTCATGATCACTCCGTTGGCAGGGCCGGCATATACTCCTGAACTTGAGTTTACATTGGCCGGTGGAATCATGCTGTCATTTAAAACAAATCCTAAGGATATGCCTGATAATTATTGGGGTGTAGGCTATGAAAAGGGTTATACAACCAAAAAGGGAAAATCAACAACCACGGATGAACATCAGGATCGATATTGGGATCGGAAGGGAAAGCCAGGGATTTTACCTTAACTTTAATGAGGCTTATTAAATAAGAATACCTATCTGGATCACATACCTGAAACCTGCTGTCCAAGTTGAATAAACACCGTTAGTACTAAAGTTCTTATCTTTAAGCAAATTATCCATTCCGGGGTATTTATCTACGATTATATCCTTAATAATTTGAAGATATTCATTTTGCTCGTCAATGGAGAGGTCACTGTCAAGGGTAAGTTCACCGCTGTAGAATCCAACTCCAGGTCCAATTAATATCAGGTCGATGGCAACCCAGTTTGAAATTACAAACTGGTAGCCAAGTTGAATCCCAAAATTTAAAACATTTATTTTTCCATTAATTGTTAAATCTCCGGTCACTATTCCATTTTCCATGGTATAGGCATGATTTTCAAAACTATAATTATATGAACCAATATAGGGTCCCACATATAATCCATCCGGTGCAGTTTTTGTGTTTCTTTTTTTTAAGTATCTCCTGTAATCCAATACTATACTGTACCCCATTCTATTATCATGAGTATCTATATTAAGTCGCTCCAGATTTAGATTAATAATTTTTGGAAATTCGCGGTATCCCAGGTTTAAAGAAATTGACTGATTGGGTGTAATAACACGTTCATACCCAAATTCAAGGTTTTTATTTCCCCATAATAAAAATGGGGTGATATTCCATCGCACTACATTTTTTTTCAAGTCGTATTCCGGAGACTTCTTCATTGACTGTGCAAATAAGCCAGAAGAAATAATGAGAAGAGTTATAAAAGCAAACAATGTTCTTTTCATCTATATAAATCAGTAAGTGAGCTAATATTTTTTATCAAAAATACAAAGATATAGATGTTTTAATAAATCTAAATCTTGTTTATAATCATTAAAGATAAAATATACGGATCAATAACATTAAAGGGAGCTGTAGCGAATCTAGTGCCAAGTCATTAATAATATGACGCAATGTGTATCTAATCATCGGATGACTCAAGTTTGTCAGATTCATAAATTGATAGATATTACATGGGGTCATGTTTGTAAAGCATCCGATGAATTACATCAACTTTCTATTGCCATATCACTAGATCGTAGGACAAACCAGGTGAAAAGGGTATATATTAAAAAATACACCTTATGAATTTGCAAGAAATATGAATATATTTAGTTACATACCAAAGATATGCTTTTTTCATAACAGAACTAAGCAGAACTAATTCCAAATAGATTGGTGAATTTGAAAAATCAAATATTCAACAATTAAAACCCTATTTATTTTTAATAAACGATTTGGCAACAGAAAGTGTTCCCTCCTGATTTTTAAGGCTCAAAGTATAACGACCAGGGTTAAGCTTGCTACAATCAAGTTCATGATATGATTCATTCATTTCCTGGCATATGACAAGCTGTCCCATCAAATCATATACATACAAGTTTGCTGTTCCCCTTATTTCTTTATATTCAACGTTTAATATAGAATTAACAGGATTGGGATACATAATAATTTTTTCATCAGACAGAAAAGATTCATCTGTTGAAGATGATTCAGGATCATATATTGCCACTCCACCACCATACATACTTATCCATATATTCCCCTGGCTATCCAATTCTAAACCGGTGACGTTGTCATGTGGAAGACCGGAAGTCAGGCTTGTATAAAATACCCACTCGTCACCGTTAAAGTTACCAATTCCTGCATTTTCAAATCCAAGCCAAATATTTTTATCAGCATCAAATAACATATCAATGACAACGGCATTAGGAAACTCTTTTGCAATTGATCCCCTGATAATGTCCCAGACTGTACCATCAAAAGTAGCTATGCTACCGTTGGCAAAAGCGATCCATAAAGGCCCATTTTCTGCTTCAGCCATATGAGTAGGTGTATTTCCCGGAATATCAGAATTGGCCATATCAAATATCTCCCAATCATCACCAACTTTTTTAACCAGGCCGCCGAGTTGTGTCCCAATCCATAACGCACCGGTATAACTCTTTAATACAGACCGGACATTATCAACAGGCATAGGAGAGTTATCTGCATTATAAGCCAACCAACCGGTTCCGTCATAGATACCAATACACCCATCCGCAACGAGGCCGGCTGCAGTCATACCGGCATATTCAGTTCCATCCGGCGCTACATCCATACAACTGGCATTAGATGAAGTCAGGTTGGAATTATCTTTATTGAACACTGTATAATTAACGCCATCATAATGATAAACCCCATCCCCCGAAGCAATAACCAGATGACCTGCAGGACTGCTTTTCATGTCGTTGAATGCGCTAAGCCAGCTAATTTCTGTCCAGTCAACACCATCATATTCATACATATGACTCGGGCTTACCAATCCGCCTGGAGTGCCGATATATACAATATCTTCATCGGTCATACCCAAGCTAACAATGTTATCTGAAGGTATGTTCGAATTTGAAGTATTTAAAGTTGACCAGGTACCCTGACTAAATACAATGCCTGTACCAAATAACATTGCAACTAAAACAAATAATAGATTTTTCATTTTACTAAATTTAAAAGTTTATCAGTTACTCTTGCGATTTTCGCTAAAACTCGCCTCATTCTTTTATTTTAGATGGATTCGTAAGGTTGTTTCTCCATCGGTCTGTTACTATACGTGTATAATCTTTTAATTTAATCATGGATGCAAATTATGAGCACCTCATAGAAACTTATTTTTACGCCGCTGTTTAAAAAACGTTACTATTCTGTCAATCAACAAAGGTCTTTGTAAAAAATAAAAAAAAGACCCGAAGAGTAACTTACTCATTTAAAAGCTATTTGATATTTTAATCATATATATGCGTCAAATATATGAAAAAATACTCAATTTTTTTATTTTTTTATATTTGCGATATGTTTCAAAAGTTTTTATGTTTTTTACTTCTATTTGCCAGTGCATACTCATTTGCACAGGTTGATGAACAGGAAATGTTTCGTTTGGGTGAAAATGACATTAAAACAGAAACTGAAAGTGAACGGATAGAAGTAGTTTCGGCAAGCAGGTCAGAAAAACTCAGGGACGATCTTCCGGTAACTGTTTATGTAATATCCCGTGAAGAAATATTAAAAAACGGATATACCAGCCTCGTAGATGTATTGAAAGATATTCCCGGGATTAAAGTCTCACAGCCCGGTTCAGGAATTGAGGGTGAAACATTTTTAATGAACGGATTGTTTGGCAACTACTACTGTAAAATCCTGGTGGATAATATACCCTTCCGGCCTTCTGTTGTCAGTGGAATGCCCATCGGGGATCAACTTCCTGTACGGCAGGCTGAACGAATTGAGATCATCTATGGTCCAGCCGCCGCTATTTATGGAGCAGATGCCATATCAGGGGTTATCAATATCATTACCAATACTTCTGAACGACCGGTTTGGGCACAGGCTGACATTACTGTTGGTGGTAATGATAATTATTACATGGATGTGATGATCGGCGGCAAAGTGGGGAAAAACAAAAATGTTCTTAAATATAATTTCTATGGCAGCTATAGCGCAAGAGGAGACATGAATGTAAAATATGATATTGAAAACCTGTACAATCCATCATTATATCCTTTTATTAAACCAACCAATGATACTGTAAATTACTATCAAGCGCCATTTTATAAAGGTGATTCCCTCTCCCCTACCCTGAACAGCTTACCCCAATCAAGCATGTTAGTGGGCTTTGGGCTAAAATACAGGGGATTAAAATTTAATTATACACATACTCTTCGTAATTCACATTCCTCAATTGGACAGTCAACAAATTTGTATGCCTATTATGATCCGTTGAACTACTGGGGTGAACAAATTGACCGCTATTCATTGGATTATAGCAAATCATGGAAAAAACTGGCATCAACAACATACCTTTCTTATTTGCATTACCGGCTTGATAATAATTCAACCTTTCGTTTGATATATGATGTAGGGGAAAATGGCCGGGTTTTTAAATATGCTGCTTCGGACGATATTAATTTTGAAGAGATTTTAACCTATAACATCACACCTGATCTTGAAATAAGCGGTGGTTTTTCATTTCAGTATTCGGGGAACTTACCGGTTACAAACGATTTAAGAGAACCTTTTGACACCGATCTGTATTCACCATTTTCCGAATCAGTGAACTATAATGATACGGTATTTGGGAATTTTGGTATCAATCCTACAACTTTTAATAATGTTGCAGGATTTCTACAGCTTTATTATCGATTACGAAAATTTATATTTATTGCGGGTGGCCGGTATGATCACCATTCGATTTATGGATCAAGCATAAATCCCAGGATAGGTATTCTTTTTAATGCAACCAAAAAATTATCCTTCAGGTCATCTTACGGTGAAGGTTTCAGGGCGCCGTCTTTATATTATACTTACAAGTCGGTTGCTTATCAAACAAATAATGGTATATTTTATCAAACCATTCCAAACCCTGATGTAAAACCTGAACAATTCAGGGGTATTGATTTTGGGATCAGGTATAAGCCTTTCAAAAAAGTTTATGTTGAACTTGTAACATTGTATCACCAGTTAGATGAAAAAATTACTTTCTCCGCAAAAGAAATTGACCATGATCTATATCATAACTCTATTGATACAATGTATGCCTTAGCAGCAATCAATGATCCCAATTCCAAGGCAGAATTGTTTAGCACACAATTGATTGTAAAAGCAAAAAATCTCATTCCCAAGATCGATTTAAATACCAATCTGTACATCACTTTTAGCAAGGGTAAAGAGGTTCTGCCAAACAATTTAGGTAAGTTAAAAGATTACCGCAATATGCCCATGTGGTTCGTCCAATTCAACTTTGATTTCAAACCCCATCCTTCATGGACTATATTTATTCATAATATTTATTCCAGCAAAACCAAAAAACGTTTTTTCCCTGTTGAGCCACATAGGATGGAAGAATTAGGATACGCCCAGGAAGTAAAAGGATATTATACCATGGATTTTTTAGTACGATATAAGATCAATAAAAATTTCCAGGCATTTCTGGATATTAAGAATATTTTCGATGCGAAGTATGGCGGGATAGATGCATACGGGTCAAACACAGATTTGATTTACAATCCCCAGTACGGAAGGTTTTTCCAGATAGGATTAAGCTTCAGAATGGAATAGTTATGAAAGTGATTCTTTACATATTGGTATTTTTCAGCTTTACTTTAACAAGTTTAGGTCAGGAGGATGTTAAGGATAACTATCTGATTTCGAAGGATCAAAACAAACAGGGCCAGGATACAACAAATATACTACAGGGATCAAGTTACGGTCGTGATTTTGATTACCGAAAAGAAAAAGCAGATGGATTCAAAGCTATTGCAAAACTGGAAAAAGAGAATGGAAACCTGGTGGCAGCCTTGCGCTATTATTTATCTTCTATTTATGAATATGAAATCATAGGCGATAGTAACTCAATTGCTGGTGTTAGATTAGAGATCGGGGAGATATTCCAGGAAGGGCAATTGTATGATAAAGCACTGGAGTATTATTTACGGGCTGAAGTGATTTTTCTAAACGAAGGTACTATTGAAAATAATATGTACTTACTTGAAAATATAGCCCGTGTATATTTTGATAAGGAGAATTATCAAAAATCGCTGAATTACTATGAACGTATTGAAAATATCTATCAGCGCAATAAAAAGGATGAAAAATTGATTGCTACTTATTTTAATATGGTCAAATGTTGGAATCAATTGGGTCAATATGAGCAATCACTGATCTATAACCAAAAAGTATTCGATCATTACAGAAAAACCCAAAACAAAAAGCAAGAGATCATTGCGCTCAACAACCTGGGATATACCCAAAAAAACCTGGGTAATTTTGAAAAAGCGCTGGAGTGCTTCGAGGAATCATTACAAATTGAAAAAGAAACATTCGGTTCAGAAGATCCGGTAACACTTGTAAACATTGCCATTGTTTATCAGAATCTTGATAAAAATAAACGCTCACTCGATTTTTTACATCAGGCAGCCGGAATGGTTGAAAAAATGGGTGACAATAATGATGCTGCAGAATATAATCATTTAACTTCTGTCGTCTATTTTAACATGAATGATTATTATAATGCCCAAATATCTAACAAAGCAGCCATCAAACATGCTAAAATTGTTCACAACCCGGCAATATTGGAAGCGGCATATTTACTATCTTCAAAAATATATGAAGCTCTGTATGATTATGAAAGCGCTATGCTGGACTATCAAAAACACCTGGTCATCAGGGATTCCATTCAACGAGCTACAGCCCAATCCCAAAGCGACCTGACAGAAGCCGCATTTCTTGTTGAGCGTGTATCACATGATGCCGAAAGCTTGTGGGCTAATGAAGAATTATCTTACCTTGAGTTACAACGATTAAAACTGGATTCAGCAAACAGGGAACAGGAACTACAGCTTTTACACCAAACTGACTCCATTCAAAAAATCACCATTGAAAATCAGCAATTGGAAAATCAGCGGGCATTGCAGGAACTACTGTTAAAAGAGGAACAGATCTATGCCGCCAAAAAGGAAAAGGAGGTGGATTCGCTCAGGCAAATAGAACGGATACAATCGCTCGAGCTGGAAACGCAAAAGTTTGTACAAAAGGAGCAGGAAACCCAAATTGAAATTCTTGATAAAGAAAATCAAATTGCAGAACTTAACCTTCGAAAGGTACGTACCCGGAACAAATATCTTTTTGGGTTTGCATTACTGGCAATATTTATAATTTATCTTGTTTACAGAGGGCTTAGATATGCAAAAAAAACCAATAAGATACTTGTAAAACAGAAAAACGAAATAGAGCGACAAAAAGATGAGATTGATTATGAACGGCAACGATCTGACAAACTGCTGTTGAATATACTGCCCGAAGAAACAGCTGAAGAATTGAAAGAAAAGGGTTCTGCAACGCCAAAACACTATGAACGGGTTTCCGTACTTTTTACCGATTTTAAGGGCTTTACTACAATCGCCGAAAAACTGACTCCACAGGAACTTGTGAAAGAACTGAACAATTGTTTCCTGGAATTTGACAGGATCATCGATAAGAATAACCTGGAAAAAATCAAAACCATTGGTGATGCCTATATGTGTGCCGGAGGCATTCCCTTAGAAAACACTACTAATCCAATTGACATTGTAAAAGCAGGGCTTGAGATAAAAGACTACATGGAAAACCTGAAAAAAGAAAGAGAAGCAGCAGGTGAAGATTTTTGGGAGCTTAGGATCGGTATCCATACAGGCCCTGTAGTTGCCGGCGTGGTTGGTAAAAATAAATTTGCTTACGACATTTGGGGAGATGCAGTTAATACCGCCAGCCGGATGGAATCAAGCGGGGTGCCTGGAAAAGTAAATATTTCAGGAGAAACATACGAGTTGGTAAAAAATCATTTCAAGTGTACCCACCGCGGTAAAATCCAAGCCAAAAATAAAGGGGAAATTGACATGTATATTGTGGAAGGTTAACCTATTTCTTATTCTTACCTCTGCTTTGGGGATCAACGTTCAAAAATCATACTCACAAATTTTTACATTGAACAATCAATCTTTACTTATCAACTAAGAATCATTTGTTAAAAAATCTTTTGTTTTATTTCGAAATAATTGAACAAATTATTATAATTTTATGCTGTTCAAAATCGTTCGTTACATGAACCATAAATCTAACAATAACTATTTTAAAAGTCGATAACAATAAATTGGAATGTATAATCTTAAATCTACACTATCATGAAAAAAGCAATTATCTTATCATCTATTATTCTAAGCGCTACAATAGCCTTTTCTCAGGTTGCTATCAATAAAGACGGCACTGACCCTAATCCTAACTCTATCTTACATGTAAAAGGAAGCGGAGTTCATGCTTTATATGTTGATTATGCGAATGGTTATGTAGGGCTAAATAACATTATCCCCAGTTACAGATTACACTTGCTCGAAACGGTAACCGATACTAAAAACTACGGTTCGGTATTTGAAATAACCGGTGGGTCAACAAGTTCGGAAAAATATGCCGGTGTTTACAGTTACATTAATGGCACAGGTGGTGTCAACAGGGCATTTGAAGGCTTATCCTACGGTACAAATCCAAATGATTACAATATTGGATTATCCGGATTTGCCAAAAATGCGAAAAACAATTATGGCCTCCAGGGACAGACAATGGATGCCAATAGTATTACCTCAGGAAATAACATAGGTACAATTACAGAAGCAGATAACTGCGATTGGATGAATATTGGATTGTATTCAATTGGATACGGAGGCGGATCATTTAATTTTGGAGTTTATGCCAAAGCAAATGAAGATAACCCCGGAACAAACTATGGGATTTATGCTATTGGTGCAAATACAGGGCCTGGAGCAGGTGATTACTGGTCAGGATATTTTTATGGCAAATTAAACGTAGATGGAAGTATTTATCAAAATGGTGCTGTTATACATGCGAAAGACCTCCTCACAATAAATAACGCAAGTGAAAAAGTAATGAAATTTATTCCTGTATCATACCTGAATGATGATAACGAATTAATGTATGGTTTTGATGCAGAAGCCATGAAAAGTACAATTCCTGAAATTGTTAAAGATGTTGCAGCACCTGTTGTTCCTGGAGACGAAAACACTTCAGTGGAAATGAGTACAAGCGTTAATATATCCGCTATGCTTCCCATATTTGCAAAAGCAATACAAGAGCTAAATGAGAAAGTTGAGAATCTCGAAGCAGAAAATAATTTGCTTAAAAAAGAGATCAGCAATCTAAAATCTGATCAGTAGTTCCAGTTCTTTTAATTCTTTAAATAAACTTTTTATTGATGTTTGCAAAAACCACTAAAATGAAAATAACAAATATTACATACAGCTTAATATTCCTGATGCTGGTTGTAAATACTAGTTCAGGACAGGGAATAAAAACAAAGCCCGGCACTAACATCATCATAAATACAAGTACATCTCTTAAAATTGTCGATGGCGATAACTTAATAATTGAAGATGATCTCACATATTCTCCTTCATTGCTTGAAAAAGGAAACCTTACATTTTCCGGAGGTGGTGAATTAGAGGTGCAGCAATATCTTGAAAAAGATGAATGGCATATTGTTTCTTCATCTGTTGGTAATGAAACTATAGGGGCCTATTTGGACATGTACTTATATTCGTATGATGAACCAACCGATGTTTTTACAAACTTGATTCTGCCAACTACAATTCCATTAAATGTTGGAGAAGGATATTTTGTTTGGTCTGTAGCCGATGCTCCGGATTATGTTACGCACAATGGCACTTCCAACAATTCTGATGTAGCGGTTAGTTTAACTGTGACAGATGCTACTAATAATTCGGGTTGGAATCTTTTAGGAAACCCATTTCCTTGTGTTGTTGACTGGAATGGAAATGCATCCTGGGCTATTTACAACGTAAGTCCAACTATTTATCTATTCGATGCTGCTATGGGAAATTATAAAACATGGAATTATATCACTGGAATTGGGACTAACGGAAAGACTAACGGTTACATAGCTGCCACTCAAGGATTCTGGGTAAGGACAAGCGACACATTGGGATACCAACCAACCTACAGTTTAAAAATCCCAGCATCAGAGCGCGTTGCCAGTGCTACAACTGAATTTTATAAAAGCTGCAACATAGAGGATAATGTTTTAAGGATTTTGGTTCAGAAGGAAACCTATTCAGACGAATGTGTATTAGCTTTTAATGCAAACGCCACTGAAGGATTTGATTCAGATTATGATGCTTATAAACTCTTTTCCAATGTATCTTCGCCACATATTTATTCGATGTGTGTAAATACAAAGCTGACTGTAAACATAATGAATTCAGTTGAAGATAATGAGATAATTCCTTTGCAATTTGTTCCGGGAACTGATGGTATATTTGATTTACATATCAAGGGTATAGAAACCTTCGCACCTGATTTGCCTGTATATTTGGAAGATAAGAAAGATAATGTATTCCAAAATTTAAGAGAAAACTCTGATTATACTTTTTATTCCATAATTACGGATGATCAGGATAGGTTCGCCATTCATTTTACCAATCCGATGGGGATTAATAGCCTACCTGATATAATGGAAAGTATACAAATATATGCCTGGCAAAACTCAGTTATTGTTCATGCTCCGGCAGGATTTGAAGGAGACCTTAATATTTATGATCTGCCTGGAAAACACATTATATCATCACATATTACGGAGGGCAAAAACTATGTAAATATTGAAGGTGCACAAGGACTCTATATTGTTAAAGTAACCTCAGAAAGAGGAATAAAAACTAAAAAGGTTTATATTCATTAATTCTTGCTTTTCGCGTCCATGACCTATGAAAATTCTAAATATTTAGACAAAGGGCATTTTGCTTAAAATATCGAATCCAAATGTAGAATATTTTCGAAAATAACAATGCATTTATTTTATTCGATTAACCAAGAACACACCAAATAATATGATCGCCATATTACCTATATGGTGGATGGTAATATTTTCACCATCAATAAATCCCCACATGATGGCGAAAATGGGAATAATGTAAGTAACTGATGATGCAAAAATGGTAGATACTTTTCGGATCAGGCTGTTCATAAATAACATTGCCACTGCTGTACCAATGATACCCAGGACAGCTATTGCAGTAAAATGAACAGGCCATTGTGGATTTTGAAAGATAGGTTCAAAATCAGTTGTAAGCAGATAAATAAATGCCACCGGACTGAGAAACATAAAGGAAAACGCTGTGATCTGCACACCTGTCAGATGTGTAAGGTATGTTTTAACAACATTGATATTGAGTGCATAACAAGTGGTGGCCACCACAACCAGTAAAGCATATAGGTTGATTCTGCCAAACGACATCCCATGTCCTGCAATAACCAGTCCCAGCGCACCAACCAATCCCAGAAAAAGACCCAATATCTGTAAGATTTTGAATTTAGACCTAAAAAAAATCACCCCGATTATCAGTGTAAAAACCGGAGTAAGCGTATTTAACATCCCGGCCAGGGCGCTGTCGATATGGGTTTGTGCTTTGGTAAACAAGAAAGCAGGAATAAAACTCCCAATAAATCCTGCAGTGAGTAAACTCACCAGATCTTTGCGTTTAAAATGTTTTATATTTCGGATGGCAATGGGTAACAAGGCCAGTGACGCCAGTAACATTCGTATGGCTGCCACCTGATCGCTGCTAAAACTCTTCAGTCCGACTTTAATCAGTATAAAAGAACTGCCCCATACAAAGGCCAGCACCATCAATACCGTAAAATGAAACCAACGTCTATCCCAGATCATAAAAGTAATAAAGCGCAAATGTAAGGTTATTATCCAGAGGGAATTTGGAGGCAATAAATCTCGGCTCTGATGGTCAGCGACCAAAAATTATAATAAAGTTGTAAAGGATAGGATTCCGCTTAAGCCGGTGTTCCGGCATACATAAACCGCTTAATCTTTTTGGTGGCTGTTTTAACAAACTCTTCTTTTTGGAGTAAGACCACCTGAATTTTTGAGAATTTGCTTACACGGGCGTTTACGTACTCGTGTAGTTCTTTTTTTAGCTCTACGCATTTTTCTTCTACAAATTCCGAAAATTCATCTTTCATGTAGTGGTATTTATCTTTAATCTCTTCGCGATTGAAATGAACCATGGCCACCAGTTTTCCCTTTTGCTGAATTACCAGTGACTCGGCAACATGCTTGAAATTATTGATGACCGACTCGATGTCTTCGGGGAAAATATTCTCGCCTCCGGGGCCAATGATCACATTCTTGCTACGCCCGCGAATGTACAGGTAGTTGGTATTGTCAAGTATTCCCAAATCTCCCGTTTTAAACCAGCCATCTTCTGTCATTACTTCCCTCGTCAGTTCAGGCTCTTTGTAGTAGCCCTTCATTACATTAGGGCCTTTTGCCCAAATTTCGCCCTCACCGGTAAGTTTTCCCGGCTCGTGAATTTTAAGGGTAACTCCCTTGAGCGGAGGTCCGGTTGATTGCAACCTTGTATTTAGTGCATTAACACCGGCAAGCAAGGGTGAAGTTTCGGTAAGCCCGTACCCAATGGCGTAAGGAAACTTAGCTTCACGCAAGAACTTCTCCACTGTTTTGTCTAATTTGGCACCGCCAATCCCAAAAAATTTCAATTCACCCCCAAATGTCTGCATGAGTTTTTTTCCGGCCAATTGGTTAAACTTTTTACGCAGTGGCGGTAAGGCATACAATGCCCTGGTTAGTTTGCTCTTGTTGAATGATGGCAATACTTTATTCCTGTATATTTTCTCGATGATCAACGGGACTGTCAGCATCAGTGTAGGCCGCACACTTTTCAGGGCAGGAAGCAAAACAGCAGGCGTTGGTGGTTTTTTAATGTAAAAAATACTTGAACCGCAAATAATTGGTAAAATAAACCCGATGGTATTTTCGTAAGTATGCGACAGGGGCAACACTGATAAAAAGCGGTCTCCCGAATTTATTTCCTGTACACCCCTGCTGGCAACAGCATTTGAGCTAATGTTTTTGTGTGTAAGCATTACCCCTTTTGATTTTCCGGTTGTTCCCGAAGTGTAAATAATGACAGCGAGGTCGTCTTCAGCAACCTGGTATTCTTTAACCGGCTTTAATCCTTTTTCAAAGCTAATGCCCGGTTCTTTGGTTTCAATTATTGAAAAATCATCAATCAATAAGCGGTGCAATAAGGTGTCATGCTTAAAGTTCTCAATTTTAGACTTCAGTCCCTCTGAAACGAAAATGGCCTTGGATTCGGAATGGGTCAACACATTCTCGATTTCATTCTCACTAAAATCGGGAAGGATGGGGACGACAATCGCACCCATTGAAACAATGGCAAAATAGGTGATTCCCCAATTGGGCATATTTGTGCTCAACAATGCCACACGGTCGCCGGCTCGTATTTCTAATTTCTCTAATAAAGAAATGACCGAAAGTCTCAGTTTATCAAATTCGGCATAAGTTAAAGGAGTTTCGTCAACAAAGGCTACGGCAGGCAATTCACCATATTTTTCTACTGACTTTTGCAACAGGGCAGGTAAAGTTAAAATTGAAAAATCTTCCATACTTGTTTTTTTTAGAAGGGGCAAAAATACAATATTTAGTGGAAACGGGATTTGGCAGATTTAGCGTATTGAGGATAACGGACATAATGAACAAATTCTATCTGTTACAAACAGGTAAAACCTGATTTATGGCTGATTGAAGGCCTTAGGCCGGGAACACCTTATTCTGAAACAAGCCTCAGTAATATTTTTCAAAAATATCTTGACAGAATAATAAAAGATCATAACTTTACATTAAAATTAATGAAGAAAGACAAACTAAAAAAAGCAGTAATAACATTATTTTGTTTCGTTACAACAATAACTGTTTTCGGTCAATGGCAACAGTTGAACGGACCAGCAGGTGGGTATATAAGGAGTATAATTTTTGACGGACAAACATTATATGCAGCAAGTGGCGGTGGAGTATTGGCTAGCGACAATCAGGGAAGTTCATGGTCATTTCGTAATGAAGGATTAAAAAGCTGTGACACAAAATCGTTCACTAAATTAGGAGATTATGTTTTTGTTTCTACAGATAAAAATGTATTCCGATCGAACGACTCCGGAATAACATGGGAACCGGCTGGCACGGAACTGGATGGGAAATACATCAAAAACTTAACAGAATGTAATAATGTGCTATTTGCCGCTACTTATTTGCGGGGTATTTACCGTTCATCAGATACCGGAAATACATGGACAGCGGCAAATAATGGCTTTCCTGCAAAATACGCTTATTACCTTGCTACAGATGGTTCCAATATTTTTGCAGGAACTTACCAGGACGGACTATACCGGTCAACAGATATGGGTAATAGCTGGGTGTCGATTAACAATGGACTTACGGAATTAAACATTATGGCAATAATATGTTTTGAAAGCAAAGTGTTTGTAAGCACTTTGTCATCCGGTGTTTTTGTTTCTTCGGATAATGGTGACACATGGAGCCCACTGGGGACCAACATACCATCGGTTAAAGGTTTTGCCTATCTAAACGGAGTCCTTTATGCTGCATCTTTTGGGAGTGGCGTTTATCAGTCGTTAAATTCCGGACAGACATGGAGTACAATAAACTCGGGACTGAGTGAAACTAATATATGGACTATTGGTACTAGTGATTTGGATTTATATGTAGGTGTTACCAGCGGTCATATCTATAAAAGAAGCAGTACTGGCGGGAATTGGTCAATTAGCAGTACAACCGGGTTTAATGCTTGCGTGGGTACTGTTTGTAGCAGTGGTTCAAATTTGCTTGCCGGGACGCATGGTTCAGGTTTCTTTGCCTCAACAAACAGTGGTACAAGCTGGACAAAAATCACTTCTATTTGGACTGTTGAAACCAGAGCAATTATTTCATCCAGTCCTTATGTATTTGCAGGAACTGATATGTTGGGTATTTTCAAGTCAACTAATAATGGGGGCTCTTTCTCAATGTCAAATACAGGTCTTACCAGTGCCTGGATTCAGGCTTTTACCATTTGCGAAGGCAAACTATTTGCCGGAAGCGGTGAAGAAGGCGTTTTTGTTTCTTCTGACGTAGGTTCAAGCTGGAGTCCGGTTAATTCAGGATTAGGAAGTCTTAATATCTTGTCAATGGCTTCGGATGGCGTAAATGTATATGCAGGAACTTTAGATAGCGGTATTTACATTACAAGCAATTTGGGGGTAAATTGGTTGCCAATAAATAATGGGTTAAATTCAAACACTATAACAGCAATTGAGTTTGTTAATGGATATTTGTTTGCAGGAACCAAAGAAGATGGCATCTATATGTCTTATAATGAAGGGGCAAACTGGAGCCAAATGTCAACCGGGCTGCCTTTGCAGGAAAACATTCGCTGTTTGCATGTTTACGACACTTTGGTTTTTGCAGGTACCGGTGATGGAGCAGTGTTTGCAAGTTTTAATTATGGGAACACATGGGTTAATAATAGCGGTGGACTTAACGGTTCGCCTGTGCTGTCATTACGGGTTTTTGAAGATTACTTATATGCGGGAATGAATGCCGGAGGTGTTTGGAAGCTCCCATTATCAATGATTACAAGAATTGATGAAATAAAAGCTAATACGAATATTCAAATCTTTCCAAATCCTTCGAGCGACATGATTACGATTGTAACAACTCAGGTGTATGATAATAGCATTATGTATCTTTATAGCATAACTGGTCAGGAATTAATAAAACAGGATGTTGAAGGTCACAGGACTCAAATTGACATCAGTACTCTAACACCCGGAATTTATCTAATTAAATACGGTAGTAAGGATCGGGTTTCAACAACTAGTTTTGTTAAAGAATAATTGTTAATGCCGATGTAAATTTGAAGGGTCGTAAAGAACGAAGTGAATTTATGGCGCATTTCAAATTACAATCGGTATTATCAGCAATTGCAACAATCGTAATTTATTTTTATCCTTATACAAAACCATTTTAAATTATTGATACTTTTGAAACAATAATTATGAGCAAGATTGTAAATTTTTTACTGTGGCTAATTCCAATTATTATTGTATTAATAACCGGTGTTTTAATTTATATAAAAACTGCCTTGCCTGATGTTGGCGAAGCACCGGAGTTAACAATAAAGATCACTGAATAAAGGCTTCAAAGAGGTGAATACGAGGCGCTTCATGTTACATTATGTATGGATTGCCATGCTGAAAGGGACTGGAATAAATTTGGGGGGCCACCGAAAGAAGGATCGCTGGGTGCAGGAGGGGAAACTTTTGAACGTAAATGGGGCTTCCCTGGTGAATACTATGCCGGAAATATCACACCTTATGGTGTCGGCGATTGGACTGATGGAGAGTTGTTCCGGGCTATTACCTCAGGAGTATCAAAGAATGGAAGAGCGCTGTTTCCTGTTATGCCTTACCTTTACTTTGGTAAAATCGACAGGGAGGATGTATATTCTGTTATAGCATATATCAGAACATTAGATCCTGTTGAAAAGGAAAATTTAGAGTCTGAATCGGATTTTCCGTTTGACTTCATTATTAACACAATTCCTAAAAAGCCTGAATTTATTACAAAACCTGTAAATGCTGATAAGATAGCATGCGGAGAATATTTGTCAATTGGATGTATGGAATGTCATACACAAGCAAAAAAGGGAAGAATAATTCCTGAACTTGCATATTCCGGTGGCAGGGATTATATATTGCCTACCGGTGGCGTTGTTAGGTCTTCTAATATCACTTTTGATAGTGAAACCGGTATCGGGATATGGAGTGAAGATGTATTTATTCAAAAGTTCAAACAGTATGCTGATTCTAATTTTGTTCCACTGGAAATTGGCCCAAATGAATTTAACACCATAATGCCCTGGGCCATGTATGCAGGTTTAACAATTGAAGACCTATCAGCAATATACACCTATTTAAAGTCAGTTAAAATCATTAATAACAAAGTGGTTAAGTTCACAGTTGAATAAACTTATCGCACCTATAAATACACTAAGTTGTTTTCGACTTCAATATTTGATGTGGACTATGTACTTATTCCACATTTACAGCTCCACGATTAATACCGATTATGAAATAAAATGTCGCAATTGGTATAACAAATTCGATTTCTTTATCATTTTCTTGTCATTAGTACTATTCTTTTATTTACTTTTGCACCCAATTTTTTCATAAGGAGAACATTAGATGATCAACATAACCTTTCCGGACGGGAACATAAGGCAATACGAAAAAGGTGTAACTGCAATGGAAGTCGCAAGTAGCATTAGCGAAGGACTGGCAAGAAATGTACTTTCGGCTAAGGTAAACGGTGAGGTAATGGATGCAACCAGATCCATTGATCAGGATGCCACGGTTCAATTGCTGACCTGGAATGACGACGAAGGAAAAGCAACCATGTGGCACTCATCAGCGCACCTGATGGCAGAAACTATTGAATATCTCTATCCTGGGGCAAAATTCGGGATCGGACCGGATATCGAGCATGGATTTTATTATGATATTGATCTTGGTGACAAGGTCATTTCAGAAAACGATTTTCAAAAGATCGAAAATAAGATGCTGGAATTTGCAAGGGAAAAGCAGCAATATATCCGAAAGGAAGTTTCCAAATCAGACGCCTTAAAATATTTCAAGGAAAAGGACGATGAATACAAATTGGAATTGATTGAAGAACTGGAAGATGGCGAAATCACTTTTTATGAATCAGGAAATTTTGTTGATCTCTGTCGGGGACCGCACTTACCAAATACCGGTTCTATTAAGGCAGTAAAAATTTTAAGTGTAGCAGGGGCCTATTGGCGCGGTGATGAAAACCGAAAACAACTTACCAGGCTCTATGGAATTACTTTCCCGAAAAAGAAAGAATTAGATGAATTCCTTGTAAGATTAGAAGAAGCGAAAAAACGTGATCATCGCAGGATTGGAAAGGAGCTCGAACTATTTACTTTTTCGCAAAAGGTCGGTTTAGGTTTGCCATTATGGTTACCAAAGGGAGCCCAACTCAGGGAACGGCTTGAGAATTTCCTGAAGAAAGTTCAGGCAGAAGCAGGTTATGAACCTGTAATTTCTCCTCATATTGCCAACGTGAATTTATATAAGACTTCGGGGCATTATGATAAATATGGTAAGGATTCCTTTCAGCCTATTTCAACACCCATTGAGGGAGAGCAGTTTTTCCTTAAACCGATGAATTGCCCACATCATTGTGAGATTTATAAAAGCAAGCCTCATTCATATAAAGAATTACCAATTCGCTACGCAGAGTTCGGAACCGTATACCGGTATGAGCAAAGTGGCGAACTACATGGTTTAACAAGGGTACGGGGATTTACACAGGATGATGCACATATTTTTTGCACCCCTGAGCAGGTAAAAGATGAGTTTAAAGGTGTTATGAAAATTGTGGATACCATTTTTAAAGCTCTTGATTTTAAAGACTATACTGTTCAAATTTCACTGCGCGATCCTGAGGACAAGGAAAAATATATAGGATCGGATGAGAACTGGGAAAAATCAGAAAAGGCCATTCTTGAAGTTGCTGAAGAAAATGAAATGAATACTGTCATTGAATATGGTGAAGCTGCTTTCTACGGTCCGAAGATGGATTTTATGGTAAAAGATGCGCTTCAAAGGAAATGGCAACTGGGCACCATACAGGTTGATTATAATCTACCGGAAAGGTTTGAACTGGAGTATACCGGTAGTGATAATGAGAAACACAGACCTGTTATGATTCACCGGGCGCCTTTCGGATCGATGGAAAGATTTGTTGCAGTTCTTATTGAACACACCGCCGGAAAGTTCCCTTTGTGGTTAACTCCGGAACAGGTTATCATACTACCAATCAGTGAAAAATATCAAAAATATGCTGAAAAAGTTTTAAAATTCCTGAATAATTCCGAAATTCGCACCCAAATTGATGACAGAAGCGAGAAGACAGGTAGAAAAATTCGGGATGCAGAATTGAAACGAATCCCTTATATGTTGATAGTGGGTGAAAAGGAAGAAAATGAAAATTTAGTTTCAGTCAGAAGACAGGGAGAAGGAGACTTGGGAGTTAAAACCATGCAGGAATTCGTTTTTCTTCTGAATCAGGAAATAGAAAAGGAATTATCCATTAGTTAATAAAATTTAAAGGAGGAAATAAAATAGCTAAACAATTTTATAGAAATCGTAATCGACGGGGCTTTATAAGAAGAAGAGAAGAGCCGTTTAAGGTTAATCAAAGAATTACCGTTCCAATGGTTAGGCTGGTAGGTGAAAATGTGGAAGACGGTATTTATCCGGTAAGGGAAGCACTTAATATGGCTGAACAGCAGGAGCTTGATCTTGTTGAGATCAGCCCAACTGCAAATCCCCCGGTTTGTAAGATTATCGATTATAAAAAGTTTCTTTTTGACAGAAAAAAGAAACAAAAAGAGATTAAGGCTAAAACTGTAAAGGTAGTTGTAAAGGAGATCAGGTTGGGGCCGCATACCGATGACCATGATTTTAACTTTAAGATGAAGCATGCATTGAAGTTTCTCCAGGAAGGAGCTAAAGTGAAGGTAGATGTTTTTTTTAAGGGAAGATCAATCATATATAAAGATAAAGGAGAAATAATATTATTGCGGTTTGCACAGGAGTTGGAAGAATATGGAAAAGTAGAGCAATTACCAAAGCTAGAAGGCAAAAGGATGATCATGATCCTTGCACCAAAGAAATAATTTTAATTCTATATAAATACTATAAGTAATGCCAAAAATGAAGACGAAGTCCAGTGCTAAGAAAAGATTTTCATTCACTGGAACAGGGAAATTAAAAAGGAAGCATGCTTACAAGAGCCACATCTTGACTAAAAAGTCGAAAAAACGTAAACGTAACCTTGGTTACTTTGCTATTGTTGACAAAGCAGATGAAAGTAATGTAAGACAATTGCTTGCTAAGTAATTAATTAAATGTTTAACTTGTCTTTAGCCCGAAAAGTTTCCGCTGGAAGGCGGAGCGCTAAAGCAAAAAATTAAAAAAGTTATGCCACGTACTAAGAATGCAGTAGCAGCAAGAACGAAAAGAAAGAAGATTCTTAAACAAGTAAAAGGACAATTCGGAAGGCGTAAAAATGTTTGGACGGTGGCCAAAAATGCATACGAAAAAGGCCAGGTGTATGCATACCGCGACAGACGAACCAAAAAGAGAAACTTCAGAAGTCTTTGGATTCAGAGGATCAATGCAGGAGTCCGTGAATATGGAATGTCATATTCAGAATTTATGGGCAAATTGCATGCAAAGAATATTGACTTAAGCCGCAAGGCGCTCGCTGATCTTGCGATGAATAATCCCGATGCTTTTAAAGCAATTGTGGATGCAGTAAAATAAAAAAGTCCGCCTCTGGCGGATTTTTTTTTACTTTTAGGTTTAAAAAATATTTGACCTGAATTTCCGTTGTTTACTTCTGATACAAAATAATTTTTTGACTAATCTGCAATTTGTGAAAAGAAAGTCTGTTGGTATTTTATTATTGTTCTCCCTAATTTTTATTTTCAGTTCAAATTCATTTGGCCAGATTGGAGGCAATTATACTTATGAATTCCTGAATTTTACGAGTTCGGCAAGAATAGCTGCAATGGGTGGCGACTTTTTAGCCATTAATGATAATGATATTACTCTGGCTTCGACAAATCCATCTATTATTAATCCTGAAATGCATAATATGCTTGGAGTAGCTTATGCTGATTATTTTTCTGATGTCAATCATGGATTAGCAACTTACTCAAGGACTTTTAACAAAATCGGAAGTTTTGCAGCGTCAATGCAATATCTGAGCTACGGAAAATTTGATTATGCCGATGTTACAGGTGAACGATCCGGTCAATTTTACGCAGGTGAAACAGCCTTAAATATCGGCTGGGGCAGGCAGCTTGATTCCCTGTTTTCAATTGGTGCCAATCTGAAATTTATTTATTCTTCGCTCGAAAGTTATAATTCTTTTGGAATGGCTGTTGACGTTGCAGGGAGTTACAATAGCCGCGACAGGACATTCACTGTGTCGCTGATTGGAAAAAATATTGGAAGACAACTCAAAGCTTACCAGGGAGGAAATATTGAACCAATACCATTTGAACTTCAAATGGGTTTATCAAAAAGGTTTAAACATTTACCTTTTAGATTTTCTGTTTTGTATAACAATATTGAAAAATGGGATCTTCGGTATGAAGATCCCCAGGGTGTTCAAACTGATCCTATTACCGGTGAAGTTGAGACGGAAAGTAAAATTGCTGAGATAGCTGATAATTTCATGAGACATATCGTTTTTGGAGGTGAACTGGTTATTGCAAAAGTTTTGAGTTTAAGGGCAGGATATAATTATCAACGGAGACAAGAATTAAAGGTTACCAACAAAACTGCCCTTGTGGGATTTTCCTGGGGTTTCGGTATTAAAGTTTATAAATTTCATATTGGATATGCCAGGTCAACCTATCATTTACATGGTTCTCCAAACTATATTACACTTACCACAAACCTGAACGATTTCTATAGAAAGCAGAATTAAACCTATCTTTGCTTTTTTCTAATTTAAATTTTCTTTATATTGATGAAAGTCACTATTGACCCTGATTCGGGCTTTTGTTTTGGTGTTAAAAAAACCATAGAAATTGCTGAAAATGAACTGAAACAACATGATACTTTATTTTGTGTGGGTGAAATAGTACATAACCAGGAAGAAATAAAAAGACTTGAAAAAAACGGCCTAAAGACAGTTAGTCCAAATGATTTGGAAAGTTTAAATAAGGCAGGTGTCCTGATCAGGGCACATGGTGAGCCACCTTCAACCTACGAAACAGCGAAAAAAAATAATTTAAAAATAATTGAAGGTACTTGTCCTATTGTTTTGAAACTTCAGGAAAAAATCAGGAAGGCTTACGAGGAAATGAAAGAAATAGGTGGGCAAGTGGTTATTTATGGAAAAAGCAGCCATCCGGAAGTGATTGGACTTTCCGGTCATACAGAAAATAATGCGATTATTATCAGTGGTATTGGTGATCTGAATAAAATTGATTTTCAAAAACCAATCAGGCTTTTCGCCCAAACAACAAAAAGCAAAACAGATTACCATGAAATAATAGAAGAAATCTATGAAAAAGTAAAATTTCTAAATTCTGACAAGAAAGATTTTGAACATTATAATTCAATTTGTGGCCAAGTTTCAAACAGGGTACTAAAATTGAAAAACTTTTGTCAAAGTAATGAAGTCATTATTTTTGTAAGTGGTAAAAACAGCTCAAATGGCAAATATTTATATAGTATATGTAAAGAAGATAATTTGAATAGTTATTTTATTTCATCAGATAGTGAGTTGGAAGAAACCTGGTTTAAGAATATAAAGACTGTTGGAATTAGCGGAGCTACATCAACGCCTCACTGGTTAATGGAACAAGTTGCACAAAAAATCAGCACATATTAGATTATGTTTCTACAAAATTTAAAATTGGTCAATTTCAAAAACTATGAGGAAGCGGAATTTAGTTTTTCAAGTAAGATCAATTGCTTTATCGGTAATAATGGAGCAGGAAAGACAAATATTCTGGATGCCATTTACTATCTCTCCTTTTGCAAAAGTTATTTTAATTCCATCGATTCTCAAAACATTCTACATGAAGCTCCATTTTTTGCTATTCATGGAACCTATCAGAAAAATAATAATGGTGGAGATTTGATTTCCTGTATACAAAAGCGAAATCATAGAAAACTTTTTAAACTGAACGATAAAGAATATGACCGGTTTTCGGATCACATAGGATTATACCCACTTGTAATGATCTCACCATATGACCGGGATTTAATTAACGAAGGAAGTGAGGTGAGGAGAAAATACATCGACAGTGTCATTTCACAATTCGACAAGATCTATCTTAATGATCTGATTAATTATAATAAGGCGCTACTGCAAAGAAATATTCTCCTAAAAAAATTTGCAGAACAAAACTACTTTGATAATAATTCGCTTGAAATTTGGGATAATCAACTGATAAAACTGGGAGAAAAGATCCATGCCAGAAGGAAAGATTTTCTGATTGAATTTACACCACTGTTTCAGCATTATTTCGAGTTTATTACCAACGGAAAAGAGAAAGTCAGGATTCGTTATGATTCGCAGTTGAATGAACAATCATTTTCCAATCTACTTTCATCCTCAATTAAAAAGGATCGGATTACCAGATACACCAATACCGGCATTCATAAGGATGATCTGGAAATGAACATTGAAAATTATCCGGTAAAGAAATTTGGTTCACAAGGCCAGCAAAAATCCTATGTCATTGCCATAAAACTTGCACAATTTGATTATACCAGAAATATTAAGGGTTTCAAGCCCGTATTATTGCTCGATGATTTATTTGACAAGCTGGATGAAACAAGGGTAAAACAAATAATTCAACTTGTGAGCGATAACAGCTTCGGACAGGCATTTATTTCTGATACTCAAAAAGATAGGATTGAAAATATTTTCAAACAGGTGAAAATTGATCATAAAATATTTTTAATAAAAGAAGGACAAACCTCCGAATTGGAAAATTCTTTTTAATTTAGTAGTTGCAAAATTTAACAATTTTTGAAAAATTCTAACGAACAAAAGCTAAAGGAAGCAATTGAAGAATTGCTCGTATCCTATAAACTGCAAGATGGATTGTATGAAACAAAACTCATTAATTCATGGGAGGGTGTTGCAGGCAAGCTAATTACAAAACACACGGAAAAATTATTTATTAAAAAAAAGATCCTTTACATTAAGCTTGATTCACCTGCTTTAAAAAATGAATTATCATTTGCCCGAACCAAATTAATTAAATTGCTGAATAAAGCAGTAAACAAGGAGGTTATCCAAGATATTAAATTTATCTGATTATAAATACAAATAATAAACACAGTCTTAATTTAAAATAACTGTCATGAAATTTTTTACGATTATTACCATTTCAATTATTACACTCATTAGCTTTCAAATGTCTCAGGCACAAATTGACCCTGAAATAACTTTTTCGGAAGACCCGAGAACACACAATATGGGAATTTGTTCGGATGGAGAGTTTTATTATACTGTTAATGGAGGGAATGCTATTACTGGCCAGATTGGAAAATTTAGTGAAGATGGAAATTACTCCACAGGCAAGTGGTTTGGCTATGATTTATAAGTGTATTTAATCGATTTCCAAAGCCTCAAATAATTTTTAATTCAAATATATCTCAAAAGGCAATCTTGCCTGAATCCCATTGAATTCTGAAACTTCCTTTAGGTATTTGAGATACTGATAATTGGTTCCTAATTCTTTCTCTACAAAGTTATATTTGCTTTCATTCAAAAGATCGGTGATTATTTTTTCAAATGGGTCTTTTTGTTCGGGCAGTTCAACAATTCTAAAATCATCCAGTTCAGCAAGCTCAACAGCAGTTTCAATTGCATCATCAAGACCTCCAAGTTCATCTACCAAACCAAGATTCAAAGCATCAATTCCACTCCAGACCCTACCCTGGCCTATTTCATCCACCTGCTCATAAGTCATATTTCTTCCTTTTACAACATGATTAATAAATGTACTGTAAAAGTTATCAACTTCCTTTTGGATTAATTCATATTGGTATTCAGACATTGGTTTGGTTACATTCATGAAATCTGAATTTTCATTTGTTTTTACTTCATCAAATGTAATACCCAGTTTATTTTTAAAAAACATTCGAAAATTAGGTATTACACCGAAAACACCAATTGATCCTGTTATAGTGTTGGGATTGGCGATAATTTTATCAGCGCCACAAGCAATATAATATCCACCAGAAGCAGCTAAGTCACCCATGGAAACTACAATAGGCTTTTCTTCTTTAATGAGGTTAACTTCCCTTAATATAATATCGGATGCAAGTCCATCGCCACCCGGAGAATTTACCCTAAACACCACCGCTTTTATAGATTCATCCAATCTCGCGTTTCTGAGTGTACGGGCAATTCTATCAGACCCAATGGATTTATCATTTCCTTCACCCTGTGAAATACTGCCTGAAGCATAAACCACAGCAATTTTATTTCTGCTTCTTTTTTTCTTAGTATCTTTTATCCTGGCTTTACTATAATTATTTATTGAAATTAAGTTTTCTTCGGCGATAAGTTCTTTATCTATTTTATCAGCCATAAAAGTTAAAAACTGGTCGTAATACAGTACTGAATCAATTAAATTTAATTCGTAAGCATTTATCGTACGTGAAGCATCCAATTTGTTTGCGATGTCATTCAATGTACTGACCTCAATATTTCTTGCTTCTGAGATTTCTTTGATTGTATTATCCCACATGGATTGTATAAATGTTAATGTCTGTTCTTTATTAGCTTCACTCATTTTATCAAGGATCAAGGGCTCTATGGCACTTTTGTACTTTCCATGCCTGATTATCTGAGGTTCGATCTCAAGTTTTTCAAGTAACCCTTTAATAAATATCACCTCTCCCCTATAACCCCTGAACTCAAGCATGCCTTCAGGTGTCAAAAAGATCTTGTCAGCAACAGTTGCCAGGTAATAAGCTTTCTGCGATAACATTTCACCATAGACAAAAATAAATTTCCCGGACTCTTTAAACTCCTCAAGTGAACTTCTAATTTCAGATATGGTTGCCAATCCGGAAGGGACATCACTTAAATCGAGATAAATACCTTTAACCCTGTCATCTTTTGTGGCCTTTTTAATGTTTTTAATAATTTTATTCAAACCGGGATCTGATTTTAAGGATGTAAAGTCATAATTAAAACTCCAGGGATCCTTCGATGACCTATCCTCAATGGGGTAATCCAATTTCAAATGTAAAATCGTTTTTTCATTTACAACAACATCTTCTGATTTCGTAAACGAAAGCATTGCCATTAGAAAAGCAAAGAATAAGAAAAAAACAATGATGAATGTCAGGAAAAATCCCAACATTGAAGCGAACATAAATTTAAAAAAATCTTTCATGGTTAATCTATCATTTATTTATGCAATAATAAAGAAAAATCGATTCAGTTATTACAACCTTTAATAAATTCTTAATTAAATTTAATATCTATAAGCAGTGTTAGTTGGTTTATTGTTTCCTACATTGTAAATTTGTTGCTTTTTTAGTGGAATATAATGAGCAAGGTATATTTATTACTGGGTTCCAATATTGGAGATAAAAAGGATTTTCTTAGTAGGGCAATTGATCTGATTCAGGAAGAAATAGGAAATGTTGTAAAAGCGTCATCTATTTATGAAACAGAACCCTGGGGATTTGAATGTGATGATTTTTTTCTGAACCAGGTATTAGAAGTGACATCTAGCATTTTACCTGATCAATTATTAAATAATTTATTAGCAATTGAAAAAAAGCTGGGGAGAAAACGCGAATTACCTATTTACCAAAATCGTCCAATTGATATCGATATATTATTTTTTGACAACCTTATAATTAATGGCAGTAGCCTTAATATACCTCATCCACGCCTTCATCTCCGAAAATTTGTATTGGTCCCTTTGAATGAAATAGCTGGAAATTTTATTCATCCTGTATTTCATAAAGACATTAGTGAACTAACAAAAATCTGTAATGATGACAAATCAGTAAGAGTTTATGAGCAATATACACATCAAACGGCCAATTTAATGTCAGTAAAAGCATGAAGTATAATTATATTGCCATCGAAGGAAATATCGGATCAGGCAAAACCTCATTGGCTAAAATGATAGCAAAAGATTATAATGCAAAAATAATCTTAGAACGATTTGAGGACAATTCTTTTTTGCCAAAATTTTATAAAGACCCGGATAAATATGCTTTTCCTCTTGAAATGTCATTCTTAGCTGACAGATATCAACAACTTAAAGAAGAAGTTACAACCCGTGATTTATTTAAAACTTTTACTATTGCTGATTACTTCATCGATAAATCACTGATTTTTGCACGTAAAACTTTACAGGAGGATGAGTATTCGTTGTATTCAAGATTATTTGAAATAATAATTTCTTCGCTACCACGACCTGACTTAATAATTTTCCTTTACTCAACCATTGCAAGATTGAAGCAAAATATAATATCAAGGGGAAGAAGTTATGAAAAAGATATTACACCTTCTTATCTGGAAAAAATCCAAAGCGGTTATTTTAATTATTTTAAATTGAATAAAAACTCAATCATATTAATAGTTAATACGCAAGAAATGGATTTTGTTGAAAATATAAGTGATTATCGTAAAATTACCTCTTTATTCGAACAAAATTTCACATCAGGAATACATCGAATTACGTTTTGAACACACTTTATTTGAATACAATTTAAAAACTTTTCAATTTTTTTTATTTGATTTCCTTTTGTTATTCAAGTTATTAAAAGGAAAAAAATGAAATTAACATCCCATATTGGGAAAAAAATGTCATAGTTAGATAATTATTTTATATCTTTGAAATCGGTAAATGCAATAAAATTAGTCAACTATGCAAATGGCATAGATATTGACAAATTAATTTTTGCAAAGTCCAATTAAAATCAAGTATTTTATTAAAAAAATAATGTGAATAATTGCATACGTTTGAACCTTAATTTGCTGGATAACAAAGGAATTTAATTACTAAGTAGAGTTTAAGATAAAAATATTAAAAAGAAAATTAAAAAATACTTTAAAATCAATTAGTTTTTTTTTTACTTTTGAGAAAATATTTATAGAATAGGCCGATTAGGATTCAGGATTAAATATAAACAACCATAAAATTTGAGAAAATATTTAAAAATTAATTTATAAGAGCAAAATTAATCACTATGAAAAAAAGTTATCAGATTGTATCAAAAGTTATATTATTAGCACTCATAATTTCAATTCAGGGTGTATTATTTTCACAAAATGCCAATAGGGAAGAGGGTAGTGATAATCTTACTTATCACATGTATATTAATTTGAATGGGGGGCTTACGCATAGTTATTGCGATATACAAAGTGGCACATGGCAGGGAAGTCAATTTGCAAAAGGTTTTGGTGAGGAAAGTCACCAGGGATATGGATTCGGCCTTCGTGTTGGTTGGCACATAAGCCCGGTTTTTGGTGTATATAGTTCATTAATAACTGGCAATCTTAAAGGTAGAAGTGGTGTAGATAACAAGAACCTTGCCTTCGACACTGATTTACGTTATGATGCCATCCAAGGTGTCACTGTAAGTTTTACGAATTTGATATTTGGTTACAAGCCCAGAGTTGTGAATATTTATGGAACTACCGGTATAGGTCTTGCAAGTTTCTCATCTAAAGCATTTAAAGCTGATCCATTTGGTGATCCCATTGAAGAAAGCAGATATGGTGGTATACACGAGTATGACAATACAACTGAAGCACTTGTTCCGACTGGATTAGGGATTGATTTCAGGCTAAGTGATCATTGGGATATCAATTTAGAAACGACGATCAGGTGGTTTGACTCAGACAAGCTTGATGGAATTATTGCAGGAAACAAAAATGATGCATATTATTATACATCACTTGGTTTAGCATATAGCTTCTGGGGGTCCAGAGCAGGTGGCAAAATGCTTATTGAAACAGAACCAAATATTCTGGCGCTTGTAGGAGATTCAATTCCGATTGAAATTAAAGGTTCTTTCCCTGAGTCATATAACAAAAAAGCTGTTGTGGATTTTACACCAGTCTTAAAATATGGAGATCAAAGTCTTGTGCTTGAGACTATGTATTTCCAGGGAGAAGAAGTTGCTGAAGAATATCAAAAACCAGGAGCTGTCATTATTCCTACTACCGGCGGATCATTTACATACAAGACCAAAGTTAAGTATGAACCCGGAATGGATATTTGTGAACTCTATGTTGACCCGATGGCTTCCATTAAAGGTAAAACTCCTTTTAGTATGCATGATAGAAAAATTGCTGACGGATTGATCATGACATCGAAAAAGGTTGAAAACACTGAACAGTTATTGTTAGCTGACCATGGTTTTAGAAGGGACATTATAGTTTCTGAAATGGGTATTATTTATTACATAGTAAACAAGCATAATTTAAACTTGAACTACCGATTGAATAAAGATGAGAATTCAAAAGAGATGCTGGCAAAGATGAACGATTTCATCGCAAAGGGCTGGGAGTTTAAGAACATAGAAATAAGCGCCTGGGCATCTCCGGAGGGTGAAGAATCATTTAACCAGGGGCTGTCGCAAAGAAGATCAGAAACTGCACAAAAATATGTTGAGAATGCGTATAAAAAATATCTGAGGGTTGCATCGAAAGAACTTGGTCTTACAATTGAAGAAATTGAACTGGAGATTAAATTCAATTTAACAGCCAATGGTGAAGACTGGGATGGATTTATGCACGCTATCCAATCTTCAGATATTAAGGACAAAAATATTATTGCCAATGTTGTAAATTCTCAATCAGATCCTGCGAAGAGGGAACAGGAAATAAGGAACATGACAGTAATTTATAAAGAAATTGAAGATGATATTTTACCTCCTTTAAGAAGAGCTGAAATTAATGTAAATTGCTATGAACCATCCTTAAGTGATGATGAAATTGCCCAATTTGCCACATCAGCTCCCGATACCTTAAATATTAGTCAATTGCTATATGCTGCTACATTAACTGATGATGCTAATGCAAAACTGAATATTTACAAAACAGTGATTGGGTTATACCCTGACGATTGGAGGGGGTACAATAATGCCGGTAACATGAGTGCAGAGTTAGGCGACTATAGTGCAGCTGCCAATTATTTTGCCAAAGCAAGTGAATTAGCTGCTGATAATGGCCTGGTGCTAAATAACAACGGAGCAATGGCTGCAAAAGACAAAGACTTTAAAAAAGCTAAAGAAGACTACTTAGCTGCTCAGAAGCAAGGCGTAGATGTAAGTTATAATATGGGTATTGTTAAAATAGCAGATGGTAATTATAATGGTGCGATCAATTCATTCGGTAGCACTAAATGTGATTATAACTTAGCATTGGCACATACTTTAAGTGGCAATTATAATGCTGCTACATCAACATTAAATTGTGCTGAAAAAACTGCTGATACATACTATCTGCAAGCTGTTATCGGTTCAAGAACAAACAATGAAAATATGGTATTTGAAAATCTGACAAAAGCCATTGCAGAAAATCCTGCTTTAAGGGAAACTGCAACTGAAGACAGAGAATTCTTAAAATATTATAGCAATCCTGCCTTCATGGATGTTATAAAATAAATACTTCTGATAATTTTTTGGAAATAAAAAAGGCTGCAAATTGCAGCCTTTTTTATTTGGTCAATAGATAGTATAAATGCCATAATATAATGCCAGCGCTCACAGACACATTAAAAGAATGTTTTGTGCCAAATTGAGGGATCTCAACACAAGTATCAATATAATCCAAAATATCCTCAGATATTCCTTTTATCTCATTTCCAAAAATCAGCGCTAAGTTTTGTTTACTTTCTGTTGTAAAATTTACAAGGCTAATACTTTTATCTACTTGTTCAATAGCTACTATTTTATAATTCTGTTGCTTTAATACTTTAATGGAGTCAAGTGTATTGTTAAAATACTTCCAGTCAACCGAATCAGTAGCTCCGAGGGCAGTTTTATGAATCTCTCGATGAGGAGGTGTTGCCGTGATCCCGCACAAATAAATCTTCTCAATCCGGAACGAATCAGCAGTTCTGAATATAGAACCGATATTATTCAGGCTTCTGATATTATCGAGAACAATAATCACCGGTAACTTTTTCGATTTCTTGAACTGCTCAACATTAATCCTGTCAAGTTCCTCATTTTTTAATTTTCTCATTATCTGACTTTGACTGCAAAATTAACAATGGTTCAGTAACTATGAATTAATTTTATCTAATTTTCAAAATTATAATTATATTTTTGCTGTAACATTAATCTATGGTTCAACAAAAGAAAATAGCAGAAACTCCTTTAATGAAGCAGTATAACACGATTAAGGCTAAACATCCTGATGCTTTATTACTGTTCAGAGTTGGAGATTTTTATGAAACATTTGGGGAGGATGCTGTAAAAGCTTCTAAAATTCTGGGAATTGTTTTAACTAAAAGAGCCAATGGCGCTGCGTCATTTGTCGATCTTGCCGGATTTCCACATCATTCACTCGATACATACTTACCAAAACTGGTAAGGGCTGGCCAGAGGGTAGCGATTTGTGATCAGCTTGAAGACCCTAAATTAACCAAAAAAATAGTAAAGAGAGGGGTTACAGAACTTGTCACTCCGGGAGTAACTTACAATGATAACGTTCTTGAAAATAATGAGAACAATTTTTTAGCTTGTATCAATTTAGGTGCGAAAATATCCGGTATTTCATTTTTGGATGTTTCAACAGGTGAGTTTTTTGTTGCTGAAGGAAAAAACGACTATATTGATAAACTGATACAAAGTTTAAAGCCAAGTGAAATTATTATTCAAAAAGAAAATCTGGAAAATTTCAAAAATATCTTTGGCGATAAACATTTCACCCAAACGTTTGAACAATGGATTTTTTCTTCTGAGTTTACAACCGAACTACTATTAAATCATTTTGGAACAGCCTCATTAAAAGGATTCGGGATTGAACATTTTACAAAGGGAACAATTGCAGCAGGAGTGATACTGCACTATTTAAAAGAAACCCATCATGATAAATTAAGTCATATTTCCAGAATATCAAGGATTGAAGAAGAAAATTATGTTTGGCTCGATAGATTTACAATCAGAAACCTTGAACTTATCTCTTCGGCAAATGAAAACGCAGTTACATTAATTGACATCCTTGATAGGACTGTTTCACCCATGGGTTCAAGACTGTTAAAAAGGTGGGTTGTGTTACCCTTGAAAAATAAAAAACCCATTGAAGATAGATTTGAAATTGTCAATTTCTTTTTCAATAATTTAACTTCAATTGAAAATTTACAACATCAAATCAAGTCAATTGGTGATTTAGAAAGATTAATTTCGAAAGTTGCAGTTGGTAAAATAAATCCCAGGGAAGTTATTAAAATTAAAGATTCTCTTCTTCAAATTAAGCAAATAGCATCCGATTTCAGCACTACCAAAAATAATTCAGTTAGGAATCTGATTCAAGAATTGAATCATTTACCTGTTATCACAGATCAAATTAAAAAAACGATAAAATCTGAACCTTCAGCATTAATTAACAAAGGAAATGTTATCGCTGAAGGTGTTTCAAAAGAACTTGATGATATAAGACAAATAGCTTATTCAGGAAAAGATTTTCTGATACAAATACAACAACGGGAAATAAAAAACACAGGTATAACTTCACTCAAAATAGGATATAATAATGTATTTGGTTATTACCTTGAGGTTACAAACAAACACAAAGAAAAAGTCCCGGGATCATGGCACCGAAAACAAACCTTAACCAATTCTGAAAGATATATCACAGAGGAACTTAAAGAATACGAACAAAAAATATTGGGAGCAGAAGAAAAAATCCTCGAACTTGAAATTAAATTGTATAACGAATTAATTTTAAGTCTCAGCGAATATATCGAACCCATTCAATTAAATGCCCGGATCATCGGTAAATTGGATGCATTATTATCTTTTGCTTTTATTGCGCATCACAATAATTACAATAAGCCTGAAATAAATGATTCCTATATCATTGAAATAAAAAACGGAAGGCATCCCGTAATCGAAACTCAAATGCCTGTTGGCGAAGAGTACATTCCCAATAATATTTTTCTGGACAATGAGAAAGAGCAAATTTTGATCATTACCGGACCAAATATGTCAGGGAAGTCAGCTTTGCTTAGGCAAACAGCACTAATTGTACTAATGGCTCAAATTGGAAGTTTTGTTCCCGCTGATTCAGCCAACATTGGGATTGTTGATAAAATATTCACTCGTGTTGGCGCTTCTGATAATATATCTTCCGGCGAATCTACATTTATGGTAGAGATGAATGAAACATCCAGTATACTAAATAATATTTCAAACCGAAGTCTCATATTACTGGATGAAATCGGGAGGGGCACCAGCACCTACGATGGAATATCCATTGCCTGGGCTATTACTGAATATCTTCATGAGCATGCATTGTTCAAACCAAAAGTTCTTTTTGCAACTCATTATCATGAATTGAATGAAATGGCATCCAGTTTCATAAGGATTAAAAATTATCATGTAAATATTAAAGAAATTCAAAACCAGATTATATTTTTAAGAAAAATAATAGCAGGTGGCAGTGAACATAGTTTTGGAATCCATGTCGCCCGAATGGCCGGAATGCCTAACACAGTGATTGACCGAGCCAAAGAATTATTACGCATACTTGAAAAATCACACAGCAGTGATGAATTGAAGAAACATGCAAAAAAACTTCAGACGGCATCAGACAATTACCAGCTAAGTTTTATACAGTTAGATGATCCGTTGCTGCTTCAAATTAAAGACGATATTCTCACCACCGATATTAATACGCTAACACCGGTTGAAGCTTTGATGAAATTAAATGAAATTCAAAACCTGCTAAACAAGTAACGGTAAAGAGTATTTCCTATTTTTTATCAGGCTTACCAAACCAGTTATAAATAAATCCACCCAATATACCGCCCACAATAGGAGCTAACCAAAATAACCAAAGTTGCTCTATGGCCCATCCACCTGCAAATAAAGCAACACCAGTACTACGAGCCGGATTAACAGACGTATTAGTTATTGGAATACTAATTAAATGTATTAGCGTTAAAGCCAGGCCAATAGCAAGCGGGGCAAATCCTTGAGGTGCACGGCTGTCAGTTGATCCCATGATAATCACAAGAAACATAGCTGTTAATACCACCTCAGCAATCAATGCTGCAACAAGGGAATAACCGTCAGGGGAGTGTTCACCATATCCATTTGATGCAAAACCCCCAGCAGTACTAAAGCCTTCCTTGCCACTGGCAATAAGGTAAAGCACAGCGCCGGCCAATATTGCACCCAAAAGCTGTGCAATAATATAGGGTAACAATTCTTTTGCAGGGAATCGCTTTCCTGCCCATAATCCAAAAGACACAGCAGGGTTAAAATGCGCACCTGAAATATGTCCTACTGCATAAGCCATAGTTAGTACAGTAAGACCAAATGCGAGTGCAACTCCGACAAAACCAATGCCTAACTCAGGATAAGCCGCGGCAATAACAGCGCTACCACAACCACCAAAAACCAACCAGAATGTGCCAAAAAATTCAGCTCCGGTCTTCTTTAATAATCCATTCATGATTCTCTTTTTAGTTAATAAAATAGCGAATTGTAAATAATTAATTGATGTGATTAAAAATTAGACTTTTCAAAAAAGTTAAAGTAAAAGTAAATATAATTTTAATTTGTTAATGGCTATTATTTTATTATGCTAAATAATATTATTTTTTTATTGTGATAAATAATATTTTGTATAAATTTGCACTCCTAAATTTCAACTGCGAAAGTAGCTCAGCTGGTAGAGCACGACCTTGCCAAGGTCGGGGTCGCGGGTTCGAATCCCGTCTTTCGCTCTAGGAATAAAGTCTCTCAATCGCGAGAGACATTTTTTTGAAAAGTTGCCCGGGTGGTGGAATTGGTAGACACGTTGGACTTAAAATCCAATGAGCATTGCGCTCGTGCGGGTTCAAGTCCCGCCCCGGGTACAAAAAGGCACTTTAATGGTGCCTTTTTTGTTTGAAAAACAGAATTTCGACTACTCCACATTACCCGAATCATTTTCAAATATTTACTATCTTCGAAACTTCTTTAAAGAAGTTACTATATGAAACAGAAACCCCGTTTATCTTTCTGGCAGATATGGAATATGAGTTTTGGATTTCTCGGAATCCAATTTGGATTTGCATTACAGAATGCCAATGTCAGCCGTATATTTGAAACTCTTGGAGCTAATGTTGAAGATATTCCCATCTTGTGGATCGCGGCCCCGGTGACCGGCCTGATCATTCAGCCCATTATCGGACACATGAGTGACAACACCTGGAACAAATTTGGCAGGAGAAGACCTTATTTTTTAGTAGGTGCTATTTTAGCTTCAATTGCACTTCTTATCATGCCTAACTCCCCGGCACTTTGGGTTGCTGCTGGAATGCTCTGGATCATGGATGCTTCTATTAATATTTCCATGGAACCTTTCCGTGCATTTGTTGGGGATATGTTACCATCTGAACAGCGAACCAAAGGTTTTGCGATGCAAAGCTTTTTTATAGGAACCGGTGCTGTTATTGCTTCTGCCCTACCCTATATTATGACCAACTGGTTAAACATTGCTAATACTGCACCTGATGGACAAATTCCACCATCTGTCAAATTTTCATTCTATATTGGAGGTGCAATATTTTTAATAGCAGTACTCTGGACAGTAATTCGAACAAAAGAATATTCCCCAGAAGAAATAAAAGAATTTCAGGAAGAACACAAAGAACAACTTAAAATTCAAAACGAACAAGATGAGATTTTACCTGCCAACCGTTTTTTAAAAAGCAGTATCTTCTGGATTATTGGAGGTGCTATTCTTGCATTTTTAGTTTTTTACTTTAAAATGGAGGCCGAACTTTACATTCTTGGATTCGGACTGATTGTATATGGACTGGTTCAGGTTATAACAGGATCGCTAATTATATCAGGTAAAGACAAAAATGGATTTGTCGAGGTGATCAACGATCTCTTTAAAATGCCCACCACCATGAAACAATTGGCCATCGTTCAGTTTTTTTCATGGTTTGCACTTTTTGCCATGTGGATTTATACCACAGCAGCAGTAACAAGCCATATTTATGGTACCAGCGATTCGAGTTGTGAGCTTTATAATGAAGGAGCTAATTGGGTTGGGATTTTGTTTGCTGTTTACAACGGATTTGCAGCTATTGTTGCTTTTTTACTTCCGGTTCTTGCCAAATACACAAATCGAAAGATCACACATCTCATTGCGCTAATTGCAGGAGGTTTAGGTCTGATTTCAATATACTTTTTCAATGATCCAAATATGCTGATAATTTCTATGGTAGGTGTTGGTTTGGCCTGGGCCAGTATATTAGCAATGCCGTACGCAATTTTAACAGGTTCGTTGCCACAACATAAACTTGGAATTTATATGGGAATTTTTAATTTCTTTATTGTGATACCTCAAATACTTGCTGCCAGTATTCTTGGCTTTTTTGTTAGGAATATTGCAGGGGGACATGCAATTTATGCTTTAATCCTTGGTGGTGTTTCAATGATACTTGCAGGATTTTTAACATTGCTGGTGAAAGATGTGGATGATCCGAATCAGTAATTGTTGATCATACAAATTTCTCAAAACTAATATTTAATCAGTTTCAGTTATTCAATCACCTATGAAAGGTTGTTTGTTCTTTTTCTCAGATATCAACTGGGCAAAAATAAGCACCAAACCCAGTACCACAAGGAGCATATACCGTGCAAATCCACGAAGAGAAATCTTTGGTTTTATTTCCTCGATTTAAAGATTGTAAATACGATTAGAGATATTAGGATTATTCCTGCAATTACAAACACCCATTTATTAATTACCCTGGATTCTACTTCCATCGTTATATCTTCAAATAGAAATGACACAGTATCTATATTCCAGAGAACGATGTTTCCATTTGTTGAACTAGAATTTGTTTTTGTTAAAATTCCAGGCATTTCAACAGTTATTTTGTAGTTATCCATGTCAAGAATCTTATCCAGAAATTTTATTTTACTATCCAACTCCAGAAATGCTACATGATTTTTTTCTTTCAATTTGTAGACTTCATCATTACCACTCCATATAGCAAGGTCATCCACAAATTCAAGGGTAGATTCAAATTCCCACTCATCAATTTTTACAGCTATACTATCCTGATAGTTTTCTGCAAGATCAGGATGAATGGCCGGGTTGTTTAACTGCTCAATGCTTGTTTTAAAAACACTCAATATTTCCGCAGTTACAGCTTCTATCAGATAAGCTATAGCCTTATCACCAGCCTGAGCTAGTTTAGCTGAGTCACTGCTGGTAAAAACAATTCTTTTACCACTTAACCAAAGCAGATCCTCCTTGGTGATATAATCCTTATAATCGAGCAGGGTTAAAGGATTTGAAGCTTGAATATTCTCTTTATATAGTAAGTAGGAGTAAAAAAATCCAAATCGTTTTTCCACATTAATAGTGCGGTTTATTTTTTCTCTCCATCCTGTATCCTGGCTCATTTCCTGGTTAATAAGATCGCTGTTCTTATATAGTTTTGTGTAAGTAAGAATATAACTCTTACTTTTAGTAGTATCTTTTGTTACTTCCCTTTTCCAGGTTTCATCCACCGGATATGTTAAATTAAGTGGTTTGAAGACATGAGCAGAGTCTCCGGTTATTGTAACAGTACGGGTGAAAGAACCATCCTTGTTCACCACTGTGCTAATGGTTAATTCCCTACAACTGCTAAAAGTCATAGCCAGGATGAATATACTAAATATGATGTGTTTTCTTTTCATGACTTCCAATTTTACATTTTGTACTCATGTGTGCTATCTTAACTTTAATAGTATTTGCCTAATTTGTATTATTAATATATCTTGCTGATGCTTCTTGCATAATTTGATTAATTCTTTGATTATCCAATTTATTGATTGCAATGGCAGATAATCTTGTGCGTATAAGCCTGGCTTTAAGCTTTGGATGGTCAGGACTATTTAAATCTTTAGAAAATAGCTTATTAAAGGATTCAGGCTGAAAACCAAGGTTATAATGTAATAAATTGTATAAATTACCATTTTTAAGTTCAATATTGAAATTAGTATTTTTATATTCAATGGATATATAAGAAACATATTCTTCCATTTTTGAAATTTTATTAAATAGCATATATTGCTCGATTCCAAAAACTATCATCAGGCTGATTGATGCGGCGGCTAATGACCTTCTTATCAGCCAATAAATCTTCTGATTACTATTATTTGATTTTGGGGTTTGATCTACTTCATCAATCAGACTTAAAATGCTTTTGGTTAAATCTTCCGGATCATGTAATTCAGGTTCTTTTTGCAATTGCCCAATAATATTTTTAGCCCCAAAACTATCCTCAAAATAAGATTTACATGATTGACAGGTCTCAATATGACGGGATACATCTGCCATTACCTGTTCATCAGTCTCAAAAACCAATTGGCCTATTTTTTCTTTTATCAACTCACATTTCATCGGATACTCCTTTCATAAGACAAAATTTTGTGTAACTTTTCTCTGATAGCCTTCCTGGCATGGTACAAATTACTTTTTACAGATGTTTCAGGTAAATCAAGGATGTCTTCTACTTCAGATGAATTCAGACCTTGCAAATCCCTAAGTACAAATACAAGTTTTTGTTTTTCAGAAAGTGTATCAGCGAATGAACTGATCAATTGTCCCGTTTCTTTATTGTTAAGAAGTGTTTCAGGAGTATGAACATTATTCTGCTCAAGTTTATCATGAAAATCATCAATATTCACCTTATTCATTTTTTTTAAGGAACGCAAATGGTCAATTGCCGTATTTGAAACTATTTTAAACATCCAGGTTGTGAATTTCATTTTCGGATTATAATGTTTTATGTTCTTCCATATTTTAATAAAACTGTCTTGTACTATATCCCTTGCATCATCTTCGTTGCATGATAGCCTGAAAGCAAGGTTGAAAGCATACTGCTGATGTTGCTTTACCAGATTGCCAAAAGCTTCTTTGTCCCCTTTTCCGGCCTTGATTAAAATATTTTCTGGTTCAATCTGCATCAGCAAAATATGAGTTTCTGAAAATGATACGATGAAGGTACTAAAAAGTAAAATAGCAGCTTGAGATTTTATTGGAAATTGATTTTATGGAATAACAAATCCAGAGATTTGTACACCACGCAGTGTAGTCAAGAGACTACTCCGAGACGAAAATTTGTAATCCAAATTATTATAAATATATTTTGAAACTGCAAATTGCAAGTGTCTGTCTGTCTGTTTATCAATAAGCTTAATAATAAATATTATTACTGATAATGCTAAAGTTTTTATCTTTGAAACATTGTTGAAAAAAATAGATTTTTTGCTGAATGAGTTGTTATGAATTAGGCAAAATATTAATTTCTATCAGATCCGTATCATAATGGATCAGTTGCTTACAATCGTATTATCATATTTAGTTTTTAATAATTGATAAATTATGAAAAAAATATTACTGAATGCTACTACTAAATTTCTATCTGGCTTCCTGCCAACTTTATTAATTGCCTTGATTTTATATTTTATTATACCTTTCGCAGTAAACCTGAAGTTACTAACACTTATCATTTTTTCCATTCTTAGTATATTTTTGATATTATTGTACTATATTAGACCAATATTACAACTAATAAGACCAATGTTTGCGGGTGATATGGATCTTCCAGAATCAGATAAGAATCAGAATCCGATTTTTCTACTTCTTTACGTAATGGTGATAGTTTTTACTTTTCCAGCAATTATAATTTATTGGGTTTTAAAACCAGAAGACATAAAAAAGGCGATTGAAATTACTGTTCTATTGATTAGTATTTCAGCAGGACTTATTTATTATTTTAAAAACAAAGAAAAATTTCCCAAACCATCTGACAAAATCACATTTTTTACTGGAGTTTTTCTAGGGCCAGTTGGAATAGTTAAAATATTATTTTAATTAATGATAATTATTTTTTGCTATCCAAACTCGACGTAGTCTCTGACTACGCCGGGTGAAGTGTCAATCTTCCGATTGACATATTGTTTTAGTAATTTCTTGATTTTGTAAATTTTCTTATTACTTTGCCAATACCAAATACCCATAAGCATCCAATGAAAACTGCCCATGGCAATTAAACTCAAAGGTTTCATCATTTATTAGATTTTGATATTGCCCGTTCAGTTTTCCACATTCTATATAGAATGAAGTATCTCTTGCTGATAGGTTAAGAATGACAATCAATCGGTTTTTATCTGTAAACCGGGTAAAGGTAAGAATGCTCTCAGGTGCATCGGTTTTTATCGGTTTAAGTTCGCCTGTTATTAGAGGCCCATTATTTAATAGTGTGTTAAGTTTCTGATACAATGGAGTCATTTTATCCTCTTTCCAACCGATTTCATCCTTTTCAAAGAATTTCAACCGGCGATAATTCCCGGCCTCTTGTCCACTATAAATTAATGGAATACCGCGAAGCATAAAAGTAAGAACGGTCAGTGGTTCCAAGAAATAATGTAGTCTTTCTATGGCTGATCCCTGCCACGAATTTTCATCATGGTTGCTGGTAAAGTTAAGCACTGAAGCTCCGTCAGGAAGATATTTTAATTCATTCAACGCAACTCCCATCAGTTCATTTGCATTGATTTTCCCAGCGGCCAACTCATTCATTGCATGTAATAATTTCCAATTATAAATGCTATCAAAAGCATATTCCAGTAAATCATGATTTTCTGATTCAGCCAACATATAAACAGGTTTAATATGGTCAAGCCTTTTACGAGCTTCGTTCCAGAAAACAGTTGGAACAAGATGAGCCATGTCGCAACGAAAACCATCAATACCGGTTTCTTTTAACCAAAATGCCATTTGATTAATCATTTCATCCCACAGGTCAGAATTACCATAATCCAAATGGATTACATCTTCCCATTCAGGAAAAGGGGCTTTAAAATTTCCATCGTTTTCTTTTGTATAAAATTCAGGATGATCTTTTGTCCAGTGATGATCCCAGGCTGTATGGTTGGCTACCCAATCTATGATCACCTTCATTCCCAGGTCTTGTATCTTTTTTACGAGCTGTTTAAATTCCTCGAAAGTTCCAAACTCAGGATTTATAGCAGTGTAATTACTAATGGAATAATAACTACCAAGTGTGCCTTTCCTATTTTTTATACCTATAGGATGAATGGGCATAAACCATAATATTCCAACACCCAGTTTCTTTAATCTGGGTAAATATTTTTCGAATTCCCTAAATGTACCGCCTTTAGTGTACTGACGAATGTTGACTTCGTAAATGGTTCGGTTTTTTACCCAAGTTGGGGTTGATATTTTATGGTTCATGTTTACAAAATTAGAGATTTTGAATATGAATTCGCTATAATAACTATGAAAGCTGAAATGAGATAGTCTAGTATTTTAAAATATCCTCCAAGGTCTGTTTAATAATGTTCAATTGGGTTTCGGTGATTTCTCCAACTTTTTTAGTAAGCCTTTCTTTTGAAATGGACCTGATATGAAAGGTCAGAACTTCGGATTTTTCTGATAAGCCATTTCTATCATCCGGAGAAATAATAACATTCCCTTTATAAGCTTTGATTTTTGTTGTTAGCGGACAGGCGATAACAATTGGCAGGTATTTATTCAGCATATTACCACTTACAACAACGACAGGGCGAAATCCTTTCTGCTCACTGCCTTTCACAGGGTTAAGGTCTGCATACCAAATTTCACACTGCTTCATCCTCTAATTGTTTCAAATAATCCGTCATTCCTTCTTCTGCAATTGAGAGTAAGTCGGTATCGTCCCCGGCATGCCGGTAGGATTTGATATATTCTGCACGGGTTAGCTGGTCAAGATATATTTTAAGGGCTTTCTCAATAATTTTATTTTTTGGTATGGATAAAATTCCTGACATTTCATTTAGTTTGTTGAAAATATCTTCAGGTAATGTACTTGTAAATGTTGTCATTATTTATGTATTATATTTACAAATTGCAAATATATATCATAAATATTAAAAAAACAAATATTCAAAATAAATATAGTGATTTGAAGTAAAGGTTTATTTCTTTACCTCCACAACATCATAATCCTTCGTGATGATCAGATCAGCCAATGGTTTCAGTGACTGAACCATCTTATGTTCCTGAGCAAGGGTGGCCCAACGAACTTCATCCATTACTTCTTTTCCCCGGGAATCCTTTGTGTGTTTTTCTTTTGTTTCAAGGTATGTGAGATCAATGAAGACACGTATGTCAATTCCCTCGGATTTGATAGCATATAATCCATCGACTATCAGCATATCCACCTCACTGAAATCAGTGGTCAATTTATCCACCTGTTCCGTTACCAAATCAACACATGGCATTTCCGAAAGCCTGTCATTTTTAAAATCATCAATAACCTGGTTGATTTCATCCCATTTGTATTCGTTATAGCCAACCACATTTTCAATTCCTTGCCTGCTGCGCCATTCCCTTCTTTCGAGAGGGTGAGTGTTGTAAAAATTGTCAGTATGCAATGGTTTGGCAAAAATGCCATGTTTGCGAAGTCCTTTGGCAATAACGTGAGCCAGTTCAGTTTTTCCTGAACCTGATTCTCCGGATATTGCAACAATGAATTTTTCTTTTTTATTTTGAAGTATTCGTTCAATGATAATTTCTCCGACCTTTTTGTGCTTTTCCTGAATTAATAATATATCGCCTAACATATCTTTTGATTTACGATTTACGAGTTTTGATTTACGAATTTTTATTTAATATTTGATCTCGATTTCAGAATCTGGGGACAAAGTAATCGCTTTTTCGTTCACGTAAATATTTATCTTCTTTTCTTCTTGGTTGGATTGTTTGATTCTGATATGATTCTGATTAACAAAACAATTGAATTGTACATTTTTAAATCCAAATTTAAAACTGATGGATCGCCAATGATCAGGTAGATGGGGGTTAATTTTAACAATGTCTGATTTTAAATTTAATCCAGCAAAGGATTGAAAAGCGATCAACACCGTTCCAGCCATCACACCTGCATGAATTCCTTCGCCGGTTGTTCCTCCTTGTACATCGGCATAATCGCTGGTAAGTGCATCTTTATAGAGATCACAGCTTAACTTCTTGTTATTAATCATATTGGCAAGTTGCGCATGAACAACCCGGCTTAAAGTAGAACCATGAGAAGTACGCTTCAGAAAATATTTAAGGTTTTCTGATAAATAATCACCTGACAATTTATAACCAAGATTCTCAAGCATTTCGGTTACATCTTGCTCTTCCAAATTATAAAATGTTTGGAGTGTGTCAGCCTGCTTTGCTACTTTATAATTATCTGCCGATTTACCTTCAGATTTTAATATCCTGTCCATACGATAGATATTTTCATACTTTTCACGGTAATATTGCCAGTCCAGTTCTTCCAAATCAAAATATCCTTCGTATTGTGCCAGGATATTATCTTCAATAACAATATTCATTTTTGATGCAATATCATTCCATTTCAGAATTTCATTGTCGGTAATTTGAATATTATTAAAAATCTTTAGTTTCGCCTTAGCACTTATTTTGTTTAGAATTTGATTTGCTTTCCTAAATGACCACACCACCATAAGGTTAGTGTATGTGTTGTCTTTCAAACCACCCTCATCAGTACCAGGGTATTTCTCATGAAATTCATCAGGCCCCATTACATTTTTAACGGAATATCGACCAGATTTATCAGCAATGATTGCTTTACTTGCCCAGAACCTGCAAATCTCGAAAAACATTTCAGCACCATATTTTTCCATGAATTCAACATCATTAGTCACATGGAAGTATTGCCAGACATTATAAGCAATAGCGAGAGATACGTGCCTTTGGAATGAACTGAAGTCTGGGCCCCACCTACCGGTAACAGGATTCAAATGAACAACCTGAGTTTCTTCCCTTCCATCACTTCCACTCTGCCATGGAAACATAGCACCCTCATAACCATGCTCTTTTGCATAACTTCGCGCAGCATCTAACCTGTTAAAACGGTACATTAAGGCTGATTTTGCAACTTCAGGAAAATGAATATTGTACAGTGGTAAAATAAATATTTCATCCCAGAAAATATGTCCACGATAAGCTTCACCATGCAGGCCACGTGCAGTTACGCTTGCATCATAATTTTTATTGTTTGGCGAAAAGGATACCATTAAATGATACAAATGCATCCTTAATAGTTTCTGAGCCAAACGATCACCTTCTATCTGAATATCAATTTTATCCCATATTTTTTTCCAAACTTCTGCACTTTCACTTTTTAATAGCTCATACTTGTCTCCACTGTTCAAATCATTTATAGCATCAGTCCTAGGATTTTCGCAATCCCATTTTTGTGATGTATAAATTGAAACCAGCTTTCTAATCTTAACTGAAGAATTTTGTTGAGCATCAATTTCAAATTCAGTTGCGACAGATGATGCATCTATACATGATTTAAAAACTGGATTTATATTTGAATTAACAGAACTAACAAAGTGTTTTGCAGCCAGGGCAATTCTAATATCAGATTGAGAAGTCTTCATAACCAGAAAAGATGTATCTCCTTCCCCACCCTGTTCAATGGGTACTAAATGTTGTTGGTTCAACTGTCTATAGCGGGCAACTCCATCATTGATAATATTTCCATCAAGAGAAGATCTTATTGTAATCGTGTCGCTGAAATTCAAGGGAGTGATTTCATAAGACAAGCCAATCATGTGAGGATTGGTCATGCTGGCAAATCGTTCAGTCTTAATAAAAATCTCCCTGCCTGATTTATCTTAAATTTGAATAGAACGATATAAAACACCTGTCCTAAAATCAAGTTTCCTTTCGATATTCAGGATTTCAGTTTTATTTATATCAATCCATTCATCACTTCCAATTTTAAATTGAATAGGCAACCAATTGGGAGCATTCACAAAATCCTCGTTTTCAACCTTCCTGTCACCCGCCTTTGAAATCAGCCTGTTATATAATCCTGCAATGTAAGTTCCAGGGTAATTGAATTCACCTGCTTTGGTTTCTTCAAAAGCGCCTCTTGTTCCCAAATAACCATTACCTATTGTCAATAAAGTCTCTCTGGTTTTTTCTTTTTCAGGTACATAATCTGAATAAGATATGCTCCAACTATCTTCTTCCAAACCTTTTTCAAACCATTGATTGATACCTTCAAATCCAATTTCAGAAATATCCTCCACAACTATATCAGCACCATTTATTTTTAATTCTTTGGAATTATTTTCACGGGCAATTCCTAAGACCAGTCCAAAATTTCCAGCTTTTCCAGCTTGAACACCAGAAACCGCATCCTCCACAACCACCGCTTTATCGTAAGGTATACCTATATTATCAGAAGCGGTAGTAAAAATATCGGGTTCAGGTTTTCCTTTCAAACCAATTTCAGCTGAGACAACGCCATCAACACGGGTTTCAATGAGATCAATCAATCCTGTCTTTTCAAGAACGGCCTGACAATTTTTACTGGAAGAAGCTACACCAACACGAATTCCTTTTTGTTTTAATTTATTGATCAGGTCAACAGTGGATTGATAAACCTCAACACCATCTTTGTCCAGCACCTCATTAAATGCCTGGTTTTTTCTATTACCAAGGCCACAGATTGTTTCCAATCCCGGAGAATCAGATGGGTCACCAAAAGGAATTTCGATTTGCCGAGATTGTAAAAATGATTCAACCCCTTTATAACGTGGTTTACCATCAACATAAGGCAAATAGTCATTTTCATGACTGAACTCACGAAAAGGTTCATTGTGTTTCTTTTCCCTTGCCATCAGGTATTCATCAAACATCATTTTCCAGGCGGCACTGTGTACAAGTGCTGTTTTTGTTATTACTCCGTCGAGGTCGAATATGACTGCTTCGAAATTGTCTTTTTTCATTAGTAATTTTTTTATCACACAGAAGTCACAGATTATCACAGAAATTTCTTCCCGCTATTTAATTATCACACAGAAACCACAGAATATCACAGATATTTTTGTGTTTTCTATAAGATCTGTGTGCAATTACAATTCAAACAAAACTCACATATTTTCAAGGATTTTTCTGTGTTCTCCGTGAAATCTGTGTGCACTGTTTTAGTCAAGCTTACCGTTAATATATCTTATAATTCCTTCACTAATATTATCTTCAAAAAAGTTAATCAGTAACCCTAATTTTAATCCTGTAAGTTTTACGTATGTTGCCAACTGTTTATAATGGACTTTCGCTAAGGTTTCGACTGATTTTATCTCAATTATTACTTTATTTTCAACTATTAAGTCTGCTCTAAAGCCTTTATCCATTTTTAGGTTATCCCAAATTATTGGAACAACTTTTTGTCTTTCCACCTTCAATCTGGCCTTCTTTAATTCATAATACAGTACTTCTTCATAAACTGACTCAAATAAGCCGGGACCTAATTTCTTATGGATTTTAAACACGATTCCCCTGATTATGTATGAAATGTCATTTTCTTTCATTCGTATATTTTTTCACTCACACAGAAATCACAGATTAATACAGATTCTTTTGTGTTTTCTGCGAATTCTATGTGATATTAATTACACCTCTATCCATAAATATTGAAAAGGTTGTAATAGTAGCATTTCATTTTCTATTTTGATAATGTTCCCAATTAAGTCTTTATTGAATTTAGTTATCATCAAATTGTCAACCACAGCGATTGATTTGCCTGAGAGATTATTGAGAATTAATATCTTTTCATCTTGATATTCCCTTATATATGCGAGAACATGATTTTCAACTTCTCCCCCATTATTGTATACATTAATCCATTCTATACTACCTCTACCAAATGCTTTGTATTGATTACGGATATTAATCAGATTTTTCACTCTGGCATATACTTGTGATGACAGGGAGTTTGAATCTAATAATTGATGCTCAAGATTGTTCCAGTCAATTTTCCCCCTAACCAAAAACCTGGTATCATCCTTTCCAGAAAGCTGGATCATTTCCTTGTAATATTCCTTATCATTTAGTTTCCCAAATTCATCACCATAATAAATAATAGGTGTGCCAGGTAAACTCAACATTATTGAGTAGGCCAATCCGATTTTTTCTGGATCACGATCTAACAATTCTGAAAGTCGTGCTGCAACTCCTTGCCCTAACCTGAAATTCCATAACGGTTGCTTGCAATAATTTTCGTGAATATATTTTCTATCCTCTTCTGAAACATAAACCAGTTCAAGGCTTAATTCGTCATGACATCTTAAAAAAGTAAACCATTGTACAGATTCAGGAATGACAGGTGTGACTTTAGTATCCAGAATGTTTTCAATCGGAGTTTTGCTCTCTGCAGCAAGCGATTTAAATATCTGAGGCATCAATGGAAAATGGTAACCTGCATTGCATTCATCGCCATTACCAAAATATTTTACAACCTCATTGGGTTTTTGACAAGCTTCAGCCAGCAGCAATGTATGTGGTCGTACATAATCAAGTACTTCTCTGAAGAACTTAACCACAAAATGTAAGGTAGGATGATTTTCACAAGTCGTACCATCTTCCTTCCACAAATAGGGTATCGCATCTCCACGAAATCCATCTACACCTTGTTTTAACCAAAAAAGAAAATTCCGGGTCATCTCCAGAAGAACAACAGGATTTTTATAATTCAGGTCCGGCTGAAACTCAAAAAACCTGTGAAAATAATACCATTCACCATCTTGTTCCCAATTGCTTTCACAGAGCCCTTCAAAAATTATCCTCGCATCTTTGTACAAATTTGTATCTTTATTCCAGATGTAGTAATCACGATACAGATTATCAGGAGATTTCCTGGATTCAACAAACCAAGGATGTTCATCTGAGGTATGATTAATAGCTATATCGAAGATCACTTTTAAACCTCTTTTATGCGCTTCCTGCAAAAAATCCCTAAATAGTTTTCTCTGCTCATCTACAGTAGAATCTTCTGGAAGCCCCAATAATTCCAACCTGACCTTATCATAATTTCGAATATCAAATCCTGCATCCTTCATCGGAGAATCAAGAATTGGAAGCAACCAAATACAGTTTACACCCAGGTCTTGCAGATAATCCAGTTTATCAATCAGGCCATTAAAATCTTTATTAAAAAGATCAACATAAAGAGAATAGACGACAGCATCCTTGTACCATTCATTATTATGTGGGGAAAATTGAATATTGTTTTTGGTTTCATCAATTTCTTTAATAAAATCCTTAAGGAGTTTAAGAGATTGATCAGGATATAAAGTCTGCCAATATGTTGATAACTGCTGAAGTAAATCCATAATATTTGAAAATTTAAAGGGATTGCAAAGATAATTATTATAAATATCAGGAATATCAATTTAACATGATGTATCCACAAAAAAAGGCTGTCCCTCAGAACAGCCTTTCAAGCCTTTGATCAATGCAAAGCAGGATTAATTGACTTTAAGCATTCTGATTGTGGAGATCACCCTACCATTGACCTTTAGCTTGCAGAAATAAATACCTGGTTCGGCATTGCTACCATTGGAAAGTTTACCATCCCAGTTGATGTTATGTTGTCCATTCGTTTGTTGTCCTTTTTCTAACATTTTAATTTCCTGGCTAATAATATTTATTATACTCAATTCAACCTCAGAAGTTTCAAGTATTGAGTATGAAATAGTTGTAACATCACTAAATGGATTTGGATAATTCTGATTTAATACACTGCCTACTTCAAACAGGCTTTCATTAAATCCTGGAATATAATCTTCCACTGCAAGTGCCTTAATGCAGAAATTACCGGTATTCTGGAATCCTGAAGGGTCGTCATAATAATAGAAATCCACCCAGTCATTTCCGCTTTTGTAATAACTTTCTTCCGTATTAGCAGTAGAAGGTACAATCACTTTCGAATCTCCACCAAGCAATACAGGTACATCAGAAGTTCTGTCGTATGGAATACCACCTACCGACAAATAAAGATAAACGTAAAAATCATCTCCTTCGGAAATACTTACAGGAGTACCCAAATCAATTGTTTGAAATCCCGAATACTCAATTGCTCCAACTATCCAAGCTAATTCATTTGTAAGTTCTGAACCATCAAAATCATCATAAATCTTTACAGAATAGATAACATTATCACCCGCAACAAAAAAACTTATAGCTTCAATTATTTCATTTTTCGTTGCAGCAAAAGCATTGAATGCTTCTGTTGCAATAGTTAAGGTATCACGCCATCCATGATAATCATGATAATACACGGTTTCATAAGGCATAAATACTACATCCTGGAAAGAAATAGCACCCATCTCAGGATTCTGACATGCATGTTTATCATAATATGATATCCAAAAATAACCGTTATTACCCCATCCGGTTCCCCAACTATTCTTGACTAACCATGCACCATTACCCGGTGCCTCTTGAATAACACGGTCGTCATCCCATCCAATTATTGAAACCGAATGATTTGGATCCAGCGTACTGGATGCAGGCTGGTAATGTTCATATTCATAGTTCATAAAGTTACCATCGTAACAGATACATGTTGCCATTACACCTTCCACCATGACCTTAGTTTTTATAAGATCGATATTTTCAAGGTTTTCTCCTGCTATATACCATTCTACATTCATCGGATAATAATAGTGATAAGATGTATCGGTATAATCGGGCGGAGAGTTATAAGACTGTCCGTCAATATCTCTCACAGCCCCGTCACCTCTTGACAAATAAGCTGTAGAAACACGGTAATCACCCCCCATGTGAACTTCAAGGCCTTGTCCATTATTAAAAGGCGGATCAAGGTCCTTATTATAATATTGGTTGTAGCCGTTCCACCAGTCGAGATGGTATTCAGCCAAATCAGGTTCACCCGGTTCGCCGGCTGCTGTCCAATTTCCAGTCATCATCAGGTTTCCTTCAATGGATGCCATTGTTCCGTGTGTCCAGCAGGTGCCTCCTTGCTGACTTTTAACTGAAGTTACATAATTGTTACCATTATAATCTCTAAGGTCAAAGGAGGTAGGCACACCTTCATCCATTCCCGGAAATACAATAAAATCCAACCATGCACAATCATCACCACTTGATACACTGTAATCCTTTTCGTAAGCCCATTTAAATGTATGAGTTCCTTCTGTAATGTCATATACCACCTCATCCCATCCTGCTTCACCGGCCCATTCACCCATTTGGGTTCCATCAATATAAAAACGTAGGTAATCATAACTTGCTTCGGAAGATACTTTCCTGAAAAAAGAAATTTCATCATCAGCAACTACATCTATTGTAATAATCAACTCAGAGTCTTCCTGATCATCAATAGATCCGGATTTGGCTGAATAAGTTCCTTCGTAAACATTTGAAGTAGTGATAATCCAATCGGCATCACCACCAAATTCCCATGGGAATTTAGTAAAATCACCCGTTTCAAAATCCTCTACAATTAACCCAACTTTGAAATTCAGCGGAAAGTCATAAGTCAATGTATTACCATTTGAAGAACATTCAATTCCTAAAGCGCCAATAATAGTATGACCAATGGGTGCAGCAGGGCTTACAGAAATATTAAATGTGGCTTCAGCTTCCTCGCCCGGAGGAATATCAAGAAAGACCATTAACCCCGAGTTTATGCTTGTATACGGATCAATAGTTGTAAAAACACCCGAAATATCTGTAACATTAAACAATCCATTATTTTGTATTGTAACAACCACATCAACAGTTTCACCCGGATCGATCGATCCATTATTATTTCCTCCCGGGTCTAAAATCTCAACACCTCCCAGATCCAGTGCATAAGCTGTCCTGGTCATACCCTTAATACAGAAGTTTCCTGTATTCTGAAACCCTGAAGGATCGCTGTAGTAATAAAAATCTTCCCACGCACCATTATCCCAATAATAGCTTTCTTCAGGATTTGCTGCTGAAGTAACTATGACCTTCGATCCACCACCAAGCAACACCGGAACATCTGATGTTCTGTCATAAGGTATTCCTCCATCCGAGAGCTCAAGATATATGAAAAAATCGTTTCCTTCTATCAGGTCAACAGGTTCGGTTAGGTCAATTGTGCGAAAACCAATATAATCTAAATGTCCTGATATGGATGAAAGTTCATTTTGCAGCGTACCACTTACAAAATCATCATAAATTTTTACTTCAAAATCCACATCATCAGCAGCATTAAAAAAGTTCACTGAAAAAAGCATATCATCCGCTTCTGCTATGAAAGCATTAAAGGCTTTAGTTGTATTTGATTTTGTATCCCTCCATCCATGATAATCATAGTAATAAACATAGTCGTAATTATAATATATTGCATCTTGAAATGAAACAGCTCCCATTTCAGGATTTTGACACGCATGTTTATCATAATATGATATCCAAAAATAACCGCTATTACCCCATCCTGCTCCCCAACTGTTCTTGGTTAGCCACGCTCCGTTCCCTGGTGCGCCTTGCACAACACGGTTGTCATCCCATCCTATTATTGCAACTGAATGATTAGGGTCAAGACTACTTGAAGTCGGTTGATAATGTTCATATTCATAGTTTATAAATGAACCATCGTAACAAATACATGTTGCCATAACACCCTGTTCCATGATTTTGGTTTTTATCAAGTCCATATTTTCGAAACTCTCACCTGCAATATACCACTCTACGTTTTTTGGGTAGTACAAATGGTAACTTGAATTATAAAATTCAGGAGGGGAAGAGTAGGACTGGCCATCGATATCGCGCACAGCTCCATCACCCCTTGATAAATAGGCAGTTGAAACCCGGTAATCACCTCCCATATGAACTTCAAGTCCCTGATTATTATTATATGGTGGATCTAAGTCAGCATTATAGTATCCATTATAACCGTTCCACCAATCAAGATGATATTCTGCTAAATCCGGCTCTCCAACCTCTCCGGCTGCAGCCCAATTTCCGGTCATTAATAGATTTCCCTCTATTGATGCCATGGTGCCATGGGTCCAGCATGTTCCACCCTGTTGGCTTTTAACTGACGTAACGTAATTATTCCCGTTATAATCCCTTAGATCGAACGTGGCAGGAAGTTGCGCAGTAACAATAACTGCAATTAGTACTGATAATGTAATTAAAGTAAATTTCCTCATAATGTTTGTTTTTGAATGCAATATTAAAATATATAATTGAGACAAATATAAAAACTTATTCGTTGCATAGTTAAAGTAAACCACCTTTTTAATCAAATTATTTTTAAAAGTTGAATTTTGAAGGAAATAATTGGAAACCTATATGTAATTGTAATTACAAGTAATAATTTATACATGTGCGTATTAAAATTGAAGATTGAATGTTTTTTCGGACAAGAAACAATAATAATCACTATTTTTACATGCAACTTTTTATTATAAGGATCCAGGATGAAATACAAATCGTTTTTAAACCTATTACCCTTTTTACTAATCTTTGGACTTTTAACAATAACAAAATTTTCCTATTCACAGAAAGATATACCAGGAGACTTTTGTATTTCCGAGGAAGAGTTTAAGCTTTATAATCTCTTTAATGAATACAGGAAAACAATGAATCTCCCTGCAATACCGCTATCAGAATCACTTTGTTTTGTAGCTGAGAAACACATCAATGATTTAATTCAAAATAAGCCGGATACCAATACATGTAATTTTCACAGCTGGTCGGATAAAGGAGAATGGACAGCCTGTTGTTTTGAAGTAGAATTAAAAGACAAATCCTGTATGCAGAAGAAGCCTATGGAATTATCAAATTACCCCGGTACTGCATATGAAATTGTTTACTGGGAAAACAGGAATGCAACTGCAGAAAAAGCATTTGATCAATGGAGAGAAACAGTTGCCTCCCAATCAATGATCATTAATATCAAAGATTGGGATAGTCATCAATGGAATGCCCTTGGTGTTAGTATTGAAGGCAATTTTAGCATTGCTTGGATTGGTGAGGAATTGGATATCGAGAAGGAAACAAAAGTTTGCGGTACTGAAACTGTGATTATCAATGAGCCACCTCAAACAGAAGAGGAGCAAATGATAGTATCTTCTTCTACCGGAAGATTTTATGTAATATTTGGTAATTTCAATTCCATTAATGATGCGAAAGAACAAGCAAAAAAATATGCGGAAGAGGGATTTAAAAAGGTAAAAGTGATTTCGAAAGATGACAAATTTAGGATTTCCCTGACAGATTATCCATCTAAAGAATTAGCTAATACCGGTAAAAAAGAATTACCGGTCAAATACAAAGAAGCCTGGATTATGAAATATTAAATTTTAGCTATTGTTTAACACATCGGCCATTGTTTTTCCAATATGGGCCGGAGATTCAACTACATGTACGCCACACTCTTTTAATATCTTTTTCTTTGCTTGTGCAGTATCATCCTTTCCTCCAATGATTGCTCCGGCATGTCCCATTGTTCTTCCTTTAGGAGCCGTGGCACCTGCAATAAAACTCACAACCGGTTTGGTTCCATGCTCTTTGATGTAATAAGCGGCCTCAGCTTCCATATTTCCTCCAATTTCGCCAATCATAACAATACCATCTGTATCCGGATCATTCATGAATAACTCTACTGCATCTTTTGTAGTAGTACCAATTATAGGATCTCCTCCAATTCCTATGGCAGTGGATTGTCCCAAGCCCAATTTTGTGAGCTGGTCAACAGCTTCATATGTTAGTGTTCCCGATCGGGAAACAATTCCTATATTTCCCGGAGTGTGAATAAAACCAGGCATAATTCCAACTTTTGCTTCTCCCGGAGTAATAACTCCAGGGCAATTGGGGCCTATAAGTTTGCAATCTTTATTTTTTAAATAATCTTTCACTTTTACCATATCCTGAACAGGTATACCTTCCGTGATACAAATAATGACCTTAATACCTGAATTTGCTGCTTCAATGATTGCATCGGCAGAGAAAGCCGGTGGAACAAAAATCAGAGACACATCTGCCCCTGTTTTATCAACAGCATCCTCTACTGTATTAAAAACCGGCCTGTCAAGATGAGTTTGTCCTCCTTTGCCCGGAGTAACACCACCCACTACATTCGTTCCATATTCGATCATTTGGCCGGCATGAAAGGTACCTTCTTTACCTGTGAAGCCTTGAACAACTATTTTAGAATCTTTGTTAACCAATACACTCATAAAGCTTATATTATTTTGGTACTACTACGAATTTAGTCGAATATTAATAAATGCTAAAATGATTGTCCAAAGGACTCCTTCGGAGAATGCTTAAATACAAGAATAAATGTTTTGTCTTAGTAGAAAAAAACAAAAAATATATTTGCAAATTATTTATTATCAAATATTTAAACATTTTAAAATATTTAAACATTTTCGCATTGTATCATTTTCGCATTCCGTACAAACTATTAAAATGAGCGAAAAGCAATTTATTACCTCAAAAATAGCAGTAGAACCATTATTTAGAAAAGATGCAAATATAAAGGTTTTGCTGTTTTGCCTCGAAATAATTAATTAATTTTGTTGGTATAAAAATCCCAAAGACTGACTAAAATGAATCCTGCGGGTTTTATTTCTGATACAAAAGCTACGATATGTGCCCTGGCAACCCCTCCCGGTTCGAGTGCAATTTCTGTTATCCGTATTTCAGGTACTGAATCCTTCGAAGTTTGTGATAAAATATTTAAACCGAAAAATAAAAAAATAAAATTAGCGAACATCGATTCACACACTATTCATCTTGGTGATATTTTAGGAAAATCTGGAATTATTGACGAAGTGCTGGTAAGTTTATTTCGAGGACCCAATTCCTATACCGGTGAAGATTCTATTGAAATATCCTGTCACGGTTCGGAATATATTCAACACAGGATCATCGAATTATTGATTGACAAAGGCATCAGAATGGCCAAACCCGGTGAGTTTACTTTTCGGGCATTTCTGAATGGTAAATTTGATTTGTCACAAGCCGAAGGTGTCGCTGATTTAATTGCTTCCCATTCTAAAACTTCACATGATCTGGCACTAAACCAGATGCGTGGTAATTTTTCAGATAAAATCAAAGATCTCCGTGGCCAGTTGGTAAACTTTGCCTCGCTTATTGAACTGGAGCTGGATTTCAGCGAAGAGGATGTTGAATTTGCAAACAGGGATGATCTAAAAAAACTGCTTAAAACAATAAATAAAGAAATATCATCTCTAATTAAGTCTTTCTCCCTCGGCAACGTGCTTAAAAAAGGAATTCCTGTTGCTATTGTAGGCCATCCGAATGTAGGTAAGTCCACATTGCTGAATGTTATCCTCAATGAAGAAAGAGCTATTGTTTCTGAAATACCGGGGACAACAAGGGATACCATCGAGGATACAATTGTCATTAATGGGATTTCTTTCCGGTTTATTGATACTGCAGGATTGCGTGATTCTGATGACACTTTAGAAAGCATTGGGATAGAACGCACCTATGAACAAATTGATAAAGCCAAAATAATTTTATACGTTTTTGATGTGAGCCAAACGAATTGCGATGATATCGAAGCCACACTGACAGAGTTCAAAGCGCATATAAACCAATTGCCTGAAGGAATTTCAAAAGATAAAAAATTTATTCTTATTGCCAATAAAATTGATATGCTTGTGGAAGCGCCTAAAGGATTCAAGGGGATGGTGGAAAAGGAATGTATTTTTGTTTCGGCCAAGCGGAAAGAAAATATTAATCTCATAGCTGAGAGCCTATCCAAATATGTTGAAAGCGAAAAAATATCCGACACTGCCATTGTATCAAATACCCGTCATTACGAGGCTCTGATTAAAACCCTGGAATCAATTAAAAGCACGGAAAAAGGATTTGCCGAAGGAATCCCTTCCGATCTGATAGCCATCGATATCCGCAAGGCCATTCATCATCTGGGAGAGATCACAGGTGAGATCACTACCAATGAAATACTGGGGAATATATTTTCTAAGTTTTGTGTGGGAAAGTAAATGAGACTTTTGATTTAGGAGACATAGTCGAACTAAATCAAATTAGTCGAATTTATCCCGACGAGTGGAGCGAAGGCGGGATCTGAGACTAATGTTTCACAAGCCGCAGGCACAGTGAAACATTGTAGTCGAATTTATCCCGATGAGCGTAGCGAAATCGGGATCTCCAACCATAACATAAACTAACTATAAAGTTTTATTAATCAACTCAAATGCAATTACAAACCATTCAAAACAGGATTTACGAAGTGCAAACCAAAAATTTAAACCTTGCTGTAAAAAGAAACAAAAAACGTTTTCCCAATGATTTTATGTTTCAGCTTACCAAAAACGAGTGGGACGCTTTGAGGTTGCAAATTGAAACCTCAAAAGGCAGAGGTGGGACAAGATATTTACCGTATGCCTTTACCGAACAGGGGTTAGCAATGTTAAGCGGTGTTTTAAACTCAAACAAAGCAATTGATGTAA
>JAUVJI010000160.1 GCA_030596605.1 Bacteroidales bacterium
AACTACCTGCTCAATTCTGTATTTATTACCAAGTGTATTGCATTTTTCTTTTGCAAGGTTCAATTCAATATTGATGAGGTGATGTTGATACTGCCTGCTTACCAAAGAAAGGGCATCATGGATCACTTCATTTACATCAATAACTTCGGATACAAGCGCTTCCTGATCACGTGAAAAAACCCTAACATGATTGATTATCTGCCTGATCCGGTCAATATCTTTAAACAATGCATTTATCTTATTTCTAAGGTATTCTTTTGAAACACCATCCTCCATTGAGAGCCTGAACAGGATATTATCCAAACCCATGGAAATACCACCCAGAGGCTGGTTAATTTCATGAGCAATCCCGGCAGACAGCTCTCCCATTGATTCCAGCTTTGATTTTTGAATTAGTAACTGTTGTTGTTGTTGGCGTTTCTTCAATTCTTCTTTAACCCTATTCTCCAGGTTTAAGTTAAGCTCTTTAAGTTCATTTTCTGCCTGTATCTTTTCCTTTATCTCTTTTTGAAGATCCCTTGTCCGCTCTTCAATTCTTTTCTCAAGTTCCTCATTTAGTTTTTTAAGGTTCTCCTCCGCCTTTTTCCTTTTTAATTCCTGTTCCTTGACTTTCCTTTCCAGCAAAATTCCGTTGGCCAACTCTTCAACAAGGGAGGTTAGCTTTTTTGTTTCAACCGGTTTTAAAAGGAAGCTATTAACACCAATTTTTATGGCATCCATAAAATATTCTGCTTCACCATAGGCAGAAAGTATTACCAGCCTAATATCATTATCGGTCTTCCTGATATGGTCTACCATTTCAAGGCCGTCCATAACCGGCATCATAATATCAGTAATAATTAAATCGGGATGATGCTTTTTATAAAGCTCAAGGCCTTCTTTTCCATTTTCGGCAATGTAGAGTTTGTTAACGAACTTATCCAATATCCTTTCGTAAATAGCCCTTAAAAGCTCTTCGTCCTCAACAAACAATACCGATATGTCAAGTTTTTCTACTTTTTCCAATGCTCTTTATAATAATTGTTACTAATTTGTCATTATAGACAACAGACAAATGTAGTGAACAGAAAGTTTATTTTCAAGTAATTTTGTCGCCTAAATTTTTTTTAATCAGCAAGTTCGCAATTAAGAATAAGAATTTAGTATACTTGCAGTCAATTAATAAAATACAATTTAATGCATTTAAAATTATTAAACCTGTTTTTTGTTCTTTTTGTTACGTTAAATTTAACATCACAGGAAAAATATCCACAAAATTATTTTATTTCCCCAGTTGATTTAGAAATTAAACTATCAGGGACTTTTGGTGAGCTTAGGTCTGACCATTTTCATTCAGGAATGGATATCCGTACCAATGAAGTGGAAGGTTTTAATATTTATGCCATTGCAGATGGATATGTATCACGGATAAAAGCTTCTTCAGGCGGATATGGCAATGCGCTTTATATTACTCATCCCAATGGGTTTGTTTCGGTTTACGGGCATCTTCAACAATACAATCAAAAAATAGGAGAATTTGTAAAAAACGAACAGTATAAAAGAGAATCATTTGAAGTGGATTTATTCCCACCAGAGGATCTGCTTAAAGTCACCAAGGGTGAAATAGTTGCCTTATCAGGAAACACCGGACGATCAGGAGGGCCGCACCTCCATTTTGAAATCCGTGATGAAGCAACACAAAAACCAATTAATCCATTACATTTCGGATATAAAGTAAAAGATATAACACCTCCTGTTATCAATTTATTGAAAGTTTATCCGGCAGATCAGAATGCATTGGTTGAAGACAAAAACACATCAGCTGAATTCTTCACACAAAATGATGGAAAAAAATATTCCCTGGTCAAGAAAGATACCATCCATATTAATGGCAAGGCGTATTTTGGAATAAACACTTATGATCCGTTCAACAGTGGAAATAATAAAAACGGCGTTTATTCCATTAAACTCTTACTTGATAAAAAGCTCATATATGAACACAATGCTGAAACTTTTTCCTTCGATGAAACCCGCTACATCAATAGCTTTATCGATTACAAAGAATATAAATTAAAAAAACGAAGGATTCAAAAATCTTATATCCAGTCTAACAATCATTTGAGCATTTATAATAATGTCAAGAATAATGGAGTAATTGACTTCGAACAAGATGAGACTCATGAACTAACTTACCTGGTTTCAGATATTGCAGGAAATACAGCCCGGCTATCATTCTTTATAAAAGGCAATCAGCAAAATCTTAAACCTGCAATTAAATCTGAAAAGCAAGGTGAATTATTTTCATACACAACAAATAACTATTTTAAAACAGATGATATAATTTTAGAGGTGCCGGGAGAAGCCCTATATGATTCTTTATATTTTGAATACAAAGTTTCTCCTTCGTCCAAAAATACCTTCTCTCCTATTCATCATTTACATTACAATTATGTACCCCTGCATACGAGGTGTAATTTGAGTATTAGGCCAGATTCATTATCCAAAAGATTACAGGACAAAGCTTTGATCGCAAGGATTGGTGAGAATAACAAATACAAATCCACAGGTGGTGATTGGGTTGATGGTTTCATAGAAACCCGAATTCGTGAATTTGGGAAATATTGTATTTTGGTTGACACTATTCCCCCTGAAATAGGAGAAGTAAATATTTACAACAATAAAAATATCAGCAAGCAGAATACTATCAAAGTTAAAATTGAAGATGAATTGGCAGGAATAAAATCTTATCGAGGCACACTAAATGGAAAGTGGATTTTATTGGAGTATGATGCTAAAAGCGATTTACTAATATACAGGTATGATGGTCATTTGATCGATGGAAATAATAATTTCGAATTAAAGGTTGTTGATGAGAAAAATAACATTTCCGAATATAAAGCATACTTAGTTTATCAGACAAATTAATTACCACTGACTAAGAAGGTGGATTTGATTTGACCAATATGTGTTAAATATAGAATATTAAAAGGAATAATGGGGAAATTGAAATTTCAAAAAATTGATGGATAATGCTTACTACCTTTTAAACATTACTCAAATATATATTTAACAGGGTACTTCAAAATAATTTTCTTATTTTCGTGATAAAGTGTAAAAAGTGGACATCCAGCAAATTTTACTGAAATACTGGGGCTTTTCCTCTTTCAGACCAATGCAGGAAGATATAATCCAATCTGTGTTGGATGGAAAAGATACGCTTGCATTGCTTCCAACCGGAGGAGGAAAATCCATTTGTTTCCAGGTACCGGCCATGTCGCTGGATGGCCTTTGTTTGGTCGTAACTCCATTGATCGCCTTAATGAAAGACCAGGTAGGAAATTTGAAAAAAAAGGGAATAAAAGCTGTAGCGATTTATTCCGGGATGCATCCTGATGAAATTGAGCTGGCCATTAACAATTGTATTTACAACGATGTAAAGTTTTTATACCTCTCCCCCGAACGCCTGGAAACTGATCTGATCAAAAACAATATTGAGAGAATGAAGGTTTGCCTTCTCGCTGTTGATGAAGCACACTGTATTTCACAGTGGGGTTATGATTTCAGGCCTGCTTATCTTGACATTATTAAAATCAGGGATTATCTGAAAGATACACCGGTCCTGGCATTGACTGCAACAGCTACAAGTGATGTAGTAATTGACATTCAACAGAAACTTGGTTTCAGGAAGGAAAATCTTTTCCAGCAAAGTTTCGAGCGGAAAAACCTAACTTATGTTGCTATTGAAGAAGAAAATAAGCTTAACCGGCTTTTAAAGGTTGTAACCAATTTAAAGGGTAGCGGGATCGTTTACCTGAGAAGCCGGAAAAAAACTGTTGATGTTGCAGAATTCCTAAAGAAAAATAATATCAGTTCCACTTTTTATCATGCGGGCTTGGACAGGAAAAGCAGGGACATCAGGCAAAACTCATGGATATCGGGAGAAACCCAGGTGATCGTTTCGACCAATGCTTTCGGAATGGGAATTGACAAACCGAATGTAAGATTTGTTGTTCATCTCGATATTCCCGACAGCCTGGAAGCATATTTTCAGGAGGCAGGCAGAGCAGGCAGGGATGGAAAAAATTCATACGCGGTACTATTGTTTGAAAAGGCTGATATCATCGATGCTGAAAATTTCATCAGCACCCAATTTCCCGATATCAAATCAATTAAACAGGTTTACCAGGCACTGGGCAATTATTTTCAATTAGCCATAGGAAGCGGAAAAGACACCAGCTTCGACTTTGATATTTCTGATTTTTGCAGCAACTATAACTTGCGTTACCAAACAGTTTATAACTCGCTAAAATTCCTTGAAAAAGAAGGCTACCTGTTATTGCATGAAATCATCGATTCCGATTCAAAAATATGTTTTAAAGCAAGTAAGGAAGATTTGTACAAATTCCAGGTGGAAAATATAAAATTTGATAAATTCATTAAACTGTTGTTAAGATCATATAGCGGACTATTTACTGAATTTGTAAAAATAAATGAAAAGGAAATTGCCAAGAGAATGGATTCAGAACAAGATGCTGTCGAAAAGCAGTTGGCACAACTTGAGAAATTTGACATACTGACCTATTTAAAACGAAAAAGCCAACCTCAGATCACTTTTGTTACAGAAAGGTTTGATGCTAAAAACATTAACCTATCTGATGAAATTTATAGGAACAGGAAAACATCTGCGGAAAACAGAATGCAATCCGTGCTGGATTATATCAATAGTCAAAATAAGTGCAGGAGTCAGCAATTGCTACAATACTTCGGAGAGATACAACAAAAAAGATGTGGCAAATGTGATGTTTGTGTCAAGAGAAATAAAATTGAACTAAGTGAGCTTGAATTTGATATTGTATTAAAACAAATAAAACCCATTTTGATGGAGAAGCCTTGTTCGCTGGAAGAATTGGCTGGCCTGGTTAAAAATGTGAACGAGGATAAAATTATAAAGGTCGTTCAATGGTTACTCGACAATGACAAACTCTATTATGACCGGCAAAAAAAACTTTCCTGGTTGTGAAATAGTGTTAATCTCTACCAAACCGAGCCCTGCCAGGTGGAAATTAAAAGAAAATTATATTGAAGTAAATTTGGAATTTAAAAAACTTGCAGATCAACAAAACAATGTTGAATTTGTTTCTATCTGGGATATAATGCTCAACAGAAAAGAAAATCCGAAATTAAAAATCTTTATTTCGGACAGATTGCACATGAACAAAAAGGGATATAAACTGTGAGCAAAAAAGATCAAAAAGTATTTAATTATTAAATAAATTTCCGGTAATGGAACGCTGATGACGCAGATATTACTGATTTACACAGATTTGTTTGTCAGCGGTTATCTGCATAATCCTTGCTCTTCTGGACAGTTTACCGCAAAGAAATTTTTTATATTTAATTTCCTTACCTTAGCACTTTATATAACACCGGATTATGAAACCATTTATTAATATTCTGCTTTGTTTACTTGATCTTCAACTCATTGCACAGGAACCTGTTTGGATTCAACTTGAAGATAATTTTCCTTACAATGGAAGTAACAGCAAAGTAGGAATTGACCAAAATGATAATATCTATGCAATTAGTTCATGGACTTATCTAGGATCATATAATAATGGCTCTTGCATTGTAAAATATTTACCTGATGGCACTAAAGAATGGTTGTGCAATTATCAAACTGATAGCCTTAGGACTGAAAGCGTTCATATAGATTCTTTCGGGAATACCTATATCGCAAAAAGACGCCTATCATGGACAATCATTGGCGGATTATTAAAAGTCAACTATAATGGTGAGCTTGAATATTATTATCAAGAATATGATATTGTCTATTGCGATGTAAAAGCCGATAATTTGGGCAATGCATATGTTACAGGTGTCAGTTTTGAACCGGAACATGATATGGAATTAATTCTTATTAAATTTAATTCGAATGGAATAAAAGAGTGGCAAACCTACTGGGATATTCCTGGTGATTTTACCAGAGGCCAAAAGATTCTCTTAGATGAAGAACAAAATATTTATGTAGTTGGAAATTTTCATAATAGCCAAATTGAATCACTTATTTTAGCAAAATATAATCCTGATGGAATCCTACTTGACCATACACTATTTTTAATAGAAATTTGGACAATGAAACTAATCTTTCATTTTGCATTGGATAATGATGAAAATATTTATGTCACCGGAAGATATGAAGAGACTGAAACATGGTGGAAACGAGGATATATTTATAAGTTTAACTCAACCCTTACTGAACAATGGCATGATACAATAACACTTCCATTTAATTCGTTCACTGATTTTGTCATAGATGAGAATAAAAATGTAATACTTTCAGGTTTTGAGGAACATGACCCCTATGATAATCCCCATGCAACATATGCCAAATATGACCAGGATGGAAATAAACTATGGCATTTCACAAATGACAGTATAAAAAGTAGAATTAACTCAATAGTTACATATAATAACAACTACTTCCTTACCGGTAGGTTAAGGAATGAGGAGAAATACAGTTATGAATACATTTCAATGAGATTAAATTCAGAAGGGGAAGTTATAGACACTCATTTATTGGAAAGTGTTGATTCTACTTATAATGTGGGTGTTGACAATGTTATTGACCATAATGGAAATTTAATATGTACAGGAATATATGAAGACACAGTCGATTACTGTTTAACCGTTAAATACGATGCCATCACCTTCGAAGAAGAAATAATTTCGCGTAAAGATGAGAATCTGCAAGTATATCCTAATCCGGCAAAGTCAATTCTAAATGTTGAGTTTAATTGTAATGAATCTATTGGCTTCGTAATTCTATTATACAATATGGCCGGTATAAAAATAAAGGAATCTGCTAAATCTAATTCAATAGCTGGAAACAATACAGTTAAGATTGACCTGAGCGGAATTCCACAGGGAGTCTATATCCTTTCTATCAAATATCCTGACAAAGTCATCTCCGAAAAGGTAATTGTCACTGACTAATTTTTAAAGTTTATTATAGAATCAAGCCTCTCAAATAGCATTAAATTTGGCGTTTCTCAAAATTTCTATATTTTAGCCCCGTGAAAAAAATAGATAAACTCAAGAGGCAACGCTACGAAATCGAGATGAAGATATTGAATCTGGAAACCAAACAATCAAGTAGTAAATTAACGAAAAATAAAGAGAAAGAGCTGGAAATCCTGAATAACAAAGCCGAAGAATTAAATGTAAAAATAGAGTTATTATCCCAAACCCATTAAATCATGAACTATTATTTAAGCAAAACTATTCGGGCAAAATACAAGTTAACCATTGATAAGGTAACTGAACTATTAAAAGAAGAAGGTTTTGGTATCCTGACTGAAATAGATGTAAAAAAAACCCTGAAAACCAAACTGGATGTAAATTATAAAAATTACATGATACTTGGCGCCTGCAATCCTAACCTTGCACTAAGAGCCTTTCAGTCCGAAGATAAAATAGGGACCTTGTTGCCCTGCAATGTAATTGTCATTGATCAGGGAGAAGGTAATATTGAAGTGGCCATTATGGATGCTGAAACTTTGATGAGACAGATAGGCAACCCTGAATTGGAAGTACTTGCCAAAGAAGTTACCGAAAGGATGAACAGGGTACTGTTGAAATTATAAAGCTACCTATAGATTAATATCATTTCCACAACTTTATTGATTCTGGATTCCTGATCAGGTCAGGAATGCTAACGGCACTAAAAAAATATAGGGAATCTTTCTAGCGATTACAGTTTATATATTCACAGCCTCAACAGATTCTATTTCCGGAATTGCCTTTTTCACAGCTGTTTCAACTCCATTTTTTAATGTCATTGTGCTATACGGACATGATCCGCAAGCACCCATCAGTTCTACATTAACAATATTATTATCTGTCAGTTCTACAAATTTAATATCCCCACCATCTTGTTGCAGGTACGGACGTATTTGCTCGATTACATTTTCAACCTTTCCTGTGAGTTCAGCTCTTTTTTCGTCAGTCATTGTATTATTATTTAATTAGTTATGTTTAATTTCAACGATTTTTGTCGGGTCAAGTTTCGCATTCCTTATTGCTACCTGCTGGGCCACATTTTGAGCCAGTTCCATAAATGCCTTTCCAATAACTGTATTATCCTCCAAAGCTACCGGTCGGCCATTATCTCCTGATTCACGGATTCCTTGCACAATTGGAATCTGGCCAACCAAAATGACATTTGAATCTTCTGCCAGTTTCTTACCACCATCTTTTCCGAAAATGTAATATTTATTATCGGGCAATTCAGCAGGTGTAAACCACGACATATTCTCAACCAAACCAATGATTGGAACATTGATCTCTTTTTGCTTAAACATGCTGAAAGCTTTTCGGGCATCAGCCAGGGCCACTTCCTGGGGTGTACTGACAATAACAGCGCCTGTTACAGGAAGTGTCTGAACAAGCGTCAAATGTATATCACCGGTGCCTGGTGGTAGATCAATTATAAAATAATCCAGTTCACCCCAATCGGTATCATTTATCAGTTGGTTCAAAGCATTGGTAGCCATTGCCCCACGCCAGATCAATGCCTGGGAAGGATCAACAAAGAAGCCAATGGATAAAAGCTTAATACCGTATTTCTCAATGGGAATAATTTTGGTTTTTCCATCAACCTCTTTTCCTTTAGGTTGCTCACCCTCCAGATCAAACATCAGCGGCACCGAAGGACCGTAAATATCAGCATCAAGCAGACCAACTTTTGCCCCGGATTTGGCAAGCGAAATAGCCAGATTTGTAGCTATGGTAGATTTCCCTACCCCACCCTTACCCGAAGCTACAGCAATAATATTTTTTACACCCTTAAGCATAGCCTCAGTTTCTTTTCTTCGGGTTGAAACCACTGACTCCATTTTCACTTCTACTTCTAAGTCTTTGGAAACACGTTCGTGTATCGAATCAACACAATCCTTTTCCATCAATCCTTTCATCGGACATGCCGGAGTTGTCAATACAAGTTCAAAACTAACTTTCTTCCCTTCAATCTTGATATTCCTGATCATATTTAAGGAAACAAGATCTTTCTTTAAATCAGGGTCATTCACATGCTTTAGTGCATCCAATATTTGCGCTTCGGTAACTGCCATTTCTTATTTTAATTTAGAATCGGTAAAAATAGACAAATCTATTCATAAACAAGTTGCTTGAATTAAAATTTTTTATTTAAAATAATTTCTGAATAATATTAATTTCGTGGAGGCAAACAGATTATTATTTTGAAAAAATTAGTTTTCGTTTTATTAATAGTTCTAATCAATTTTGGATTTTTGAAATCACAGGAAAATAATATTTCTATTCAATTTATAGGCAACTGCGGTTTTTACTTGAGTGACAGCAGCTTTAGTTTTCTGGTGGATTTTCCATACCGATCAGGTGTTTATGGATATATGAAGTATGATAAGTCGGTCATTGATTCGGTTAAACCTGATTTTTGTATTTATACCCATGGACATGCTGACCACTTTAGAAAAAAACTTTTCAAAAAACTAAACACCCGGCTTTTTGCACCTCGACCGGTTCGGCTTAGAATATCAAAAAAAAGTAAAATTTCACTTGACGAACTAAACAGCCTCTATCCTGACTTTTCGGTTAGTTTTTTTAAGACACCGCATGGCTTTTCTTTTAAACATTATTCTTACCTGATAGAATGGAATGGCAAAAAAATCTATATCAGTGGAGATACACATGACAAAGAACACTTACTTTCTTTAAAAAATCTGGATGTTGCCTTTGTCAATCCCTGGCTGCTTATCGATATTTATGAACACAATCAAAAAATTGATACTAAGAAAATAATTCTATGTCATCATACAAGACAGGATAAGATAACTGCGACCGGTAAAAAATTAATTATCCTGGAACAAAACGAGGAGTATATACTGAAATGACTTATTGCAAATTAATCATCCTCTTTTACAATTAAGAAAATGTCTTCATTATCCTTTTTCATTAAATATTTTTCACGGGCAAACTTTTCAAGACTTGCTGAATCGGTCCTTAACTTAACAAGTTCGGCTGAATCCTTTTTCATTTCCTGCATATAATATTCATTCTGCTGATTCAATCCTTTTAAAGTATAAACCAGTTTAACCTGGTTGATGATATTATTCCTGTCGAAAAACATCATCCAAATGAAAAAGGCCAGGATGGCAATGACATATTTATTTTTCAGGTATGGAAGCAGTTTTTCGAACATAAAATTCAGTTATGAGGCAAAATTAAATTAGTAAACGAAGTAATTTTAGAAAGATTATAAAACTTATTAAATTTAGATTGTTTATAATCCGATTTGATCACTGATTTCAGACATGGCTTTCAGACTTATTTCTACAAATTCAGGTAAGGGGATTCCAATCTTTTCACATTCCATTATATTTTCCCGCCGAACTGATGCTGCAAACTTTTTTTCCTTCATTCGCTTGGTGACTGATTTAGGTTTTACACTTGCCACCTTTTTATCAGGATAAACCAGAGTGGCAGCAACGATCATCCCTGTGATTGTTTCTCCCGCTGCCAGGGCAAATTGAAATTCTTTTGACCTTTTTTCACCGGCTGACGTTTCGTTATGCAAACGTATTGCATCAACAATTTCAGGATCAACATTTAAGGTAACCTCTAAAAATTAAACAACTACAAACCAATTAAATAATGATGTTTTTGCTACCTTAGCTACCTAATATATTCAACATGGTTCAAAAGTACAAAAAACAAGGAAAACAAGGAATGTTC
>JAUVJI010000215.1 GCA_030596605.1 Bacteroidales bacterium
TAACTATTGACCTGACATTGTTACTTGGCAAGCCCGAATTTGAAGTGCTGTATGTTGTCCAACTTGTGCCATCAAATTTTGTCAAGCCTCTAATAAAAGTTCCAATCCACTTTAATCCGCTTCCATCAATGAATATTGTTTTTATATAGTTAATAGGTAAGCCCGAATTTGAAGTATCGTAGGCTATCCAGGTTATTCCGTTAAATTTTGCTAACCCATTATTTAATGTTCCAATCCATTTTACCTCACTTTCGTCGATGGCTATTGACATTACATTATTACCAGGCAAGCCGGAATTTGAAATATTGAATGTTGTCCAGATTAAGTCGTCAAATTTTGTCAAGCCACTGCTAGTCCCAATCCATTTAGTACCGCTTCCGTCTATAGTTATTGATTTGACATTATTATTTGGCAATCCTGAATTTGAAGTGTCATAGATTGTCCAGATTGTATCATCAAATTTTGCCAAGCCACCTATATTCCCAATCCACTTTGTCCCGATTTCATCTATAGTTACTAAATTGACCATATCATATGGCAGGCCGGAATTTGATTTATTAAATATTGTCCAGGTCGTCCCATCAAATTTTGCTAAGCCACCATAATAAGTCCCAATCCACTTTGTTCCACTACCATCTATAACTATTGACCTGACATTGTTACTTGGCAAGCCCGAATTTGAAGTGTTGTATGTTGTCCAGTTTGTTCCGTCAAATCTTGCCATTCCACCATCAGTTCCAATCCACTTAGTCCCGTTTCCATCTATGGCTATTGAACGTATATTATCATCAGGCAAACCCGAATTTAAAGTGTTGTAAAAAGTTGGAACACCTGTGATTTTGTCAAGTTTAACTAAACCGTGAGAGGTACCGACCCACATATTATTGCCTTCTTCTACCAAAGCATAAATATTATTACCATTGGTGTAATTAATCCATTGCGGGTTTTGGGCATTTACAAAGCTTATCAAGCTAATTGATACGGCTAAGAGTAAGATGAATTTTTTCATGAGTTTTCCTTTTTAGGTTAATATGTATCCGTACATTCCAAATATACATATTTTTTATTTAATAATGGCACATTGTGTTTGAAAAATTTTGGAGCTAACAATGCTGAAATGCATTCAATAATAAAACCAAATAATCTCTATTCATTCAAAACAGTTTGAAGCACATGATGAGATTTAATATTCATAGCAACAGGCATGTGAAGTTGATAGTATCTTAAAATGATCTCCAGCAAATCATTTCTGTGTTGCGGTAAAATTGAAAACGTCTCCTGTTTCTCAAGACCGGTTATCGTTAGTTTTGATAGATATTCGCTAAATGGTTTTTCAGCAATTAAGTCGCTTTTATTACTTGTAAAAACTCCTTCCTGTAAATTAAAATAGCTGGATTGGAGTGAATAATTATTATTCGGGAAGAATCCGAGGTATTTTGTTAAATGGATCAGAAAGATCAAATGAAAATTGGAGAATGATTTTTCCTGTAAGTCCAAAGATTGTATTGAGTTATACAAAAATGAAAAAAGCGATGGATTGGCTTCTTCTTCCCTTATCACCTTAAACAGAATTTCATTTAGAAAAATAATAATTGAACTTTTCCTGATATCGGTATGGATGGTTTTTAAGGGGTATCCTATTTTGATTTCCTTTATATGCTGAATGTTTTTTTTTTCTTTATGGTAAGCAATTAGGTCGACCAGCGTTAAATGTTCTAATAGTGCAGGTTTAATTAGTGATTTTTTATTCCTGATCCCTTTGATCAAATATGATTGCAGGCCAAAAAGTTCAGTATAAATTTTGACAATTATACTGGTTTCCGAATACTTTGTCTGTCGAAAAATTATGCCCCTCGTGTTGTGAAGCATCAGTTTATGAAAAGGATTTTAGTCACTAAAGTTGAATTGGTCTTGTCACCTGCAACAATCCTTGATCCCCGACTTTCTGTTGTTACAGAATTTGGACCATTAATGTCAGTTACAAATACCATATATACCCCGGTTTGAACTCTCCTCCCTTCATGGGTTGTTCCGTACCAAATAGCCTGGCCTCCTTGTGCGATTCCACTGTAGACCAATTTGCCGCTGATATCTGTGATTTTGAAATCAGCATTTTCAGGTAAACCGATAATGGCGATGGGTCCGTTATATCCTGATCTTACCGGATTTGGATAGGCGTAAGCGCTAACAATTGTTTCTGAACCGCCTGTAGCAGTGCTTTTATATGAAATAATTCCTTTAGCTGTTCCAAAAAAGACTTCTCCGGTTGTTTGGTTGATGGAGATGCTGGTAATATTATTTGAAAAAAGAGGGCTGTTCTGCTCTGTAAAATGCTGAAGCTCTTTTTGCCCGTCGGGTGAAAGATGAAAAACACCTGAACGATCGGTACCGATCCATTTATTGTTTGCACCATCCACAGCAATAGCGGTAACTGTTTCAAATTCCAGTAGAATATCAGCAAGGCCGGTGCCATCGTTGCGCGGGATCAAAATTCTCTGGGCATCAAAATTATAATTTGAGAAGACATTTTCAGGGGAATAAATAACGGAAATACCTTCATCCGTACCTATCCATATTTCACCATCATTATCATTCGCAATGCTGAAAACCTTATTGCCGGGAATAGCGCCATTCCCACTGGCCGATGACAGGATTTTTACCTGGTCATCTCCGGGTTGTGTAATCGTACCATTATCATTGAATACTATTAATGAATGTTCAGCCCTCACCATTATCCATTTCTGATCGTACGAATCAATGATCAACCGGCCGACATCCTGTGTGCTTGAAAATGAACCCAGGTTAAAGGAATACCAATCTCCAAAATCCGATCCGTCAGGTAATCTTACGGAAAGTATTCTTTCAGCATAAGAACTTGTTGCCCATAAATTCCCTGAATTATCAAAAGCAAGCCCACCGACTTTACATACGGGTGGCCCTTCATTGGACTTATAATTAAGTCCGCTGTTTTCAGGAGTATATAATCCTTTATATTCCTGATTCTCGAATTCAACCATGCCCAACGACCAGGAACCCATAAATACCTGGTTTGAATTGGTCGGATTTACCGCAACAACAACCAAATCTCTTATGCTATCCAGGGCAGGGGTATTGTTTCTGTTAAAAGTGTTCCATTCCTCATCAATAAATGAAGATGTATTTCCATATTTAAACAAACTATTCCAGCTTAGATTCCTGCCACCGGCAACCACCCATAATTTATTGTTGGAAATCGACATATCAAATACATCTGGTATTTGTGGACCATTAGGGTAAATATAAGAAAAATTATTTCCATCATTTCTCCTAACCAAACCTTTTGCGCCATCAGCAATCCAGATAATATCGTCATCAACGATCATATCTCTTGAATTTGGATTCACTTCATAATTATACGTCCAGATGTTTAATACTTCATTCAAATCTGTAGTGTATCCACGTAAATAGTATGTGTGTGTAATATAAAGTACATCGTCAAATGTCCTCATGTTTTTGACGTTACCATGCTGAAAAAGGTTATTGTAATTCCATTGTGAATTGTCACAATAAAGAATGGTATCGCTGGCATATGCAGTGCTGTACTTATTTACAAATAATTTGTCCTGGTTAAAAGTTATATGACTGTACGTTGCATTTGGAAAAGGTAAAGATTCATCTTTTGACCATGAGCCAAAGTATGCCAGGTTCGGGCTATCAGTATAGGCCATGTAAATTCCACTTTCAGTTGCCGCAAAAAATGAAGTATCGTTATAAGCAAGGTCGAGAACATTCAGGTGAATGCCATTTGGACCGATATAATAAGTGTCAACAATTTCTTCATTTTCCATATCAAGAACGACTATTCCAAAACCGCATGACAAGTAAGCAAGATTATCAATAAAAATAAGATTATTGATTACCTTTTCTTCAGGGGTAACTGCGCTACTGTTAAGAATATCACGCATATTAATGATCGTATTTCCCTTTATCAGGTCCAGGTTGGTATTACTGTATGCGATCAGTAAAGTATTATAATCTTTGCTAAAACCGATTTTAACAATACCGATATCACTTAGCCCGGAAATTCTTGTAAGACGGTTAATGCTATTGTCAGATTTATTGAGATAAAACAAACTATAAGGTGTGGCGCAGTATATTTTTTGACTGCTTGCCGTAACCGAAACGGTATTTTCATATGGCAAATGGTCTCTCCATTCACCGATACCTATTTCCTGTGATATTAAAGCAAATGGAGTTATTGTTAAAAATAATAAAATATTTTTTTTCAGGTAATTGTAAAACATTCCAGTTCTATTTGCAGGTAAAAGTAATTGAATCAGACATTTTAACTTATTTTTTATTTTAATATTGTATTGCTTCATTATTTTGTTCATTATAAATTTGATGGTTATTCTATTATAATTTTTTCAGTGTATACTGCATTATCAATCGAAATGATGATGAGATACAATCCACCATCCAATTCCGATAAATTGAACATTTTTGTTTCGTATCTTTCAAAGTTGAATTTATTGTTTATGACCTCCTGCCCCATTGTATTGATCACTTTTACTTCTGTTTTATAAGGCATCATATCAAGGTTTTCCAAATAAAAAATACCGTTTCCCGGATTAGGATATACCTTAAAGTGAATTTGTTTGTGAGATGAATCCAAAGAGAACGGATCGCAATTAAACCCAAACTCATCAA
>JAUVJI010000155.1 GCA_030596605.1 Bacteroidales bacterium
CGTTAATTCTGATTTATCTTTTGCAGAAATACTTATCTTTGCTCTTTGGCTTAACCTCATGTTTTTTTGCCAAAGATACAAAAATATTTCTATTTGCAATATTATATTAAGAACGCTGTACTAGATAGTATTTTTCTTTGTATGTGATAAGTGGTATATCAATATCAATTATCTCATGATTTTGTCTTAGAAAAAGATTTGTGAGTTTTGGAATTTTTTCAGGATCAGAGAATATCCCTCCAAGAGTGTACATTTTAGCTCTATCGGAATAGGTGAAACTAAATAGTTTGTTAAATTTATAATTATCATATAGCATTTGATCCTTAAATATATTTAAACAAATTGTTTCTAATAATTTTGGAAAATAGAGAGGTTCGAAGTATTCATCCTTCTGAAAGGAAGATGGAATAAAATCCTCAAATGTATTAATAAATTCATCTTTTTTATCATCATCATAATCACATTGTGCATCAATTGTAAAAATTAATATATCTCTATCGATGCAATTTTTACTTAAAATACCAAAATCGTCAAGTATTACTTCATTCAGTTTTAAATCATAATCCATCCAAATGATTCTATTATCTGTCCATTTTTGAGATGAAAGAAAGTCTGTTGAAAGTTGGTTTTTAAAGGATATGAATTCATATGGTTTGTTAAAAAGAAATCTTTTTGTTGTCACTTTATCGTCTATTGATGTCATTTTTTCAAAATCAAGCAATTTATGGAATAGAATAAAATCATAATAATAAATGGATCCCATGCCTATATATTCATGATCTTGGAAATTATTAAATTGCCCTTTGAGTTCTTGAAGAATCTCAATAATAATTTTTCTTTCTATTTGTTTCCTTGGTCGAAATAAATAATTGACCTTCTCAAAGCTAGGAGGGGAATTAGTTGTTGTTGTCATCACTTAATTTCTTTAAGTTTGACATAATAATCAAAAGACAAACTTCCAACCTGAGTATTTGTGTTAACACCCATATGCCTTTTTACTTTGTTTACCATTTCAATCGATTTCTGATAACTGATATTTGTTGTTGTTTTCTTCTTTTTTACCGGCGCTACAAAATTACGACTGATATTAGGTAAAGCCTCAAGGGAGATTTTACCAACTCTTTCATTACGGATTCTCATAATCTCTTCAATACTATCTGTTTTTTTCTTTTGTTCATCGTATTTTTTACTCAGATAATTTACTACTGGTCGTGCTGTTCTAACCATCAATTTCAGGACTTTGTTATATATAATACTTTCTGTATTTAGTCCATTTTTAGAGGTATTCAAAGGCAATTTTGACGGATCATCAGATTCAAGAAAAACTAATCCTCTAAAGTCATGATAAATTGGATGGTAGTTAGGCAATAATCCTTTGCCTGCTTCCCATCCTGTTACTGGTGTAATATCATCAACCAAAATTAGGCGGTCATTTATAAATATATTCCAGCCTCTCCTTAATGAATTATGTATTTATGATTACTGAATCTTATGTACGTGTAGTTACCAATTATTGTGTAGTTTTATTTACCGATAACAATATCACATGTATAGATTTTTTAAGTCTTCCTATAAAAGGATCGCTGTCAAATTTTAGACGAATCTCATCATAAAGATCAGTAATTGTTATTCTAGTAGAACCTTTATGAGCATGTGAATTCGACTTAATAGAATCAATTTCAAAATCCCATTCGTCATCATTTTTCCATTGCTCCACATCAATTGTCATTATGTTTGTATACTCACCATCATCAGTAATTAATTCGATTTTTTTCCCTATTTTGAAAATTGATCGTTTCATGCCAATTCCATATAAACCTAAGGTCTTTTTTTCGCGTTTTAATTCATCTACACCGAAAACAAAGGCACGTTCTTTAAGGATTTTTTTTTCGATACCACCACAAGTATCGTAAATTTCAAATTTGTCTTTTTCAATGGTTAGTTCAACATTTCTCCTGTTAGTTAATTCGTGTCGCTTATAACTATCAATTGAATTATCTAACAAATCCATAATGCAATCCTGTAGATCTAAATCTTGTGTTAGAATGTCAATAAATAAAGTTTTTGTTGGGTAGGATTTTACAATTTCTTTTGCCATTTTGATTAAATTTATCTTTCAAAAATAATAAGTTATTCTCTTAACTGATGTTTTTCTTTTGAGGTTGTCTAAATACCTCACTATAGCCAAAATAAAAGCATCAGTAATATTATAGATTTATTCTATATGAATTATCAATGCTTTAAAATAAAATACGCTCTAATTAGGTGTCAGGTGTTATCACTTGACTTCACTTTAAATTGTTATTAATTGTAAAAGTACCGAATATCATTCAAACTACGAATAACCAGAAAATTTTATGACAATCAGAAGTTTACACAAAACAACACTTTCCTATTTCTTCACTGCCTTCACAACAAAATAATCAATCCACCTTTGAGGAAAATTAGCAAGTAAAGAAATTTTGTTATTTCTGTTGATGCTATAGATTTTTTTTGGCCTTTTAGCAAGAAGTGCTTTTTGTATGAGTTTGGCAACTTTTGCAGGTTCAACCATCTTCCCCACATCATTTTGTGCTATTTTAGAAAAAGTTTTGAAATACTTTTCATATTTACTATTTTCTACAGGATTTGAAACGGACTTCACCTCTTCCAATAGATTGGTATTAATGGCTCCGGGGCGAATGAGAATGAGTCTAATTCCAAAAAGACCAAGTTCTTGTCGCATGGATATACTGAAGGCTTCAAGGGCTATTTTAGAGTTTGGATAAGGATGGAATAAAGTGGGAAGCCTTACACTATCACTGCTGATTTGTACCACCCTTCCCTTGTTTTTGATGAGGTCATCCAGGAAAACACTAACTGTCAAGGTAGGTCCGTAAGTGTTTACTTTTAAAGTTTTATCCAGTAGTTCTTCTGTGGATTCGGAAACAGGATAAAACATGGAAATACCTGCACTGTTAATGAGGTATTTGATTGAAATCCCCATTTCGTGTAATTGATCGCGAACTTTTTTAATTGAATTTTCAGAACTGACATCCATGGTAAGTCCGATCACCTTATGGTCATCTTTATAAATATCCTGAATTTCTCCCCGAACATCTGTAGCTATAATGTGATCCAACTCCGGGAGGTTTCTTGATATCTTTACCAGGGCTGTACCCAGTCCGCCTGCAGCTCCGGTAATAAGGATGGCTGATTTGTTTTTTTGCATTATACAACGACAAATTTAATCGAAATTTATCATTTGTAAATTTATTTTGTAATTATGGATATTTAAATTACTTTTATACTTTATTAAAAATCATGCGTTATTTTATAACAGTTCTAATTCTTATTTAATGTACTTCTGCTAAAAAGCTAAAATTTACTGCCAGGTTTTTTTATTGTTCTTCTCTGTCAGGATTAAGGACAGCTTCTTAACATTTCCGATACACAAATAAAATTAAAATGGATTTATAAAATCGGTTAATCAGTGGTTTCAATAATTGACAATAATAATAAACTTTTAAACTAGTAGACTAATATTTACTCCAATGAATAAAAAGACTAATAAATTTGTAAACAAAAAACAAGCAGTCTTCAAGACACCGAATTTGTCGAAGATGCAGGAAGTGATCATTGATGGAAGGACAAGGATTTATATAGATATTGACGCCGATCCGGAGCAAGCACGTACCCGTTATCTGGCAAGGTTAGCAGCCAAGTAAAAAATTATACAAGTAAATTTTTGTATTTTTATGTTAATTATTGTTTGAAGAGTAAAAATTGGTATGTTTAAATTTCTCAATAAACCTTATCCGTTTAATAATGATTTAAGACACAACACCAAGATCATCTTTTTCATTAGTATTGGTGTTTTTATGTTTTTATTTCTTTTTCAGCCTCTTCAGATTGATGAATTGGCAACCCGGGATAAATATTTCCTTGTTTTTGGATTGGGAGTTATTACCTTTCTGTCATTAAGCCTTAACCTGTTGATCCTTCCCAGCCTCTTCCCCAGAATACTAAATGGATCATCATGGAATGTAAAAAAAGAAATACTCTGGGATGTATGGATTCTTTTTTCAGTATGTGTCGGTTACTTTCTCTATTACAAAGCGCTGGGAATAATGGAATTCGGATTCAGCATGATCATCAAATTGATCCTGATTGCCATCGTACCTATATCGGTCCTTATTGTGTTAAACCGGAACCGTTTATTACGATCCCACCTGAAATCGGCAAATGAGCTTAACATTAAATTGAAAGAAAACAAATCAATACCTGACAAGCTCGTACATTTTGTATCCGATTACCAGAAAGACAACCTTTCTATAAAAGTAAGCTTGATCATATTTATTCGTTCGGCCAACAATTACATTGAATTGTTCTGGAAGGAAAATCAGGAAGTAAAGAGCCAGATGGTGAGGTTGAGCCTTACAAAAGCCGAAGACATCCTGAAAGATGATAAGTTTATTTTCAAATGCCACCGATCCTATATGGTTAACATCAACTACATTGATAAGATTGAAGGCAGTTCGCAGGGTTATCGCTTGTATTTTGAAAAAGTTGATTTTCCGGTTCCAGTTTCGAAAATTTATGTTCACAAGTTAAATGAACTTATCTGATGTTCACCCCAGAATAAATATTTTAGCACCTGTATTCGATATTTTCGTCCCTAAAAATTCGTTTTATAACTATTCTGCCTGCGTTCATCCCTATTATTAAATTTGTGTGTACCTCTATCCTAAATTTGCCGTTTTTAATGTAAAAAAAGCTCTATATGCAATCATTAAACATCGGAGACTTAAGTGTGAAGCTGCCAATTGTGCAGGGAGGAATGGGAGTTGCTGTTTCATTATCGGGACTGGCATCGGCTGTAGCCAATGAAGGAGGTATTGGCGTGATATCGGCAGCAGCAATCGGGATGACAGATCCGGGCTATATGAAAAAGTTTCATGAAGCCAATAAACGTGCTTTGCGTAAAGAGATCAGGGAAGCAAAAAGCAAGTCTAATGGCGTGTTGGGTGTAAACATCATGATGGCATTAACCGATCATGAAGAACTGATCAGGGTTTCGATAGAAGAAAAGATAGATGTTATATTTATAGGCGCCGGATTGCCGCTCAAAATTCCTGCTATTATAGCCGAAGCAGGACTTAATGGCCATCATACCAAATTAGTTCCTAAAGTATCTTCGGCAAAGGCAGCTAACCTGATTTTCCGTTACTGGGTATCCAGGTACAATTTTGTGCCAGATGCAGTGGTGGTGGAAGGACCCATGGCAGGCGGACATCTTGGCTTTAAAAAAGAAAACCTTACAGGAAATATGGTTCCGCTTCGCATACTTGTGGAAGAAACGGTGAAGACAATTCGCCCGTATGAAAAGGCATTTGGGAAGTCGATACCGGTGATAGCCGGAGGTGGGTTGCATACCGGGAAAGATATTTATGACATTATGCAAGCGGGGGCGAAAGGGGTTAAAATTGGAACCCGCTTTGTGACCACACACGAATGCGATGCTTCACTGGAATATAAAGAAAGTTACCTTGCAGCAGGCAGGGAAGATATTGTCATCATCGACAGCCCGGTGGGTTTGCCGGGAAGGGTAGTGAAAAACAAATTTGTTCAACAGATCATGGATGGGGAAGCAAAACCATTTAAATGTCCATGGAAATGCCTCTCCTCATGCAATTACAAGGAGGCTCCATTCTGCATTGCAAATGCCTTATACAATTCGGCAATAGGCGAAATGGACGAAGGTTTTGCCTTTGCAGGATCCAATGCTTATCTGGCCACTGAAATCAATCATGTATCGGATGTAATCACCGACCTGGTGACCGGGTATAAGCGTGAATCTTTTCTGCGACAGTTGTCGGCTATTCGTCCTGTTAAATCACATGTACGACAGCGTATTGCTGTGTAAAGTAGCCGGTTGTTGGTTAACTTACCTGATATCCCCCAATCGCACATTCCATATTTTCAGCGTATCGGCACCAAATATCTTATCTTCTTTGTTAATGTAAATATCAGCACTTCTATCCATGGTGTTCATTGATTTTTTAGATTGGGCAGACCCAGTGAAGACTTGTGAAAACTTCAATGACCCTGCATAGCTTGTATTTCCCGTCCGGTGAAGCGGTTCATCTACAACAATGGATTCGATTGAAAAGGGTGGAAGTAGCTGTTTATTTTTTAATCCTAATTGTATGAGAAGACGAACATTTATTTTTCCGGAAGGGTCATCTTTATGCTGAGCAAGTTGTAAAGTAACATTTTTCGAAAGGAAAGTATTTTGAATCATCTCACCTGCTTTCTCCCTGAAAGACTCATTAAGTGAGGTGTCGGTAATGATATGAAGATAATCAACAAAGTCGGTAAGTTTTTGTTTTGCGGTTGTTTCATAAGCAAATAAGTAAGCTTCAGTCAGATACTCTGTTTCAAATTCAGCACGTATTTCGTTCCTGGTTTCATTCAGAACTGCCTCCTCACGCATGACAATAGCTTGTTCATCCATGCAGGATGGTGCACAAATTACAAACAGAACAAGAATAATGGCCACTATTTTAATATATTTACTCATCTACTTTTTCTTGTTAATTCTAAACCTTAGAACCATAATTTTATCATCTTTGAATTTGGTGTCTAAAATTTCAATATGCTTCAGGCTGCCTGTCGGCATCGTCAACTTATCGATAAACTCCTCTTTGTTATACAATTCCATTCCCGGTGCAATTGCATTATTAAGCACCTGGTAAATGATGGCGGCATCGTCGAATATCTCTCCCAGGTAGCTTCTTCTTTTTTGCCAGTCATCCACATCCATCACTGAAAAGTAATGAATGATCAGTGCATAATCGTTGGCCCGTAAGCTGATCTTTTGGTATGTTTCAAATTTTTTCAGGATACGGGTTATCGTATCGGTTTTGTAATAAGGTGCACTGACAACCATTTTAAGAATGCTTTCATCCGTTTTCAAAACAAAAACTCCGCTTGTATCGCTAAAATAAGCCGTTGGAGATTCATCTTCAGATAAAACTTTAATCTCTGTCTGATTGCCGGTAATGGTTTCCCTGGTATGGGCATCGTAGAAAGTGAATTTATATTCGCGGGTACTAAAATGTTTAAAAAGGAGAAACAGCATTGCCATAACAAGAATGACGAGGAGAGGCAGAACAATAAACACCCGATTTGCTTTTGTTATGAGTTTGCCCCGGGGTAATTGCGTATTGTTTTCATGCACAAAATCATCCCAATTGGCATAACCCACATATTTGCTTAACAGATTCAAAACATCAATCCTGGGCAGCGACTTGCTTTTAGATTTAATATGATTGTAAAACCATTTTTCACTGATGTGGGCATTTACTTTTATCAACAGTTCTTCCTGGAAATCGGTAATCTCCTGCCCCTTCCAATCGGAAATTGAAGGATTGATGCCGGGATAAGTCTGTTTCATGGTGGCCATGATATTTTGCTTTAGCAACTCAAAATGATATTTATTTACGTTGTGCAAAACTGGTCAATTATTTAAGTTCTTGAAAGTAAAATTCTTGTAAAATAATTTGCAAACATTTTACAAGAGAAATTCAATCCATCCGATAGCCATCATCCTAATTTTATCCCGGAAAATCAAATTACAAACAAAAATAGGAAATTATTCCGGTTTACTTAAGAAACTAAAAGCTTTAGATAATTGAGAAATTATAAATAACCATTTAAAACATAATATTATGAAAAAAAGAAACTTTAATCAAAAATTCAACCTGGTACCAACGGGTATCTTTTTCGCACTGATCTTTGCCGGAATCACCTCTTGCACAGGTCAAAAAACTGAAGATAAAGTGTTTAAAGCATACGAGTTAAGGATAAACGGACATGCTGATTCAGCTCAAATATTGTTAGAACAAATTACCAATGAAAATCCGGAAAATGCCCTGGCCTGGTACGAGTTGAGCAGAACTACTCTGCAATTAGGGAAGTCTAATCCACGAGAATTAAAGAAATCGTTGGATGATGCTTTGAAATACATCAACCTGGCCGTTGAAAATGCTCCGGCGAATGCCTGGTTCCTATCATATAAAGGTCGCCTTGAAACTTTACATTTTTATATGGCACTGCAAATGGGTAACGAAAATGCAGGAGAATATCTGAATAAATTTGAGAGTACTTACAATTCAGTTTTTCAATTAGATCCAACCTATTACGAAAACAAACTGACCCTGGTTGAATTTTTTGGTGGATTGCCGGAAGATATGGGAGGCGATCCTGAAAAAGCAGAAAAATATGCCGTCGAACTCGAAAAAGCAGATCTGATTGCTGGCGCGAAAGCCAGGGAATTACTCATGCCCGAAGATGCTGACTATGTAGCATTTTGGGAAGATATAATAGAAAAGAATCCCGAAAACGCAGATGCAATTCAAGCTTTGGGGCGGGTGTATTTATTCGGAGAAAATTTTGACAAAGCGAGTGAATACTATCAGCAAGCCATTGATCTTGACCCATCAAAGAATGCGCTTTATTTAGATTTGGGAAGATACCACCTGATGGTGGCAATGCAAAATCCAGCTCTACTTGATTCTGTTGCTCCTCTGATTGATGTGCAATTTCAAAAATATCTTAACTCTACTCCCGAACCAATCAATCCAATGAAAGCCTGGGTATATAGAAAACTGGCTACGATAAATAAACGGACAGGAAATACAAAATTGGGAGAAAAATATATAAACATGGCAAATGAACTTGATCCATTTCATTCACCCACCACCGGAAAACCAGGTAAGGCTATATACGCTCCACCGGATGTTGTTGTACACGATCAGGGTTATTATCTTTCACCGTTTTGATTCACCAACTTCAAATTTTTATTAATCCTGCTGATCATCATTATGGGGTCATTTTTTATCATTAGCTAGTGGCTTCGACGAAAATTGAAATCAATTATTAACACATAAAAAACTAAAACATGAAAAAAGTAAATTATTTATTCGGCCTGCTTGCATTTTTATCTTTAAGCCTAAATGCACAAAATTCATCCATCACCTTAACATTTTATGCTGATAATAATGGCGAAGCCATAACGATGGATAGCCTGAAAATTCAAAACAGGACTCAAGGTGCTGAGATTATGCTTTATGACCCGGTTTCAACCTATGAGATAATATATACCGGCATAAATCTTAACCATCTTGAAAATGAAGACCTTTTCATTTTATCTCAAAACCACCCTAATCCGTTTGGAGATCGAACAAGCATTGACATTCATTTGAAGAAAGAAGGGAATTTGGATGTTACCATTTTTAATATCATTGGTAAAAAAGTGGCAGGTTTTAATCAGGATCTTGAATCTGCAATTCATAGTTTTTCATTTGCTCCTGAGAGAAAAGGATGTTACTTTTTAACAGTCAATGTTTTTGGTTATACCCAAACCATAAAAATGATTTCCCGAAGTTCTGGTAAATCTGATTCAAAATTGGAGTACCTGGGCATGAAATCCTCATTCTCTAATTTTAAATACCAGGAAACTGGAAAGGATTTCCCTTTTGACATTGGAGATCAATTGTTGTATGTAGGTTATACAGAGTTAGGTGAGTCAGGTATGTCAGACACTCCTGAATCTGATACTGAATACACATTGCAATTTGCAACTAATATCCCCTGTATTGGTGAAGCCACTGTAGATTATGGCGGTCAGGTTTATAATACCATACAGTTCTACAGTCAATGCTGGTTGAAAGAAAATTTGAATGTTGGAACAATGATCCCATCCTCGCAAACCCCATCAAACAATAATATCATTGAAAAATATTGCATGGCAGATGATGAGTATTACTGTAATAATTTTGCAGGAGGACTATATTTCTCGTATGAAATGATGAATTATACCAACCAGCCCGGTGGCCAGGGAATTTGTCCGGATGGCTGGCATGTCCCCGATGATCTTGATTGGCAAATCCTGGAAGGTGCTGTCGATAGTGAATTTGGAATAGGGGATGAGGAATGGGGAAATTATGAGTGGCGGGGATCTGATGCCGGTGGCAATCTCAAACAAACCGGTACTGCAAACTGGGAACCACCCAACACTGGAGCTACGGATGCATTTGGTTTTACAGCACTTCCGGGTGGATATTTTGTTCAAAGTGCGTTTTGGGGCCCAGGGTACAAAGGCTTTTTTTGGAGCTCTAGTTCAAATTTATTTCGGAATATGGACTGGGACCAAAAATTGGTAAGAAGAGATACAGGTCCTAATAGTATGGCTATCTCTGTTCGGTGTGTGAAAGATGATGACTAAATAGAATATGGTAAAAAATAGACGGAAACAAACAAGAATAAATAAGCAACAATTAATTAGAAATAGAATGTTATGAAAAACAAAACATCATCAGAAAACAAAACAACCAGAGTTATAAGAAGGATTGCTCGAATTTCAGGTCTTATACTTATACTACTCACATTGTCTTTTGCGATTGTGTACATCTTTTTTCCTGAACAACACAATCCAAATACAGAACCAACTCCAATTGCTATGATTTTGGCGGGAGTCTTTATCCTCGGAGGGCTTGGTCTTGCCTGGAAGTGGGAATTAATTGGGGCTCTGATTTCCCTGGTAGGATTTATTGTAGTTGGGATTTTAAATCCTGATGCGATGACAAAACCAATGATGTATCTTTTTCCATTAACAGCAATACTATTTATTATTTGTTGGAGGTTAAACAAATTACATAGCATAAAAGAAGAAAATGTTGGTTAGGGTGAATGAGGAGACATGTTGTTTTACTAAATAATGACTAACACCCAAAGTGTAAGAATTATAACCAAGTCTTATTAAGACAATAATTTTTAACCACAATTAAAATGAAAAAATCTGTCAAAATAATTTATTGGACACCCAGGATACTTTGTATCCTCGCAATATTGTTTATCAGTATGTTCGCACTGGATTCATTTAGTCCAGAGCTAACCATTTGGCAACAACTTGGTGCATTTTTCATCCATCTAATTCCTTCCTATGTTTTAATAGCCTTGCTTATCATAGCCTGGAAATGGGAATATTATGGCGGTATCATATTTATAGTTATTGGCCTGGGATTTAGTCCTGTTATTTTTATTCATAATTATAATATGAACCATTCTGTTTGGATGAGCCTCGGTATCATTTTAGCCATTACTATTCCATTCGTTGTTGTGGGGGTTCTTTTTATTTGGAGTCATAAAATGAAGAAAAAGAGTATATTTGGTAAATATTGTCAAAAAAATTATAGTTTAGAATTTTAAGTAATAATCAAAAACGCCCGCTTGAACAGAACGGGCAGGGAGGAAAAAAATTATGATTGAATATGTTCATAAGCACATTACATCGGAGCTACAGCAAAACACCCGCACCGATATTATCTTTATTCTAGCGGCTATTCTTCTTAACCTGATCACCCTGGCTGTAAACTCCGGTATGTCAGAAAAATCACGAACTGACAGCGCTTCTCTTATTGTTATGTTTGTATTTGTTTGTCTCATTGTACTGGTAAACCTGGTTGTGATCTTTGGATTAATAAAAGGAAAACAAACCAGGGAGAAACTATTGAAAGGTTTGATGCAGATGTACAAAGACAAGGATGTTGACAAATATTACGATTTGACCCTCATGGGAAACTACAATGTAAGGTA
>JAUVJI010000075.1 GCA_030596605.1 Bacteroidales bacterium
GCCAAAATTTTGTACCCCACCTCACAATAGGAAGGATAAAATTTACAGATAATAAAAGATTATTTCAGGAAACAATTGAAAAGTATAAATCGGTTGACATCCAAAAGCAAACTATTAACCAGTTTTTTCTTATTGAGAGTTTTCTTAGGTCACAGGGGCCGGAGTATAAAATATTGGAATCGTTTCAATTGCAATAAAAAAGCCCGCCCGTACGGGCAGGCTCAAAATCTGTTGTAAGCTTTCTCTGTTATTTTTTCATTAATGAATCTTCATCATCTTTGTCATTCACCATCTTCTTTGCCATGAAATAGTATATGACCAGTGCTAAACCTCCAAACAGGAAAATCATTGAAAAATAAGCGGCTTCTTTTTCATACATGAATGCATTGGTAGTGGCAAGAATGTTTCCAATTAATATTCCGAGTGCAACACCAATTAAGAGTAATCCATACTTCAGTGCATATGAATTTCTTTTCTTGGGCGTAAAAAACACAGATGCATCCACACCTTTTTCCAACATGGCCATACGTTCTTTTTTTCTGATGCCAAGATACACCATTGCGACAATGGATCCAAAGATGACCAATAATACTAATATGGGCGTTAATTCTAACATAGTTTAATGATTTAAATTGTTTCTAAATTGTTTTCGTAATCTTTGACGCACCAATATTCATCCGGTTACAAATTGGAAATTTTTCTTTGCGTTATTAAATTCTGTATCTTGTAACCGACGACTTATTAAATCGTCTAATCAACAGATGAAATACCAGAGCGACAGCTTTTATATAAACAAAGTATTGAATAATGATGTTTCAGCTTATACAATACTTGTGGACAAACATAAAAATATGGCTTTTACTGTTGCTTATAGAATAGTAAGGAACAGGGAGGATGCTGAAGAGATTGCCCAGGATGCGTTTGTTAAAGTGTATCAATCTTTGAAATCATTTAAAAAGGAATCAAAATTCTCAACATGGTTATACAGGATTATTTATAATACGGCAATTTCAAAAACAAGGAAAAAGCAATTGGAAACGACCAACCTGGATTATAATGTTGTAGAAAATTTTTCAACGGATGAAATTAAAGAGGACGTTAATCGTCTTGATAATGATGAACAAAAAAAGATAATTTATAAAATACTTCAACACTTAAATCCTGAAGACAGTACATTGATTAACATGTTTTATTTTAAAGAACATTCAACGGAAGAAATAAGTGACATCATGGGTCTGTCGCAAGCAAATGTGAAAGTTAAACTTCACAGGATAAGAAAAAAATTATATAAGGAAATTCAGCTTATTATATCGAAACAGCACAAAGAGATCTATCTATGATAAACAATAAAAATAATAACGATGATTTTTTGAAAGACATGATTCAAAAATCCGGCATTGAAAGCCCTTCGGCGAATTTCACGGATAATGTCATGAATCAAATCCAAATGCAAGATCAGACAGTATCCCAGCTTTCGGAAAAAACAGCCGGCATTAAAAACTATTTTTTTCTGATTGCTGCCGGATTGGCTGCAGTGATGTATGCTGTTTATTATTTTATCAGTAACGACATATCTTTGTTCTCTGGTGATTTTGACCCAATTCTTATTCCTGTATTTGGTAAAATTTTAATAAGCATGAAAGAATTGTTTCAATCTATCCAAATATCATCCTTCACTTTGGTGATCATAGTTGCCGTAATTGGATTGTTTATTATTGATCGTTTATTAAGAATGTTTCAGACGGGAAAACAATCTTATTTTTCGTTTTTTGCATAACCTAACAGGTTTTTTCTAACCTGTTAGTTAAGTAATGTAAACAAAAGGTCAAATGCCAAAACAAACAAATAAAACCGTAATCCTATACATCACGGGCTGGTAAAAAATTATTCTGACTGGAAATATTCCTCATACAATGATTACTTATCGACAAATACAACCACGGTAAACCGAGAGTTGGGACTTGAGTTTTATGGTAGCACACAAAACTTTTTAGAATTTCATCAGGAAAATAAAATTAAGGAAGGTTTTAACAAATATTTAATTGATGGTCATTAAACCTTTCATTACGATTAAACCTAACAGGTTAGAAAAAACCTGTTAGGTTTTTATACTATTTTTGTTCCCTTAATAGAAAGTATAGAATGAATAACAACGAAAAGAATACCGAAGAATTAAAATCAGGAGAGACCAAATCGTTAAATTTCCTTGAAGCAATCATTGAAGAAGATATTAAAAATACCAAGCATGGTGGGCGTGTCCATACCCGGTTTCCACCGGAACCTAATGGTTACCTCCACATTGGCCATGCGAAATCAATATGCCTGAATTTTGGATTGGCTGAAAAATATAGCGGTAAATGCAACCTGCGTTTTGATGATACAAATCCTACCAAAGAAGAAAAAGAATATGTAAACTCCATTATGGAGGATGTACGATGGTTGGGATTCGATTGGGAAGACAGGCTTTATTATGCTTCCGATTATTTCGACCGGCTTTATGAATGGGCTGTCAAATTGATCAGGGAAGGAAAAGCTTACGTAGATGACCAGCCATCTGAATTGATCAGTGAGCAACGTGGTGTTCCCACGCGCCCAGGTATTGATAGTCCCTTTAGGAACAGGAGCATTAACGAAAACATGGAATTATTCCTGAAGATGAAGAACGGTGAGTTTGCTGATGGGTCAAGGGTATTAAGAGGTAAAGTTGACATGGCTTCTCCCAATATGCATATGCGCGATCCGGTATTGTATAGGATATTACACGCTTCCCATCACAGAACCGGCGATAAATGGTGCATTTATCCAATGTACGATTTTACACATGGGCAATCGGATTACCTGGAAGGAATTACACATTCTATTTGTACGCTAGAATTTGAAATTCACAGGCCCTTATATGACTGGTTCCTGGATAACCTAATCGAAACTGAATACCGTCCACGGCAATATGAATTTGCCAGGCTTAATTTGAGTTACACTGTGATGAGCAAAAGAAAACTCCTGGAACTGGTGAATGATGGACTGGTAAATGGATGGGATGATCCACGAATGCCAACTGTTTCGGGTTTACGGCGACGGGGATATACACCGGATTCTATTCGCAATTTTGCTGATCGCATCGGTATTGCAAAACGCGAAAATGTAATTGATGTCGGATTGCTGGAGTTTAGCGTGAGAGAGCACCTAAATAAAATAGCTCCCCGGATTTTTGCGGTACTAAATCCATTAAAGGTCATTATAACCAACTATCCTGATGGACAGGTTGAAAATCTGGATTTGGAAATTAATCCGGAAGATCCTGAAATGGGATCCAGAGTTGTTCCTTTCTCCAAAGAAATTTATATTGAACAGGATGACTTTATGGAAGATCCCCCGAAAAAATTCTTTCGTCTTGGACCCGGAAGGGAAGTTCGTTTGAAAGGAGCATATATTATTAAATGTAAAGATTTCAAAAAGGATAAAAACGGGAAAATAACTGAACTCTATTGCACCTACGATCCCGATACAAAAAGTGGTACAGGTAGCCAACGAAAAGTAAAGAGTACATTACATTGGGTATCTGCAGATCATGCATTAGATGCTGAAGTGAGATTATACGATCGCTTGTTTAAAAACGAATTTCCGGATGAGGTGGAAGATGAAAACAAGGATTTCAAATCAAACTTAAATCCCGATTCATTAAAAATTATTACAGGTAAAGTTGAGCCAAGTGTTAAGGAAGCTAAAGCATTGGATAAATTTCAGTTCCAGCGGTTAGGTTATTTTTGTGTTGACCCGGATTCAACCAGCGAAAAATTGGTATTTAATCGAACGGTACCTTTGCGGGATTCCTGGGCGAAAAAAAATAAGTAGAAAATTTTTCGGTGAAATAATTCTATTAGATGTAGATTTAAAACACTATTCAAATATTTTATTAATATCCGTGAAGTTGACCACTTCTACATTATCGGTACGGAATACAAAATCACCAGCATATACAAGATATCCTTTATCAGATCGTTCGCTTATTCGCTGGAAGTACTGAATACCCTTGAGCAAGTTATTATTAAAAGTCATTGCAGATTTGATCTCAACAGGGATGAGTTTCCTCTGCTTTTTAAAAATAATATCAACTTCATTTCTGTTATTATCCCTAAAGTAAAAAATGTTCGGATCAAGGCCTTTGTTAAGCCTGGTTTTAACGGCCTCCATAACTACAAGGTTTTCAAAAAGGCCACCAATTAACGGATCTCTTGCTACCTGTTGCGGGGTATCAATCCCAAGTAAATAGGATACAAAACCCGTATCTGTAAAATAGAGTTTCGGAGCTTTTATAATTCGTTTTCCAAAATTTTCATAATACGGAAAAAGTCTGAAAACAATAAAAGAAGATTCAAGAACTGAGAGCCATTCAGATAGTGTTGTTGAAGAAACCCCAAGATCTCCCGAAAGAGAATTTAAATTCAATACCTGCCCAACTCGTCCCGCTAACAAGCGAATAAAATTTTCAAAATTTGATAAATTTTTAACCTGCAACAATTGTCTTACATCCCTTTCGACATAAGTTTGAAAATAATTTCGGTATGCTTTGAATGGATTCAAATTATTGTTGTATATTCTAGGTAAAAAACCTTTAATAAGATAAGTATCGCGGTCAAGGGTAATATTTCCTGACTTTAATTCGCTTATTGAAAAAGGCAATAATCTCAGCAATGCTGTCCTACCTGCCAGGGATTGGGATACAGCTGCATCCAGCGATAGCTGATGGCTACCTGTAAGAAGGAACAAACCATTCGTATTGTTTTCGTCAACAATTACCTGAATATAAGATAACAGTTCAGGCACCCTTTGAATTTCATCAATGATTAAAGGTGTTTTATACCGGGAAAAAAATGCTTTTGGGTCATTTTTAGCAAGTGTCTTGATTTCAGGATCTTCAAGATTACAATAATTGATATCAGGAAAAGCCATTCTGACCAGTGTTGTTTTTCCTGCCTGTCGAGGACCAGTTATTGTTACAACCGGATAATCCTCAAATACAGAAATCAGTTCTTTTTGAATCTCTCTTTTTATTAACATAACTGCAAAGATATATTAAATTTATACATATTTCAAATACTACTTGAAAATTGTATAAGAAGTTGTTTTATTGTTTTTGTTTAAATTCGTAGCAAATTCTATTCAGGTTTTTATAATACCAAACGATATGAATTATCCCGATATAATTAAAAATCTTTCAAAAATAAATCTTCCGATAAGCGGAATTGAAAAAACTTATCAAAAGGGCGACAGTTATAACATCAAGGCATGAGAAATTCATGGGGGTAAAATATACGCAGGATTTAAAGCCATTGATTTTTTTGAGGATGCGGACAGGTATTAGCTGTTTTGTTCAACTTGATCAATTTCTGCTATTGACTATCAAAAATAATTAATTTCTTAACAAAGTCTCCGACATTAGATTCCAATTTAAGAAGATAAACTCCCTGTATTAATTCTTCTAAATCAACTTCTATCAGATTACCATGCCTGACATTATTGTCAATGGACATAGCCTTTGCACCATTCGAAAAATAGATTCTAATATTATGTATCTCAATCTCTTGGTCTCTTTCTGTCTGGATATAAATCATTCTTTCTGAACAAGGATTTGGAAAAATACTAACTCGATCTGTAAGTAAATATTTATTAATTGATGATGCATTACCAGGTTGATTAATTGTTACTTTTCTCAAAATCCCTGAACCTTCTATTAACATAGTATATGACCTGGGGTGTGAAGAAAGATTTGACTGATAATTAATAGAAATATTATCATTATTTTGTCCGGATATATTATCTACTTCAATCCAACTAATATTTTCATAAACATTCCATTGTATATTGGATAATATTGCGACATTAATGGAACCGGCAGATGAAGATGTTAAATTAATAACATTTTGAGTCACTTCTAAATAAATATTATTTAAATATAGATTTACACCGCCTTGACTACAACCCACAAGAACATCCAGCAATCCATCGCCATTAATATCAGCAAAAGCAGGCCTGGCACGACCTACAACATGAATATTCAAAAAATAATCGGAAATTAGTTCAAAGTCTTCAGATCCCTCTTCTATCTGTCTATAATAGTGAGTAAAACCGTATAAATCTCCTATCAACAAATCATATAAACCATCATTGTCAAAATCAGCACAAGCAGGATAACAACAGTTTTCCATACTTATGTTACTGAAACTCGATGACTTTAAAATAAATGAATTGGTATTAGGTTGAGACTGCTCGTAATACAAAATAGAGCCCCCATCATTGCCAATTAATAAATCAATTAGTCCATTTTCATTAAAATCAGTGAATGAAGGAGATGAGTTGACAAGATAATTTAAACCTAAAAAATCATCATCTGCAATTGTAAAATATGGCGAACAAGCACTGTCTTGGACATAATGAACCAGTTTAGTTTCACTTCCAAGTAAAATATCAAGTAGTCCATCGTTTTCAAAATCAGCCACAGCTGGTGCACAGTTCTGATTAACTATCATTTGTCCAAATACTCTTTCTTTAAAATTAAATAAAATTCATAAGAATTATTTTGTATTTGCTCATAATGGGAGACGCCAATATCTGAATTTCCTGTAAGTAAATCTAAAAGTCCATCATTGTCTAAATCTGAAATTTCAGGAGTTGCTCTGAAACCAACATCAATATTGCTAAAGTTTTCAGTAATAAGTTCAAATTGCAATGAAGGTGTATCCATTTGTTCGAAATGATAGATAACCCCCATTTGTTCCCCTATTAATAGGTCAGCCATTCCATCCCCATCAATATCCGAAACTGACGGAGATGCAAAAACTCCAACATCAGGACCAACTGCTTTCCAACTAAAATTTAAAGATCCAATAGTATCAGCTTCATATATTAAAACTCCATTATAAGCGCTACACATAAAAAGATCAGGCATACTATCTTGGTCAATATCGTAAATACTTGTAGTGGTATAACCCCCATAACTTATATTGCAAAAGTTTCTGTCCACCAGGAAAAATTGATTTGAATTGACTGATTGCTGCTTATAGTGCATAATCTTTCCTTTTTGTTTACCTACAAGTATGTCAATTAAACCATCATAATCCAAATCATAAAATGCAGGATCGGTATGAATTTTACCACCACGCCAAGTGTATGCATTTGCTTCTGTGAAGTCCTGAGATTGAATTGTTTCTGAGGAAATTATAATTACTAATACAAAGGTTAGGTAGAAATTTAATTTCATAACTTCAAATTTTTCGTAATAAGCAAATATATGAAATATATTACTAAATGTATGCAAATGGTCGCCCAAAAAGTTTTATTATTATAATTTCGCCGAGACTAACATCGTCCTTATGAAGGAATTCAAAAATCTATTGCTAATTGCAGGTACCGGTCGTAATTCCGGTAAAACAACTTTTGCATGTTCCATCATTAAAAAAACTTCTGAAGATTTCGCTGTTACAGGACTTAAAATCAGTCCTCATTTTCATGGAGGTACTGAAAGCCTGAAACTATTAGTTGAGAATGATAAATTCAATTTGTATGAAGAAACTTCCCCAGAGTCGAATAAAGACAGCTCAAAAATGTTGCTAGCCGGGGCATCCAAAGTTTTTTACATCGAAACTATGGATAGTCATATAAAGGATGCCTTTATTGCATTTACAAAATTTATTGAACCAAATACACCTGTAGTTTGTGAATCGCCTGCATTGAGAAATTATGTAATCCCGGGCGTTTTCTTTATAATGGATAACATTAAAAATATTGACAAAAAGGAATCAATTCTTAAATGGAAAAATGATGCTTATGGAGTTTTTAATACAACCAATGATGGAGAAAAGGAGAAATTGATTGAGAAGATACAATTTATCGATGGTAACTGGCATATTATCTGATTAATAAAAAAGCCCTTATTTTGTATTTCATTAAGCATTAACATTCCGAATTCTAAAAAATTAATTTAATTGAGCAAAAGGCAAGCTATTAAAAACTTCATTAAAGCTTTAATTCCCGTTAAGTTTCAACCTTATGTTAAACTGACAGCTCGTAAGATTTACTTTTTTGGTTTTAAGTACAAATGCCCGGTATGCCGATCACAAATAAGACTGCTGAAACCGCTGGGTTTTGATTTTCCGGTGATCAAAGAAAAACAAATAGTCGGCGGTGGCCTCCGAAATGCCATGTGCCCCGTGTGCAGATCATCCGACAGGGTGAGATTGCTTTATCTTTTCTTGAGAAATAATACGGAAATCTTTACTAAACAAACCAGATTGCTGCATATTGCACCTGAAAAGCCCCTGGAGGAAATTTTTCAAAAGCATAAAAATATTATTTACCTAACAGCTGACCTGGTTCCGGAAAACGTGATGCAACAAATGGATATCACCAATATCCAGTATTCTGAAAACAATTTTGATGCGATCATTTGTAATCATGTGTTGGAGCATATTCCTGATGATCTTAAAGCTATGAAGGAATTATTTCGGATTCTTAAAGCTGGTAGCTGGGCTATTTTGCAGGTTCCTTATTCTAAAATACTTGAAAAAACTTTCGAAAATCCATCAATAACTTCTCCTGAAGATCGGGAACAAATTTTCGGACAAAAGGATCATGTTCGGATTTATGGAAAAGATTATACGGAAAAGTTAAGACAGGCTGGTTTTAAAGTGCAAGAATACAAATGGACAGAAGACAGAGATTTGAATAATTCGAGTAATAAACTAGCCTTAAATGAAGATGAGGTGGTTTTTTATTGCCAAAAGAAATAAGGGTTTCCAACCTCATCTTCTTCTTATACTGAAATTAAAAAGTCTGTAACAGCTTCTCCCCTGGAGGGGAGACGGGAGAGGGGTTAAATCACTTTCACCAAAAAATAATTCTTCTTCCCTTTTTGAGCCAGGATGTATTTATCATTTAACAGATCCTTGGAACCTATCTGATAATCATCCATTACCTTGGCTTTATTGATTGAAACACCATTGTCTTTTAACATCCTACGCGCTTCACCGTTGGATGCGAATATGTTTGTTTTATTGGCAAGAAAATCAATGATGCCAACACCGGTTTCAATGTCTGCTTTCTGAACTTCCATTTGCGGAACACCCTCAAATACTGACAGCAAAACATCTTCAGATAATTTATGAAGTGTTTCAGTGGTTCCTTTGCCAAACAGAATCTGCGAAGCCTCAACAGCCTGGTTATAATCTTCCTCAGAATGAACGCGGATGGTTACATCTTTGGCAAGCTCTTTCTGTAACAAACGCATATGAGGTGCTTCCTTATGGTTTTGAACCATTTTTTCAATTTCTTTCTTGCTAAAAAGGGTAAAAAGCTTGATCAATTTTTCCGCATCTTCATCCGAAACATTCAACCAGTATTGATAAAATTTATAAGGTGAAGTCCTTTGTGCATCGAGCCACACATTTCCACCTTCACTTTTACCAAATTTACTTCCATCCGATTTGGTGATCAGCGGACAGGTCAGTGCAAATGCTTCTGCTTCTCCCTTTCCTTCATCGTGGTAAATTCTCCTTATCAACTCCTTGCCCGAGATGATATTTCCCCATTGGTCGGAACCGCCAAGCTGCAATTTACAACCCATATTTTTATACAACCAGTAAAAATCGTATCCCTGTACCAGCTGATAACTGAATTCCGTAAAGGACATACCGCTATCCAACCTGTTTTTTACAGAGTCTTTTGCCAGCATATAATTGATGGTGACATGCTTGCCCACATCGCGTATAAAATCCAAAAAATTATAATCCTTGAACCAATCGTAATTATTTACAACTTCTGCTTTGTTTTCCCCTTCGTCAAAATTGAGAAAATTCATCAACTGTTTTTTTTGGCTTTTGAGATTATGGTTAATATCATCAACCGACAAAAGCTGTCGCTCTTCAGTTTTTCCCGATGGATCTCCTACCCTGCCGGTTGCGCCACCAACCAACACGATGGGTTTATGACCGCAACGCTGTAAATGAACCAGAAGCATAACAGGAACCAGGTTTCCAATGTGCAGGGAATCTGCAGTTGGGTCAAAACCAATATAACCAAGAGTCATCTCTTTCATTAGCTGCTCTTCTGTTCCTGGAGTCATGTCATGGATCATACCACGCCACTTAAGTTCTTCAACAAAATTCAGTTTCATTTCTTAAAAATTATTTTGCAAAAATAGGACTTATGAATTTCTGTAGGTGGATTTTATAAATTTATTATGAAAAGATTTTTACAGGTATTTTGATGATAGGGTAGATTGCTATTCATAAAATCGTTCTTCTTCCTGCACCGGTTTGATATCTTTAACATTAAGTTGAAGATTAACAACACCGTTCCATTCATTCTCCTCAATGTGGTAACAAATTACAAAGGGCTTGTTTCGGACCATATGTTCCAAATGATCACTTTGTTGAAAAGCAATCGCAGACATGGGGTATCCGCGAACGCTTTGATGAACGACCTCAAGTTTTAAATGATTTTTTCCAACCACACGGGCAAATCCGGTGTCAATGACATCTTCCGATTCAAAAATCGGTGACATATTGCCGGGGCCGAAAGGAGCAAATTGTTTAAGAATGCGGAAAAACTTTTTATTAATGTCTTTTAAACAAATCCTGGCATCTATTTCAACCTCGGGGATAAGCATTTCCTGTTGAATTGTAGAAACAACATAATCCTCAAATTTACTCTTAAATGCATCCAGGTTTTCAGGTTTAAGAGAAAGGCCGGCTGCATATTTATGGCCACCGAAATGTTCCAGCAAGTCGCTGCAATGATCTACGGCATCATAAACATCAAAGTCTTTCACTGATCTGGCCGATCCGGTAATTAATCCGTTTGACTTGGTAAGGACAACAGTAGGACGATAATAGGTTTCTATCAACCGGGAAGCAACAATGCCTATCACTCCTTTGTGCCATGTAGGATTAAAAACAACCGTCGATTTTGACTTCATTAATAAATCATCATTACCTATCATATCCATAGCTTCCGTTGTTGTCTGAGCATCAAGGTCTTTTCTTTCCGTATTAAATTCATTAATCCTTGCTGCCAATTCTGTTGCATCCTCCTTAGTTTCTGAAACCAAAAGCTTAACAGAATTTTTTGCACTTTCAATACGACCTGCAGCATTTATTCTTGGGCCCACAAGGAAAACCAGATCACTGATGCTTAGATCTCTGCTAAATATAGAATCGCCATCTCTCTTGTTTGAGTTAACTTTACGTTCAATAGCGCTGAATTTAAGAATAGCTTCTAATCCGGGACGAGGGTTGGTATTAACAAGCTTAAGGCCAAAATGGGCAAGTATCCTGTTTTCATCTGTTATTTTCACAATATCAGAGGCAATACTAACCACCACCAGGTCAAGGTATTGTATTAGGTTGTCAAAAGGAATTTCATTTTTTTCGGCATAAGCCTGAACAAGCTTAAATCCAACACCACAACCCGATAACTCATCGTACGGATATGTACTGTCAGTTCTTTTGGGATCGAGGACGGCAATAGCATCGGGTAAAACATCGCCAGGCCGGTGATGATCAGCAATAATATAATCAATGTTTTTACTCTTGGCATAGGCTATTTTTTCGACTGCTTTTATACCGCAATCAAGTACTATGACAAGTGAAAATTTATTTTCGACGGCAAAGTCAATACTTTTATATGATATTCCGTATCCTTCTTCATACCTGTCGGGAATGTAGAAATCCACATTGGGATAAATGCTTTTTATGAAAGTATAAACAAGGGCAACAGCAGTAGTTCCATCTACATCATAATCGCCATACACAAGAATCTTCTCATTTTTCTTTATCGCTTTTTCAATCCGCTGAACAGCTACCTGCATATCATTCATTAAAAACGGATCGTAGAGATCTTCAAGGGTAGGACGAAAAAAAGATTTTGCTTCTTCAAAGGTAGAAATGCCTCTTTGAACAAGCAAATTAGCCAGGTTGAAGTCAATATTCAGAACTTCAGCAAGATGCTGAACTACAGCCTCATCGCCTTGCTCTTTTAGTACCCAGCGCTTGTCCATAAAATAGAATTAAACCTGTAAAGATAACAAAATATAAATGTGAAATTGGAAAATATATTTTATTAAATATTTTTCTTTTTGATTGCTAACAATTTAAGCTAATTAATTCAGATTCTTTCCAAATAAGCAACACTAAACACCACATATCTAATAGACTCTCAACCTATTATATTGTTTGCGTCATTTTATGAATGGAAATTAATTAATGATCTAAAAGGTTGACCTCATGGCTTCCACAGGATCAAGACGAGAGGCAATGTATGAAGGGACAATTCCTGCAATTAATCCAATTCCCATCGACACTGAAATACCAATAACAATATTTACTATTGTAAGATGCAACGAAAAGGGGAAATTTTTTGAAAGCAACACAAGAATATAAATAATCAATAAACCAAAAAATCCTCCAAAAAGAGAAAGAAATATAGCTTCAAAAAGAAATTGAAAAAGAATAAAGAATTTTTTCGCTCCCAGCGACATTTGAATACCGATTTGACTGGTTCGCTCCCGTACCGAAACAAACATAATATTTGCTATTCCGAATCCACCCACTAGCAAAGAGAACCCACCAACAATCCATCCAACGATACCAATTACACCAAAGAAAGCATCAAACTCTTGTGCTATAATACTGGTTTCATTAATTGCAAAATCATCTTCTGCTTTTGGTTTGAGTTTCCGAACCGATCTCAATATTCCAACCAGCTCATCCTTTAATTCCTCATTTGATACATATTGCTTGGCCTTCACCAAAATTGTTGTACCCACACTTTGAATATCAATGTGATTACGGGCATAATTAACCGGAAGTATGACCTGGTTATCAGATGAGCCACCAAATAAATCTTCGCCTTCTTTCTCAGTTACACCAATAACTTCAACCTTACTTCCAAACACCTTTATTTTCTTTCCAATTGGTGAAACTCCGGAAAACAGATTGCTTGCAATTTCGTTACCAATTATTGCAACATTTTTTCCGCTTTGAGATTCCAATGGTGTAAAATATCTTCCATCTTCAAGATTTAGCGATAACACCCTATCAAAATCATGAGATATTCCCAGAACACTAACATCCTCAATGCTGCTATTCTTGTATTTGATGGTGCGTTGTACTTCAAACATAAATGCACTCGCCGCTGAAGCTGTACTTCTTTGCTGGATCTCTTTCAGATCATTTAGTTTTGGTTCAGGACGTTTCAAATACTTCCACCAGGGATAGCTATTTCCCCCTTCCCAGGGCCATTTCTGAATAAAAAGGACATTATCACCCAATTGCTCAATACTATCACGAATAGCGCTTTCCATTGAGTCAAAAATCGTAAGCACAGAAATAACTGAAAAAATACCAATTGTAATTCCCAGCAGTGAAAGAATAGTCCTAACCTTGTTTACAATGATTGACTGAAAAGCAAAAATAAAACTTTCACGTACTAATTTCAGAAACAACATCATCGAATCAATTCAAATTCAGTGGTAAAATTAAAGCAATTCGTTATAACTATCTAATTAAATTTAGTTGTTACTTTGTACTGAAATTTTTAATAAAATTGCAAATCAACATTAAATCAGCACAATGAAGAGAATTAAAAGTGCATTGATTTCCGTATTTCACAAAGACAGGTTGGATGAAATTGCCAGGCTCCTGAAAAAATTTGATATAAAAATTTATTCTACCGGAGGAACTTATGATTTCATTATTGGTTTGGGAATAGAAGCTACTACTGTTGAGTCTTTAACATCGTATCCTTCCATTTTAGGAGGCAGGGTAAAAACTTTGCATCCAAAAATATTTGGTGGTATTTTAGGCAGACGAGATAACAAGGATGATTTAAATCACTTTGAGCAATATGAGATCCCGGAAATAGATTTAGTAATTGTTGACCTTTATCCTTTTGAAAAAACTGTTGCCGGTACAAATAACGAACAGGAAATTATTGAAAAAATTGACATTGGCGGCATTTCCCTGATAAGAGCAGCTGCAAAAAATTTCAAGGATGTTCTTATTGTTCCCTCATTTGATCAGTACGATGATCTGATAAATCTTCTAAAGGAGAAAAAAGGATTGTCAGGTATTGAGGATAGAAAACAATTTGCCACCCATGCATTTAATGTCTCCTCTCACTATGACACTGCCATTTTTAAATATTTCAATCAGGGGCAAGACGATATATTTAAACAAAGTATTCAGCAATCAACAATTTTACGCTATGGTGAAAACCCACATCAAAAAGGGGTTTATTACGGTGACATGGAATCCGTTTTTAAACAACTTCATGGAAAGGCCATATCATATAACAACTTAGGGGATTTGGATGCAGCCATCAACCTTATCAATGAATTTAATGAAACCACTTTTGCAATTCTTAAACATAACAATGCTTGTGGAATAGCCTCCCGGCCAAAACTTATAGATGCCTGGAAAGATGCCCTTGCAGGCGATCCGGTTTCTGCATTTGGCGGGGTTTTAATTACCAATGAAAAAGTGGATGAAGAAACTGCCGGCGAAATCAACAAATTATTCTTTGAAATTATTTTAGCACCGGTTTACAACGAAAAAGCACTTGAAATACTTAAGACTAAGAAAAATAGAATAATTTTGCAAAAGAATTCATACGATTTTACCGGCAAACAGTTCAGGTCAATTTTGAATGGGGTTATAGAGCAAGAAAGGGATTTAAAAACCGAGACCGAAGGAGATATGAAAGTTGTAACAAAATCAACCCCAAATGAGTATGAAAAGACAGACCTGCTTTTTGCAAATAAAATCGTGAAACATACAAAGTCGAATACCATTGTGCTGGCTAAAAATAAGCAATTGTGCGCCAGTGGTGTTGGACAAACCTCAAGGGTTGACGCTTTGAAACAATCGATTACAAAAGCCGGTGAATTCGGACTTGACTTACAGGGTGCAGTGATGGCTTCTGATGCTTTTTTCCCATTCGCTGATTCGGTGGAGATAGCAAATAAAGCAGGAATTACAGCTGTTATTCAACCGGGAGGTTCTATTCGTGATCAGGAATCTGTTGATTTCTGTAACGAACATAGCATGAGCATGGTATTTACAGGATACCGGCATTTTAAACATTAAGAAAATATTAAGAAGAGAAATATGGGGCTTTTTTCATTTTTAACAAAAGAAATCGCAATTGACCTGGGAACGGCCAATACCATCATCATTTTTAACGATAAGGTTGTGGTAGATGAGCCTTCCATTGTTGCCATTGAAAGATCAACAGGCAGAATTATTGCCGTTGGTAAAAAAGCAATGATGATGCATGGCAAGACCCATGAAAACATTAAAACCATAAGGCCATTACGCGATGGGGTTATTGCTGATTTCCAATCGGCCGAAATCATGATCAGGGAAATGATTAAAATGGTTTGGCCAAAAAAACCTCTTTTCCCTCCCGCATTAAAAATGGTAATTTGTATCCCATCAGGGATAACTGAAGTTGAAGAAAGAGCTGTAAAAGATTCAGCTGAACAGGCAGGCGCTAAAGATGTAAAACTGATTCATGAGCCCATGGCCGCCGCTATTGGGATCGGTATTGATGTTATGGAGCCAAACGGAAACATGATCATTGATGTGGGTGGCGGAACCTGTGAAATTGCTGTTATTGCTTTGGGTGGTATTGTAAATAATAAATCCATTCGTATTGCCGGTGATGATTTTAATTCGGATATTGAAGAGTATATGCGTAAACAACATAATATCAATATTGGAGAAAGAACTTCCGAGCAAATTAAAATTGAAGTCGGAGCAGCTATGACGGAAATCGAAAATCCTCCGGAGGATTATGCTGTTCATGGAAGGGACATGTTAACCGGTATTCCAAAGGAAATAAAAGTTAATTATGCTGAAATTGCACACTGCCTCGACAAATCAATTTCCAAGATCGAAGCAGCTGTCCTGCATGCTTTAGAGATGACACCACCAGAGCTTTCAGCTGATATTTTCAGAACCGGTATTTATCTTGCCGGAGGTGGTTCAATGCTCAGGGGATTAGACAAACGCTTGTACTTAAAAACAAAATTACCTATTCATGTTGCAGAAGATCCACTCAGAGCTGTAGCCAGGGGAACAGGTATTGCATTAAAAAACTTTGACAAATTTACATTCCTTATTAAATAAGGAAATTTAATTTAAATATAACCGTGTAATAGTGCGACAACTGTTTGCATTTATATTAAAACATCATTTTTTCTTCCTTTTTATTTTGCTGGAAATTTTTGCATTTTCTTTGATCGTGCGAAACAACTATCAGCGTGCTACTTTTTTAAATTCAACCGGTAAAATAACAGGTACTGTTTACAATACCTATAACAATATAGCTGAGTATTTTACTTTAAGAAAAACGAATAATGAACTTGTTGATGAAAATGCCCGGTTGAGGAATTCTTTATCCCAATCTTTTCTTTATACTGATTCATTAGTTCATTACGACAAAGATTCGTTGTTTAAGTACATTGGCGCTAAAGTTATAAGCAGTACGATTAGCAAACAAAAGAATTACCTGATGATAGATAAAGGCAGCGACCATGGAATTCATAAGGATATGGGAGTTATAACTTCAAAGGGTATAGTGGGAACAGTAGTGGATGTTTCAGCTAATTTTTCAAGGGTTATGCCTGTTCTTCATATTAACAACAAAGTTAATGCACGGATTAAGAAAAACAGGCATTTGGGCAATATGGAATGGAATGGAAAATATTATCGTCAAGGTTTGCTTACTGATATTCCAACACATGTTCGTTTAAGTAAAGGCGACACAATAATTTCCAGCGGGAATTCTCACATTTTCCCTGAAGGAATACTTGTGGGAACAGTCGAAGACTATGATACAGAACATAATGAAAAATTTAATAAGGCGCTGATAAATTATTCGGTTGACTTTAATAATTTATACTACGTATATGTGATCACGAATATTATGAAAAATGAGATTTTAGAACTGGAAGAAAACGAAAAAGCGGATGAGTAATATTTACATTAAAAATATTATCAGATTTATTGTTTTGCTTTTCCTCCAGGTTTTGATACTTGACAATATTAACTTTTGGGGACATATAAATCCTTATTTGTATGTTTATTTTATATTGTTACTTCCTTTTGAGATTCCGGGTTGGTTTCTTTTATTATCATCATTTGCTTTAGGATTTGGAATTGATATTTTCGCAGGAACTTTAGGAATGCACACTGCATCATCTGTACTTATGGCTTTTTTCCGCCCCATTATTATAAAAAGCATTTCTTCCAGTAAAGAATATGAAGCAGGTATGCAACCGTCAATAAGTGACCTGGGATTTCGTTGGTTTTTCACTTATACGGTCATATTGGTTTTTATCCATAATTTTTCACTATTTTACATTGAAGTTTTCAGGTTCTCTGATTTCTTCAGCACTTTGGGAAGAGTAGTTTACAGCGTTATATTTACAGTGATACTTATAATTATAACACAGTATTTATTTTTAAAACGAACAAAATAATAATCATTTGATTTTTCTTGCCAATTCAATAAATGCAACCATTTAATAAGTTGAAATGTCTTTTCGGAAATCGTTAAAAACGATTTCGAAACCTTTGAAACTATTGTGATTGAAGAATATTTGATACATTTGACAACTTTTAAGAATTTATATAACCCAAATTTTTTATTTGGAGTATCAATTCTAAAAAATTAATAAAAATAAGAATATAAATTTGGTGACCTTTTTACTGAGGTCCAGGTTATTAATAAATTAAATTATGAAGAGACTTTTATTTACTTTAATCATGTTGTTTGCTTTAAATCTCGCATTTGCTGATGGTTGGCGTGATGGAGAGATGCAAATACAAATTCCTATCGAAAATCAACAGCAATTTCAACAATTGGCAAATTTGAAATTAAGCATGGATGTTAATGGGCCTGATTTCGATCATGTCACCGCTTATGTAGTTCCAAAAGAGCTAACTCAGATAGAAGCAATGGGATTGAATTATGTAATTGAAATTGAAGACTTGAATAAGCACAATCCCAACTTCTGGCTAACCGAAGATGCTTATCATACCTACCAGGATATTATTGATCTGGCTGACAGCCTGGAACAGGAGTTCCCTGGTATCTGTAAAAAATACATCTTTGGCTATTCAATTGAAGACCGGCAATGTGCTGCCTTAAAGATCAGTGATAATGTGGAGATTGATGAACCGGAGGCTGAGGTGATGTTCGATGGTGGTATCCATGGTGATGAGGTTGGAGCAGCTGAGAATGTGATACGTTTTGCAAGGGATTTATGCCTGGATTACGGGAATGACCCTACTGTTACCAACCTGGTAGACAACCGTGAAATCTGGCTGTACCTGATGGTGAATCCTGATGGCCGTGTACATGATACACGTTACAATGTAAACGGAGTAGACCTGAACCGTGACTGGGCTTACATGTGGGATGGCTGGGGCGGTAGTACAGGCCCTTGTTCTCAGGTTGAAAGTAAGGCACTGAGGGAATGTATGTATTATAACCAGTTTGTGGTTCACACAACTTATCATAGTGGTACCGAATACATCAGCTGTCCTTGGAGTTACCGTTCATCCACACCGCATGATATGGCTCATATACTCCAGTTAGCTGGTGTATACTCTTCTGTTTCGGGTTATGCAAACATGCAATACGGTCAGGGTAACACTGGCATGTATCCCATCAATGGGAGTACAAAAGACGGTAATTATGGAATCCAGGGATCAATCACCTGGTCAATGGAGATATCATACAGCAAACATCCACCTGCATCGCAGATCATGATGTACTACAATTATAACAAACCTTCTATGATCGCCATGATAGAATATGCAGGGTACGGATTAGAAGGTACAGTTACCGATGCTAATACAGGTGACCCTGTAACTGCGATCGTTTTTGTAAATAATTATTTACCAACTTATAGTGATCCCACAGCAGGGGATTATCATAAATATGTTTTACCCGGAACATATAGCATAACAATTATGGCCAATGGGTATGAAACTCAAACCATAGACAATGTAGTTGTAACAGAATTAAATGCAACAGCCACCGATTTCCAGCTTGTACCTGAAGACGGACAGTATGCTTATAAATTTTCATCATCACAAATTCCTGATAACCACGAAGCCGATGAAGGATGGACTCCAGGAGCTTTGGGAACGCCTGACATGGTGAACTATTCCATTGGTAAAAACGGCTGGGTAGTTTTAGACATGCAATATCCTGTTATTGATGGACCAGGTATTGACATTATTGTTCATGAAGGTGATGCTTCTCCTGAAGGATTTACTTGCTATGTAGGTGAAACCATAGATGGCCCTTGGATCAGTCTGGGAACCGGTACTGGAACGACAGATTTTGACATTGCTATTGCAGGATTGCCGGAAGCGCAGTTTATAAAACTAGTAGATGATGGTGATGGTTCAGCCAATGTCGCTGATGCCGGTTTTGACCTGGATGCAATCGAAGCGTTAGAGCCTGTATCAGGTATCTACCTTGCTATGTATGAATACACGGTGGATGACAGCAATGGAAATAACAACGGAAGTATTGATCCGGGTGAAACCGTGGATATTATTGTTACCCTAAAAAACAATGGTGATATAACTGCCGAAAATATAGAAGGAGAAATCA
>JAUVJI010000198.1 GCA_030596605.1 Bacteroidales bacterium
GGACACAATGTCCAAGTGGGAGATAATAATGATGCTAATAATGATAAACATGGACATAAACATGGACATAGTGTCCAAGTAGATATTAAAGGAGATAATGAAGTAGTTATTATTAAAGATAGTGTAGTTGGAGATAGCAGAGTATAAAAAGATAATTAAATTGTATTAATAAGCACATTGAATTCAAATATATTAAATTAAAATAAAAATTAACTGCTGTTTAAATTCTGCGTGATTCTGCGTAATCAGCGAGAAATAAAAAATAACATGGAAAAACGATTATGTCCCGAGTGCGGGTTTGAGATCATTGGCCGGACAGATAAAAAGTTCTGTTCTGACCAATGCCGGAATACTTTTAACAACCGGTTAAAACAGGATGCTAACAATTACATTCGCAATATCAACAATATACTGCGTAAAAACAGGCGCATCCTTGCTGAATTAAACCCAAAGGGTAAATCCAAAGTCACTCGCAACAAGCTGAACGAAAAAGGATTTAATTTTGATTATTATACCAATTCATACTCCACCAAAACAGGAAAGACCTATTACTATTGCTATGAATTTGGTTACCTGTCGATTGAGGATGACTACTTTTTCCTGGTGATGAAACAGGATTATGTGGACAATTAAGATAGTTCGAAGTTTGAGGTTCGAAGTTTGAAGTTTTAGTTTCAATGATTTAACCAATTTAAGAGAATCTGTGGTCCATGTTTTGTCATGATGGATTCAGGAAGTTTCTGTTTTAGTATGATTAATAAAATATACATCTAAAGTATAAACATTAAGGAGTAAGCCGCTGCTTATAGAGTTTCGTTTTGCTCCAGATCGAGTAGTCTTTATAGATAAAATATACATAACCATTCCGGATTTTAATATTCTTCACAAACGGAAAATACAATTTGTTTGATGTACCAAGGTTTCCATTTTGCAGATTGATTTCCCTCAATTCAAATATTCCCGAATGCTTAAATACAGCATATGCTTTAAAAGAATCTTCATCAGCAATGATCTGTTCATCCCATCTTTTAATTGAATTATAAGTAATAGGGACAATTTTCACCAGGCTGTCATCATATGAATAAAATTCAATTTGGCTTTCCGGATGATTAAAAATAGTCAAAGTATCTATCAATTTTATCATAGGTGCATATACCGGTGTATAAATTATTTTGTCAAGATAATGTGCCTCATACTCAAAGTTTCGTAAATCATTTATTCTTTTTATTTGTATTTCGACAGGTATATCATTGCTCGAATTTAAAATGTTATTTTCCAAACGATTTAAATACTGAACATTTAACAAGGCGCTATGTATTGGATTTGATTTTTTCAGATCCACCTTTTCCAAATCTATAATCCGTCTTAATAGCTGCATTTCTTTTGTTCCTTCTTCCACATACTGATATTCTATGATCAAATTATTATAATAAAACAGATGGATGTAATATTTATCATTTAAATGAGCAACGCAAGGATAGATCAGTTTAGCAAATTCATTTATTGATACCGGATATAATAATTCTATTTGATTTTGTGTGATAAATAATTGATGGGCAAACTCTTTGCTTAATAAATGGATATATCCCATACAATCCTTATATATTGACCTGGGTTTACCAGGTAAATCATTCAGTATTACAATTGTGTCGTTTGAATTATTTAAAAGAATTAATTCGGATTTTGAAAAGTTGTTACGATATACAAGTAGAAGTAAATTTTTCTCATAAAATTCATAATCTAAAACCGAATAATTATCATCTTTAAAAACAGTTTCAATTTTTCCATCACTAACTACTACTTCATCAAGGATTACTGTTTTTGGTTTTAGATGGATAATTATTTCCGAAACAGGTATTTCCGAAATCCGATAAAATTCATCTTCGTAACTTATATGGGATATTTTTAATACTGCGGGTAACTCATTTACAACTAAATTAAATATTCCATCTTCAGATGTAAATGTACCTACCGAGAATTCTTCGACGGTAATGTTTACATTCATTAAAGGTAATCCGGTTTCTATATCAATTATTTTCCCGACAATTAATATTTCACTTTGTGCAAAGCAGAAAGAAAACAGAATGCCCAAGATACAAGTTAGATAAATTCTCAAGTACACCATTAATGGTTTCAATGTTAATGTTTGTGCTTTTAAAATTACTAAAATATAACAAATGTGAATAATAAATTTCTGTATTTAAATAAATAGAATATAAATAATCCGAATTTTATGCTTTACATAGAATCTGTCTCTTATATCAGTGAATATCTGCATTATCTGTGTCATCAGCGTTCCATTAACCAGTTTCTTATTATTTGCTTTCCATATTTCGTCATGATGGATTCAGGGTGGAATTGAAATCCTGTTAAATCAAATTCTTTATGACAAAACGCCATAATAACATCATCTTCAGCCCGGGCTGTAACTATTAATTCATCAGGGAAAGATTGTTCATCAAGCGCCCATGAATGATATAATCCGGCATCAAATTCATTTGGAATACCTTCGAAAATAAAATTCTTCTGTGTGGTTAGTGTAGTTTTTTTAGTCACACCATGGAATACCCTGCCCAGATGATGTATCGTCCCACCAAATGCAAGTGCGATTGCTTCATGGCCCAGGCAAATGCCCAGAAAACTTTTTGATTTATAAAACTTCCTGACAATCATCTCAAGCCTGGGAAAATCAGAAGGAATACCCGGTCCGGGCGACATCACAATCTTGTCAAATTGTTCAATCAATTCATCATTAGCATCATGATAGGAAACCACTTCTAATTCGCACAATCCTGATTGTTCAATAATTTGAACCAGGTTGTAGGTGAAAGAATCGTAGTTATCTATGATGAGAACTTTCATAAGAAGTGACTAAAATAATTAAAGTTAAAACCAAAAATCCTTTTCTTAATTTTGCTTTCAGAATGAAAACGGTCAAAGATACAATATTGAGCATGAATGAATACGGACGGGATAAAGTTCCGTTTGTATTTCTTATTGACTTTGATATGAAGAAACCGGAGGTTTTTCGAATTAAGGAGCTTAAAAAAAATAATATATGGATATCCATTCCTGAATTCTCCAACCGGAATATAAACAGGAAAACAATTGATTTTGTTTTTGAAAAGGAACCCGTTGAATTTGTCCGTTACAAGAAAGCCTTTGAAATTGTTAAATCGGCTATAAACCGAGGTGACACATTTTTGCTGAACCTGACTTTTCCAACAAACCTAAATACAAATCTTACATTAGATAAAATATTTGACCATGGCAAGGCAAAGTATAAATTGAAATTTAAAGATCAATTTGTTGTTTTTTCACCTGAATCATTTATTAAGATTAACGGAAATATTATTTCCTCTTATCCGATGAAGGGTACTATGGATGCCACAATTAAAAACGCCGAAAAAAGACTGATGGAGAATATTAAAGAAATTTCGGAACACAACACCATCGTTGACCTGATCCGGAATGACCTGAGTATGGTTTCGAAGAAGGTGAAGGTGGAAAAATTCCGTTATATCGAAAAAATCAAAACCCACGAAAAGGAACTGTTGCAAACCAGTTCAGAAATTAGCGGCGAATTACCGGCAAATTGGAATGAATCCATAGGTGATATCATTTATGAATTATTACCGGCGGGATCTATCAGTGGGGCTCCCAAGAAAAAAACAGTGGAGATAATTCATGAGGCTGAAGGTTATTACCGGGGTTATTTTACCGGAATATTTGGATATTTTGATGGTGAAAAACTGGATAGCGCTGTGATGATACGATATATTGAAAAGCAAAAAGACAATCTGATTTTTAAAAGTGGTGGTGGAATTACCTATTACAGTAAATGCGAAGAAGAATACCAGGAGATGATTGATAAGGTTTATTTGCCGATTGGATAGGGTTTCAAACCTTTGAAAGGTTGGAAACCCTATCCCCCCTTTTTAATACCTTTACAAAAAAATAGTTATGCCAACACCCAAAATAACAACTCCTCTTGAAATAGATAAATATTATCACATCTATAACAGAGGAAATAATAGTGGTCTGTTATTTTATAAAGAACCTAACTATAGCTATTTTTTAAAAAGGTATTCTGATTTATTATCTGAACACGTATCAACCTATGCGTTTTGCTTATTGCCAAATCACTTTCATCTACTTATCAAACCCAAAACACAGGATGTAAGTAAACAATTCAGACGAATGTTTCAATCTTTTGCTTTAAGTATTAATAAGCAAGAAAATAGATCAGGAAGTCTATTTACTAAATACTTTAGAAGAATATTAATTAAGGATGATGATTATCTAAAATACCTTATCTTTTACATTCACTTTAATCCAGAAAAACACCAAATTTGTAACGACTTTTCGAAATATAATAATAGCTCCTATCAATTGTTATTAAGCGATTCAAAAACTATCTTAAACAGAGAAGAGGTTTTCGAATGGTTTGGTAGCAGGCAGGATTTTATTGATTTTCATAACTTTTATCATGAAGAAAAAAAAATTCAAAAATATATCATCGATTAAATCCACAAGGGTTTCCAACCTCTTGAAGGTGGGAAACCCTTTCCTTTTTGAAACCATAAAAGTCCAAAACAGGCAACTTCAAAATATCGGATGTCACAACGACCGGTTCAATCGGACGCGGTATGAATTATTTGGTATCAGGAAGCAGGTCAAACTTGAAGAGATAATTAAAATGCCGCTTGACCTGGATGACAGGGTTTACAAATGCCGTGTCATTTACTCAAAGGAATTAGAAAAAGTCGAATTTGAGCCATATTCCCCAAAGAATATTTCTTTACTAAAAGTTGTGGAATGTAATGATATCGATTATAGCTTTAAATATTTCGACAGGTCAAAAATTAATGAATTGTATAAACAGCGGGGCGATTGCGATGATGTGCTGATTGTAAAAAATGGTTATGTAACTGATACTTCTTACGCCAATATTATTTTCTGGGACGGAAAAAACTGGGTCACCCCTTCCACCCCCCTCCTACCCGGAACAAAACGTGAGAAATTAATTAACGAGAAAAAAATCTTTGAAAAGGAAATAAAGGTTAAAGATTTGCATTTCTTTAAAAAAGCCAGGATCATTAATGCATTGATTGATTTGGAAGATTCAAATGACATTAGGGTTTCCAACCTTTAAAAGGTTTGAAACCCTAATTAATATCTAATTCGGATCAACAATACGTGGTGGCTTTTCATTAAATACATAAATTACCCTGAAGCTGAAAAGATTATTATATTGGTGCCGGGTTCCGGTATATTCACCCTTTGAGTTAAAATAATACCGGGTACGGAGCTTACTCATCGAATATGCGTACCGGATATTAAATTTGATCTTACTGATTTTTTTGTGCAACCTGAATTGCAGATCAAAAAGAATATTCCAATCACTCCTTTTGTAAACTCCACTATTAAGAGAAGTTGTTGTTACCCTCCTGCCATGCTCGTATTCTTTAACATTTACAAGTCTTCCATATGAAAACCCCACACCGGCAGAAAATATATTTCTATCATTAAAGTGGAAAAGAACAGGAACTTCGAGGTAATCGAGATTAAGTTTGTATGCTCCGGTCCAGATCACAATACTATCAGGTACAAGTTCAACTGAGTCATAATATTGTTCTCCTTGTTTTGAGCCTTTCTGGCTATAAATGGTTTCAATACTAAATGAAAACCATTTACCAATCGGGAGAATAGCAGAAGCACCGACATTCAAACCAACTTTTTTAAAACCATAAATCTCGTCACCATCAACCTGCGAAAGGTTCATCCCTGCAATAACTGCACCTTTAATCCTCTGAGCCGAAAGATTGCTTTGCATGAAAAAAACCAGAAAGATTATGATCAAGATATAAGACCTTTGTAGCATCCAACCATTATTTCAAAGTACAAACGTAATAAACTTTGATGTATTTTAAGTTTCTTAACAATCTGTAAAATCATTTGATCTTATGCAAAGCCAGGGCTGTTCAATTCTAATATAATGAAAATCAGCAAAAAAGCATATGATATTAAATACCAGCGCAATATAAAAATTAGTGTTTTTTCTTTGTGAAGCTTTGTGGAAACTTTGAGTAACTTTGTGTAACAGCTATACCACAGAGCTACACTGAGAAGCACCGAGTTACACAGAGAAAAACCAAATAAATGTTATCAACAAATTTGATAGCATTGAACAGCCCTAACTATCACGCACTGTTTTGCATGACATAAAAAACGTACCCGTAGTATTCGGAATATTTATGGAAGACATCAATCTCTTTTTGAACATAATCGAACATTTCCTGGGCCTTTTCATCCATTCTATATTTTTCTCGAAGAAAAACAAGTCTTTCTTCGAGAGGAATATAATAGTCATCCATCCAGGCCGAATCCGGTAAAATAAAATGATCGATCAGTTTATAACCAAGTGATTCAATTATTTTCAAATTAGATTGAATATTATTAATTGCCGGATATTCCTGTTCCCAGAATTTACTCAATTCTTCAGGAGGATTTGATTTTATCCAGCTCAATTCGGTTACTGCAATATATCCTTTTGGTTTTAGAAGAATTTTGAAAGCGTCAAGTCCCTTTTCAAATCCTACAATATAAATTGAACCTTCAGCCCAGATCAGATCAAACTTCCCGGTTACAAATCCAGGTTGAAGCATATCTGCATTTAAACAAACCAGATTATCTTCAAAACCCAGCCTCGAAGCTTCAGCAGATAGCACATCCAGATAGGGCTGATTATTATCAATTGCATAGACGGTTCCAGCAAAATACTTAATAAGCTCAATAGTTTGAGTTCCGGTTCCACAGCCAATATCTAATATTTTTGGATGGTCAAATATCCGGGAAATTAATTTGGCAGCCTTTAAAGTTGAGATAGCACTGCCTGGCCCCTGTCTTGGCAAGTCGCTAAAAATCTCGTAGAATAATTTTTCCATTTTTTTCTGACATGATCTTAAATGCTTTAATTGATTCAAAAAACTTCAATATTTTTTACAATAAACATACAAATTGTAAAAGTAGCTATTTTTTGTTAAAAAGCTTTATTTTACTGGATACCTTAATTCCGCAAGGAATTATTAATAGTAAACGATAAGTTGTTGAAAAATAAGACCTGCAATCACTTGCAGGTCTCGTGTTTTTTCACCTATTTAGGTGTATGCTCAAAAACACAAAAACAA
>JAUVJI010000040.1 GCA_030596605.1 Bacteroidales bacterium
CATTTTTATAATGTGCTTTATTTATGCAGGTTAACCCCGACTTAGTATTAGTTGTTTTTGATTAGGGAAGGATGTGTGCAGGCTCAAAGACATACTAATACTTAGTCGTTTAAGAAAATGAATGTTGGAGTTTATGAATTAATCGGGCTAAAATAGATTATATTAAATTTTTATTTAGATCAATTTAGTTTGGTGCGATATGTGTATATGCCATTAGCTCTTTATAAACGCAATTATCAAAATGAAAATTAGAATAATATTGATTTTTCTAGTGCTAATAAATATGAAATTATTGGCAAACATGGCATCCCCTATAACTGAAGGAACTTTGGGCGCTTCACCATTTATTAGTCAGTATGTTGACATCATAAAGGAAAATATCCTAATAATCCCAGATAGCGATTTTAAAACTGCACAATTTATCATTGAATATCACATAAAGGCCAACAAATCAGGTGTGCAAATCCCATTACTTTTTTATGCATCGGAATATAGTTCAGATTTCAAAGTATGGCTGGATGATGCCGAAATACCATTTAATCCGGTACCGCGATATTATGAAGATCTTGAGGGAACCCTTTTTGAAGATTTTCGTGTCTTGTTCGACTCTGGAAACGAAAGTAATGGTCAAGTAGAAATTGATAATTCAAAATTTTCAACATTTTATGTTTCGGTAAATAATCTAAAGTTTTTTGAAACAGACTTGTCAGAAGGTACTCATACCATCAGGGTTGAATATATCGCTGAAAGTTGGTCTGATAGGAGTGACTGGGTGACGGAATATAGTTTTCGCTATGCTCTTGCACCTGCAAAATACTGGAAGTCCTTTGGAGAACTGGAGATAACTTTAGATGCCAAAAATTTCGGTAAGAAGTTAGAAACAAACTTAGGCGATCCATTGCAAGGCGATTTGGAAACAATCGCTACATGGAAATTTTCAGGGATTCCAACAGAAATGATCCATGTGGCCTACATCCCTGAATTATCTTCTACTGCAAAGACTTTAATGACCTTTGGACCTCAAGGGTTAACTTATATTTTTGCCGGTGTCCTTGTGTTGATCCATTTGCTTTTGATGTATTTGTTTAGAAAAAGAAATCCTTCCGCCAGGTTTTCATGGGTAATGATTACTGGTAGTATCCTAGTTCCGTTAATAGTTTTAATAGGATACATTTTGAGCTATGGTATTATTGATGCGAGCATCGGTAAAGATGCAGCCGGAAGGCATGTTTATACTTTTATGGCCTTATTATTATATCCGGTTATTATGCCGTTCTATTTGTTATTAATGTGGTTGATAGATTGGGTGATTAGGAAAAATTGATTTATTAGCACAAAGCGCCCTATCCCGTTTTACTAATATTTAACAGAACATCTTCTTTCAGAATGTTAAAATTATTTGTTGAAAAATCAATAATTCCTTCGTCCTTGAATTCTTTCAATATCCTGATGGCGCTTTCCTTGGTCATCGCTGATAAATCAGCTAAATCCTGCCTTGACAGCATGGTTTGAAATGTATTGCTGTTATAAATCTCTTTTGAAAGGTAAAGCAAGGTATCTGAAATTCTTCCGTGCATTTGTTTATGGGTAAGGCTTATCAGCTTGTCATAAAGTTTAATGGTAATATTATTCAGATATTTTATGAATTCCATTGCAAAACTCGTGTTAATTTTAATCATCTCCTCAAATACATGAACATCAATGAAACAAGCTGTTGATTCAGTTAATGCCGAAACCGAAAAATGATGCCTGTAGTCAACATAAAATCCAGGACCTCCCACCAGTTCAGAAGGCTTTAGAATTTTTAATATCGTATTTTTATTTAGATGGCTTTCAATATATACTTTAGCATTACCACTGGTTAGGCATGCAATGTGAGTTAAAGGACCCCCTTGTTTAAAAATTGTTTCCCCTTTGTGGAATTTAACTTCATGCCTTGTTTTATTTATATAAGCTAGTTGTTCCTTATCTAAAAAACGAAATAAATTCATCTTTAGATTACATACAGAACAATTTGAAGTTTTAATAAATATGGCCATCTTTAAATATGTATTAGAGACAAAAGTCGGTAAAAAAATGATATATATCAAGAATAGTAAGTTTATATATCAATTATTTATTACGAAATAATCATTAGGTAAAAATATGTAGATGAATATATGTTTCGTATTATTGTGAATCGAAAAACAATATTAAAATTTTATACTATGAAGAAAGTAAATTTATTCTATTTGTTAAGTGCTATTTTATTTGGCGCTATGTTAGTATTTGCCTCTTGTACAAAAGAAGGTGCTCCTGGAACAGATGGTCAAGATGGTGCTGATGGAGAAGATGGAATCAACGGAGATGATGGTACAGCCTCATGCATTCTGTGTCATGACAATACACAGGTAATGTTCGCAAAGATTAACCAGTGGGAATCTTCAATTCATGCAACAGGTGGTAATTTTGAAAGGAACGGTACTTCTTGTGCACCTTGTCATACCAGCCAGGGATTCCTGGAAAGGATGGAAACAGGTGAACAAGTTACAGCTGCATCCATTTCAAATCCGAACCCGATAAACTGTTACACATGTCACTGGATTCATAATGAGTATACCCCGGCAGATTGGGCAATCACTTACACAGATCCAGTTACTTTGTGGCATCCTGCAGGTAAAGCTGAAGTTGACCTTGGCACTGGTAATCTCTGTGCAAACTGTCATCAATCTTTTATTCCTAATCCGTTTCCTGTTCCTGGTGGCGACAATGTAACCATTGGTTCACCATACTGGGGAGCCCATCATGGTCCGGTAGCAAATGTTATTGCTGGAGCTGGTGGTTACGAAGTGGATGGCAGTTTAGCATACACTCCTGCCTCTTTTCACTCTACTAATGTAGAAAACTCATGTATTACCTGTCACCTTGCAACTGCGTATGGCGTACAAGCAGGAGGACACAATATGAGCATGACCTATGCATATCATGGGCATGATGTAGTAAATTCTGCTGGTTGTATTGATTGTCATACTGATCCAGATGCACTTGAAACAAAAATCGAAGATACTAAAACAGAAATTGGTGCCCTACTGGATGAACTATTTGGCCTCTTGACAACCCAAGGTGTTTTGGATTCTACTTACCATGCTATCCCTCAGGAAATGACAGCCGATCAGGCAGGGGGAGTATTAAATTTTAATATGGTACGAGAAGACAAAAGTCATGGAATACATAATTATAATTATGCAAAAGCGCTTTTGACCAATTCGATTGAAGCTCTTGCTGAATAAAATTTAAATCGAATAAAATAAAAAAGGCTTCGGATGGTAATCGGAGTCTTTTTTTATTTATTTTCGTCCCGAATATAATAAAACATAAAAGATGAAACGAAAGTTATTTTTACAATTATTAGTAATTGTGTGAGGTTTGTTATATTTCGTACTTATTGTGAATCGAAAAACAACATTAAAATTCTATACTATGAAGAAAGTAAATTTATTCTATTTGTTAAGTGCCATTTTATTTGGCGCTATGTTAGTATTTGCCTCTTGCACAAAAGAAGGTGCTCCAGGAACAAATGGTGCAGATGGTCAGGATGGTGAAGATGGTATCAATGGAGATGATGGTACAGCCTCATGTATTCTATGTCATGACAATTCACAGGTAATGTTTGCGAAAATAAACCAGTGGGAGCATTCAATTCATGCAACAGGTGGTAATTTTGAGAGGAACGGAATTGATTGCGCTCCTTGTCATACCAGCCAGGGATTCCTGGAAAGGATGGAGACAGGTGAACAAGTTACAGCTGCATCCATTTCAAATCCGAACCCGATAAACTGTTATACATGTCACTGGATTCATAATGAGTATACTCCTGCAGATTGGGCGCTGACATATACTGATGAAGTTAACTTCTGGCATACAGGAGGGAAGGCCGTAACAGAAGATTTTGAAAAAGGTAATTTATGTGCGAATTGCCACCAATCAAGGGTAACGACCCCATGGCCGGTACCTGGTAGTGCCGATATTTATGAAATTACAAGCATGAGATATGGCCCACACCATGGACCTATGGCAAACTTATTAGGTGGGTTTGGTGGATATGAAGTGCCTGGTAGCATGACATATACAAGCTCAATGCATAAAAATATTGAGGATGCATGTGTTACCTGCCACATGGCTGATGCTTACGGACAGCAAGCCGGTGGACACGTGATGAATGTTGCCTATGAATATCATGGAGGCATGGAATTGCTGGAAGCAGGTTGTGACGCTGCCGAATGTCACCCTGAAGGCATTGCTGATGCAACAGAGGAAGTTCAGGAAGAAGTTCACGAAATGCTGGAAGCCTTACATTACAAATTAATTGACCTTGCTGTCTCGGATTCTGCAGGATATCTGTTAGGTGATGACGGTACACTGGCAAGTTCAAGTAACCCCGCTAACTTAAGTGCAGATGAAGCAGGCGCTTTCTTTAACTTCAAGTTTGTTGAAGAAGACAGAAGTGGTGGAATACACAATATTAAATATGCAAAAGCACTTCTGAACAATTCACTGGAAGCGCTTGGTGATTAATATTTTTAAATCATAAAAAACAAAAAAAGGCTTTATATGAAAATTTGAGCCTTTTTCTTATTTTTTTTTAGCAGCCAAATTTTAAATCAAAAAAAAGATGAAAACAAAATGGATTTATCAGGTTTTATTGATACTCTTTTGTGTAACAATATTTGCTTCTTGCGAATATGATTTTGTTGAACCTGAACCGCAATCACCTCCACCTGATCCTGGAGAAACAATTAGTTTTAATGATCAGATTGTACCTATTTTTACTTCCGGTGATAAGTGTACCCTTTGTCATAAAACAAATAGTACTGATCCTGATCTAACCCCTGACAATGCATATAATAGTATTACAAACATGGGTTTGGTAAATACGGGTAGTCCTGCAGATAGTGAAATTTACACATATGCAAGCCCTGCAGTAAATAATTCGCACTCCACACCTCCAAAGCAGAAATATACAGAAAATGAGGCAGCCTTTGTTTTGCTATGGATTGAACAAGGAGCAGAAGATAATTAATGGAATGGTTAAACAATGAAAAACAAAATATTATGAAAAATAAAATCATATCAATATTTGCAATATTCTTGATCGTTCCATTTCTTTTAATTGGTCAGGGGGAGAAAGAGAAAAAAGAAAAAAAGGAAAACAAAAATGAAAGTTTGTTTGGTTATTTTATGGCACAGGGTGCTAAACCTGTCAGGAATTCTTATAATAGTGGATACCTGATCGAAAATCAAACCAGTATTATACCTGCATCCAAAACTCTTGAATTAGTTATCCAGCATAGTTTAGGTAGTGTGGAAAACGGTATTTCTGATATATGGGGAATAATGGGATCAGCCAATACACGATTGGGTTTAAACTATTCAATTACAAACTGGCTGCAGATCGGAATTGGGACCACCAGGAATTATAAACTACAGGATCTTGGTCTGAAAATAAATATTCTTCAGCAATCCAGAAAAAATGAAGTTCCTGTAACGATTACCTGTTATCATAACTTTTCGATCAATGCAAGTAAAGATAGTGACTTTGGGGTCAATTATAAATTCTCTCATCGTTACGCATTTTTTAATCAACTACTGATAACCCGGAAATTTTGTGAAAGGTTTACGCTTTCTGTTGGCGGAAGCTTTACTCATTTCAATATTGCTGATTCACTGGAATATGCTTCATTAAATTATGTTGGAACAACTGAACATGATAAGATTGCGCTACATTTTTTGGCTCGATTTAAGATCACTGAGCAGTCGACCTTTATTATAAACTATGATTTACCATTAAAGGCTGAGGGGATCAAAGAATGGAGTGAGATCTATAATCCTCCCAAATCAAATTTTGGTATTGGATGGGAAATCACAACAGCAACTCACGCTTTCCAAATTTTTGCAGGTACTGCTACGCTCATCGTGCCTCAGTACAATGTTATGCTCAATCAAAACGATGCGAATTTAATAAGTAGTTACCATATTGGATTTAATATCACCCGTTTATGGGGATTCTAACTCAATAAGTTAATTTATGAAATTTAAAAAACTTCCATTTTATGTGGTTATATAAAATGGAAGTTTTTTGTTCTTAATATCCATTATTTGTATTCAAATAAAAATAGCAGGGTTTTTACACAATTTTTTTGTGTTTTAATATGAAATATATACTTTTGAAACCAATATTTTTGATGAGTTTGAATAGTGAATGAATAATATAGTAATGAATTTTCTTTATTATAAGTGAGTAGCTGGAGGCTATCTCAAAAATTTAAAATAATTTTAAAATTACTTTGTGTAACCTTTGTGCATCCTTCGTGATCTTTGTGGTTCAGCTTTTAAGGATTTTACCACAAAGGCACTCAAAGGTAATCGCTAAGTAACTCTAAGACTTTTGAGACAACCTCTTTTTTATTTGAAAATAATTAATAACATAATATGATAGCAATGGTATCTCCATTCAAATTACTTATTTTAGTTTCCTTTCTTTTTATGACTTTTAGTATCAATGTTCTTTCACAGGAAGATTTAGAAGAAAGAGTGTATGATTATGCAGAGGATAATCATCAATGTTTTAAATGTCATGGTCATAAAACCTTTCATTTTTATAATGAATATCTCGAACGAGAAGTTAAAAAAAGGATGAATCCGTATTTTATTATTGATTCTGTTAAATATTACGAATCGAATCATTGGAATTTTGGCTGCCTGGATTGCCATTCATATGATTACAGAACGTTCCCTCATGCAGGAGAACTACGCATGGAGGAAAAGCCTTCATGCCTTGATTGTCATGGTGGTGATGAAGAGTATGCCCAATATCATTTTGAACAGATGGATGAGGAATTCCACAGAAGTGTTCATTCAACCAAACACAGTGAAGATTTTACTTGCTGGATGTGTCATGATCCTCATACCTATAAGATCAATGCACGTACAAATGAAAATATTAAGCAGACAATAATTTACGATAACAATATATGTTTAAGTTGTCATGCCGATATTGGTAAATACCAGTTATTATCTGACAATATGAATCCTAATGTACTGGTATCACACGAGTGGCTTCCAAATCAGGCACTTCACTTCGCCAGCGTAAGATGCATAGAATGTCACACTGAGATAAATGATTCTATACTTGTAGCCCACAATGTACAAACCAAGGATAAAGCCGTTAAACTTTGCGTTGAATGTCATTCACAAAATTCCTTATTAATGGCTTCTCTGTATAAATTTCAATCCTTAGAAAGGAGAAATAAGCTTGGATTTTTTAATGCGGCGATATTAAATGAATCGTACATAATTGGAGCTAATAGAAATATTTATTTGAATATTGCCAGCTTTGTAATCTTTGGTTTGGTTTTACTCGTAATTTTTGGTCACGGAATTTTAAGAATAATAAAAAAATAGAATGGCAGATAAACTATATTTATACCCGGTTTGGTTAAGGATTTGGCACTGGCTGAATGCATTGATGTTTTTAATGTTGATCTGTACAGGTCTATGTTTACAGTATTCAGGCTATGGGTTCGGTTTGTTCAGGTTTGATGTTGCGGTAACTTTGCATAATATCGCCGGGATAACAATAACAGCAGCTTATTTATTGTTTGTAATCCTTAATTGGGTTACTCCTAATGGCAAGTTTTATAAAGTCAATAAACATGGATTTGTGCGACGCTTAAAAATGCAGATCTGGTTTTATTCCTATGGAATATTTATAAAAGCGCCGCATCCTTTTGCTGTTACAAAATACCGGAAATTTAATCCACTTCAAAAATTAAGTTATATTTTTGTAATGTATTTATTTATGCCAGTATTAATTATTACAGGACTGGCATTGTTATTTCCTGAAATTATCATTCCCCGTGTGTTTGGATTTAGTGGAATTCACCTAACAGGCCTACTCCATATTTTTATTGGTTTTATATCATCTATTTTTATGGTTGTTCATATTTATTTTTGTACAATCGGCCATAGTCCAACCAAGAATTTTATCAGCATGTTTACAGGGTGGCATTAAAAGATGCTTACCCTAATGTTGAATCATTCTCTTATTAGATACTGAAATAACCTAGCCAATATTGCTGATATTTTGAAGGGCATCCATGTTAACAATTTCTATGGAATTTTTTTTAATTTCAAGAATACTTTCATTTTTAAACTCCCTGAGAATTTTAACAGCGCTGTCTTTTGACATGCTTGTTAAATCGGCCAGGTCCTGATTGGAAAGCATTCCTTCTATTGTTTTACTATTAAATATTTTTTTGGAAAGATAAATCAAAGCATCTGCCATCCTGCCCGGAATTTGCTTTTGAGTTAGGCTGATAAGCCTGTCATAAGTTAAAAGCATATTAACACTAAACTCTCTCATAAATTCTGAAGCAAAAGCAGCATTTGTTTGAATGATCTCTTTGAGAATTTTCATATCTATAAAACATGCGCTTGTCTCTACCAATGCTGCAACACTGTAATGATGCCGCTGGTCGTAATACATACCGGGACCGCCAATAAACTGTGAAGGTTTAATAATTCTTAAAATCAAGTCTTTGTCATCCAATCCCTCTATATATAGCTTGGCTAATCCGCTGTTTAAAGAAATTACATGTGAGAGGAAAGTACCCTGTTTCCTTATAGTCTCACCCTTTTTAAACTTAACTTCGAAACGATGCTGGTTTATAAGTTTAAGTTCAGTTTTAGTAAGATGGTTAAACATGGGTGATTTAAATCCACAATCCATACAGTCTTTACATTTTGTTTCATCTTTTAAGTTCATGGTCTAAAGAATATTAAACGACAATATTTTTGTCATGAAAACAAATGTACAAATTAATATTGACATATATCAATATATATACAGAATACACCTTTCCAAATGGCAGTTCATTCCTGTGAAATGGCCGAATAATGCCAGCTTTCAAATGCAGGTACATAACTAATAAATATCTACTTTTGGTTCATTACTTTCAGGCAGGTTATTTGCGACAGTTTAAAGAATCCGGTATTAATAAAAATTGATTTGATGTTACAGGAGTTTTAGTCCTGCCTTATGCAAACTTAAACCTGGTAAAAAATGAATAAAGAAAAGGAAATTTATGCCAAGCAGGAACAGATCAGGCTTATCGATGTAATTTTTTCAAGCCTGTGTACTGTCGAATTGTCTACTGATGGAAGAGTATTGTTGAAAAAGATGAAAAAAAACTAAGTCTTGAAATCATCATGTTAAAAAATGCCAGACTAAACACATTTGAAACAAATATCATCAAGAGTAATTACATCATAAGTACTGCTTAATATTTCTGATGTGTTTTGATGATCAAGACCTGCAAGGTGGATTTCTTGAATAATCCCTCAAATATGGTATCTAATCTCAATAATTTATTATGTTCTGATCTGCCAACAAAACCTCAACCGGAACTGGGAAAGATTTTGGTTACCGGTGCAAATGGCTATATTGGAGGTAGATTGGTGCCTGAATTAATTGAACGTGGGTATCAGCTTCGAATATTGGTGAGAAAAGAATCTCCTGAGTTAAAAGCAAGATGGCCCGATGTTGAAATATCTGTAGGTGATGCCCTGAATACTGCAGATTTATTGAAAGCATTAAAAGGAATCCATACTGCATATTATTTAATCCATTCATTACTTTTAGGTAAAAATAAATTCGAAAAGGTAGATATAAAAGCAGCAACAAATTTCAGAATTGCAGCTGAAAAGCAAAACATCACTCGAATTATTTACCTGGGAGGTTTAGGAAATACCAATAAAGGGCTATCCTCACATCTTGAAAACAGAATAAAGGTAGCACAAGAGTTATCCAATGGTACAATTCCGGTTACAGTCTTAAGGGCTGCAATGATAATAGGATCTGGAAGCGCATCTTTTGAGATTTTGAAAAATCTTGTCGAAAATACCCCGATATTTATTTTACCAAAATGGGCAAGAACCCAAAGTCAACCAATTTCCATTCGTGGAGTTATACAATATCTTGTTGGTACAATGGAAATTGACGAAACAACCGGAAAGGAATTTGATATTGGAGGAAACGAAATTATTACTTATCAAAAAATGTTACGAGTGATGTCTGATCTGCTGGGAAAAAAGCGATATTATTTTAGAGGATTGGTAAATAGCACTTCAATTTATGGGTTTATAGCAAGCCTACTGACACATGTCCCTTCACCATTGACCAGAGCACTTTTGGTAAGTTGTAAAAATGAAGTTTTATGCCAGAACGGTGATATCAAAAAGTATTTAAATATAAAGCTTTTGTCATTTAAAGAAGCATTAATAAGGGCGTTAACCAATGAAGGAAAGGATACTAAATCAACCGGATATCAAAATACTTTTCCACAGACACATAAAATTGCCATATAAAATCTATTTAAAATAAATCTAATTAAATTTTAAAAGGTTATTTTAAAAGAAAATTTATTTCAATGAGAAAATTTAAATTACCTTCATCATCCTACAATTGGTTATCTGCTGTTGGAGCAACTATAGCAATGATCAGTCTTTCAATGATCGTGTTTTTATTTGTTATTTCATTGTTTTATGAGGAAGGCGGATCCTATTTAGGGCTTTTCATGTTTATAGTACTACCGGTATTTCTTGTGATCGGATTAATTCTTATTCCAATTGGAATGATCCGAAAGAGCAGGATGGATAAAAAACGAAAGACCAAAGTTATTAGAGAGTGGCCGAAGTTTGATTTTAATGATAGAAGAACCCGCAATGCAACCTTAATATTTGGAGTAGGTACGATTTTCTTTTTATTCCTGTCGGCCGTTGGAAGTTATGAAGCATTCCATTATTCTGAGTCGGTAGAATTTTGCGGTACTATTTGCCATAAAGTTATGAAACCGGAATATGTTGCGTTTCAAAATTCATCGCATGCCAGAGTTGCCTGTGTAGAATGCCATGTTGGTTCAGGGGCAGACTGGTATATGCGATCCAAGTTATCGGGTCTTTACCAGGTGTATGCCGTTACAATGGGAATTTATCCAAAACCAATACCTACACCCATCCGGAATTTGCGACCTGCCCGGGAAACCTGTGAAGAATGCCATTGGCCAGAGAAATTTTATGCCCGTCAGTTAGTGATGAATAAACATTATTTGCCAGATGAAGAAAATACTGAATGGGATATAAGTCTGCAAATGAAAACAGGACCTGCATACAGTGCCTTAGGATTGCAGGAAGGTATCCACTGGCATATTAATCCAGATGTGAAGGTGGAGTATGTTGCCACCGACTCCGTTCAGCAAAATTTACCATGGGTTCGTTACACTAATAATAAAACTGGGGAAGTTTATGTATTTAAAGATGAGGGAAATAAACTTTCGGAAGAAGAACTGGCCGGACTGGAAATAAGGGAAATGGATTGTATGGATTGCCACAATCGCCCATCACATGATTACCAAACACCGTTTAAATTTGTTAACGATGCCATCACGGCTGGTATGATCCCAAAAGAACTTCCTGAAATAAAATTGCTTGCAATGGGAATTTTAGCAGAGGAGTTTACAACCACTGATAGTGCTATGCAATTCATTGATAGCGAAATAAAAGACTACTATTCCGCAAACTATGAGGATTTATATAATGAAAATTATGAACTGGTCGAACAAGCCATTGCCGGCATTCAGGAAGAGTTTAAATTGAATATTTTTCCTGAAATGAAAGTCAGTTGGAAAGCTTATTATAATAATATCGGACACCTGGAATTTAACGGTTGTTTCAGATGTCATAATGATAAACACAGCACCAATGAAGGTAGGGTGATTTCAATGGATTGTAATTTATGCCACAGTATTATTGCTCAAGGTGTTCCTGATACTTTGCAGATTGGATCAATATATGATGAACTGGAGTTTGTACATCCCAATGATCCTGATGGAGGCTGGAAAGATGGTTTATGCTTCGAATGTCACTGGGATTTATATTGAGATAAAGATAATTGGTACGATTAAACCGGCCGATTATTTTATAATGATCTTTTCTGTAACCGACTTCCCTTGCGAAACAATTTTTAAGTAATAGATACCGCTCCCGGCATTATACAAATCAACGGCGATCTGGGCTGTTTCTGATTCAAATAAATCCAATTTAAAAATGTTTCTGCCCGAGTGATCAAATACCTGAATTTTTTCAGGAATAAAATTATTATCGAATTTGATATTAAATATTCCATTATTCGGATTCGGGAAGATACTGAAATCGTTATTATCGATTTGTTCATTTATATCAGTAAGCGGAACCATTACATCATGTGATACTTCATCCTCACAATTCAAATAGGTGGCTGTTAAGGTAACTGTGTATGTACCTGCTGTTGCATATGTGTGAGTTGGATTATTATCTGTACCGGTATTGCCATCTCCAAAATCCCATAAGTAGCTTGTTGCATTGGCTGAGTTATTGGTAAACTCAACTGTTAATCCATTCCCTCCAAATGAAAAATCTGCCTCTGGGATAACTGAAACCGAAATAAGGTTTTCTTTGGTTTCGGTAAGCGAACCATTAATTGTTAAAGAAACTGTCTTTACTCCGGGTGTGGTATAGTAGACGGAATGTGGACCCTGAGTAGTTGAGGTTGCAGGCGTTGCACCTTCTCCGAAATCCCATTCCCATGATGTTGCATTTACTGATTGGTCAGTAAATGTAACTTGGTCCCATTGGCAAATATCAGTGATATCTGCTGTAAATTCAGCAACAAACGGAGTAAATTCAAATTCAATATCTTTAAAATATGTTTCGTCTGGTGGAGTCATAGTTTGAGGATCCGGCCCTTTAGTGAATGTGAGGGTGTATAATGGACCTTGTGCATGTTTCTCAGTAAACTCAACCCAAATTACATAATCTCCGTCAGGAACAATTTCTCCGTCAAGATCGGTGCAATCCCATGTAACTGTATGAGTTTGATGGCTTGTTAAGGTTGAACCTGTGATGGCATCCACCACATTATAATTAGAGGAAGCTTTCCAGGTATATAAGTATTGTTTCCGCTGATTGGCCATGGCCTTTCGCGTTTTTACAAATCCGTTTAAATCTTCAACCCAAATGGCCAGTACATGCCTGGGTGCATAGTTTCCATTTTGGGTTACAGTTCTTACAGTAAAACTAATTTCACCTCCGCTGGTGGCCTTAGTATTTTTACTTGATGGATTTGAAAAACCTGATAATAAGAAAAAAGATAAACTACCTAACAGTGTGACAGTTAAGAAGAATGTAGACGCTCTTTTCATATATGTTAATATTTATATTTATGAATGCAATAGTAGTGAAAATTTCTTTGCTTTAATAAATAAAAATATTAGTAAATTTGCAATCCCAAAATGGTGGATGTAGCTCAGTAGGTTAGAGCACTAGATTGTGGTTCTAGGGGTCGCCGGTTCAAATCCGGTCTTCCACCCGAAATAAGGCCGCCAAATATTGGCGGCCTTTGTGATTAAATTCCTAATAAAAACAGGCTTTGTCATTATATATTTAATAAATGGCACAAGTCAACTACACACAAGGCCTGCCCTCAGGCTTTGTGCACGATAGAAAAAAATTACTCGTTATTTGTTCTTTGTCAACTGAGTTAATTCAATTTGTTGGCTGGAAACAAACATGTTTGTTTGGTAGCAGCAAACAAATTATCATGATAGGTAAAACATTTTCTTTTCAATCACTTCGCAAAATGTTTAACCTAGGGGCAACATCTACAGTCATTGAATACATGTCGTTTCTTGAGGACAGTTTTTTGCTTTTTACAATTCCTAAATTTGGTTATTCAGGTTTGTTATAATCTTAATTCCGATAATAAAGCAAGGGAATTTAATGGCTTGTTAGAGGCAATGCAGTTTTTTGGTTTGCACGAAGGCCTTATGCTTACAATGGACGAAGATGACAAACTTACAATTAATGGCTTGCAAATTATACTAAAACCTGTATGGAAATGGATTATGGAGTAGTAATCGGATAATTATTAAGAAATTGATAAACAATTACTCAACTAATAAAATAATCCGAAATACCATAACGGAATTATATTTCCATACCCGTATTCTATATCATCTTTAACGACGAAAGCATTTTGTAATCCTGTGATTTGTTTTTGAGTTTTATTTTTGCCTCCAACTTCAAACAGATATTTACCATCAATTAGAAAATCTCCTTCAGAAGGCAAAGTGCAGTTGTGTTTAGCAGAGACCTGATTAACAAAAAATACTTCCCTTATACTTCCGAGACTTCGTTTGTCAGGTGAAAGGACATACATCAAATTCGGATTATTAAGATAAACTTTGTCCGGTTTTCCTAATGCCCTAATCCCTTTGGTATCTGCTTTTAACAATATTATCATTTTTGCCCTTTCGAGATATGAAAAATAATCAGGAAGAACATTCCTGGAAACTTGCATCATTTCGGCTATTTTAGAAATATTGGGTTTAAATGGTGCACTTTCTGTAATTATCTGAAGGAGCATTTTTAGTTTATCTATTGTAGCCGGCCTCATCTCCATATATTTTGGGATATCTACTTCCAAAACGGCATTTATAATTGAATTCAACCTCACTTTAAAATGCCCCTCTTTATAAAAAGGATAATAGCCATATTCAAGGTATTTTTTAAATTTCAGTAAAGGCTTTTCCAACTCAATCCTGAGATCACCTGACACAATCCGGTTCAGATCAATTTGACCTGTTTCTATTCTTTCTTCAAACAAAAGAAATTCGCGAAATGATAAACCCTCAAGGTTATAAATCAATGTTCGACGGCTCAGATCGCCAAATCCTTTATACAGATCAAGAATTGAACTTCCTGTGAAGACAATCTGCAAATCAGGGTAACTGTCATAAATGTTTTTTATCTCCTGCGACCAGTTTTTATATTTATGAACTTCATCAATCAGCAAATGCTTACCTCCATATTTATAAAATAACCCGGCAAGAGAAAATAAGCTGTTCTTTGAGAAATAAATATTGTCAGATGAGATATAAAGACTTTGCTTTCCAATACTATGTCAATTTTACATACTGCAATAAAAGAGTTGTTTTCCCAACACCCCTTGCACCGGTAATAGCAATCAAACGTGATTCCCAGTCAATCTCATGATACAAATATCTTACAAAACGCGTATTTGCCTTATTAAGAAGCTCTTGATATATTTCAATTAATTCATCCATAATTATATTGCTAATTATACAGTGCAAATATAATATAATATTGCACATTACATAGTGCTTTATAGTAATTATTTGCACAATAAGAGACGTATAAAAAAACTGAAGGATGATATTTAAACAGTCTCTTAGTTTATTCAATGAAATAATTTTATACAAAGATAACAGCAATCTAATAAAATAGTAAATCTCTCATTAAATTGATTTCCTGGATGTGTTTACAAATTATTTACAGATTGGATATTTTGATATAAGGTAATTCTTATCTTTGTATCTACTGCTTCAGTTGTGTCAGTAAATTTACAAACTCATTTGGATTTATTATTGAATTAGAGATGGTTGTTTTTATAATGGAGATATCAAATAAAATTTCAAAACAGATCGATTATTAAAAAGCCCCCAAATAGGAGTAAAAGCATTTTTTCGGATATCAGGTTTTTTTTGTTGAATAAACCGGAATATCTAACATGGTTAAAGTTAAAAACTACTGAGGATACTTTAAACTACAGGCAGCGTATTTTGCAAAGGATCGGGATGGATACGGGCCAATATTCAATTTTTAACCTTCACAAAATTGGTATTGATGCTCCTGCAAATTACGTTTTTGAAGAGTTACTAAACTGGAATGGTGACTCGACCTGTTGGCCAAATAATATTGCTAAAGTTGACAGAAAAGATGAAAAAATAGAAAACATCCAAATATTACCATTTGGGTTCAGCAAGTACCCCTTTGGGATTAAAAACGGATTTTTTGGTTTTAATTTTATTCCCTTATTCAACCTGAATGCACAAAAAATTCAACAGGTACCTGATTCCAGTGAATTAGATAATGCCCGTTACCTTTTATACAAATGTAGCGGCGGTTATCCCATAGGATTTTTTTCTATGTATGTACGATCGTCCATAGCAGGACAAAATGAAAAAGAGCAAACTCAACTTTTCATGGGCGTTGGTTTTGATTTTTTTGGCAGAAAAAACCTGACCAGAAAACATTTAATAGTAAAAATCTGGAGAATGATCCATAACCGGGTTACGGCAAATGTTATGAACCGCTTTAAACAACTATGCGAATGGCGGTTCGGAAAAATCCAGAATGGTTAATATTTATAAAGTACCAAATTTATTCCTGATTTGTACTAATTTGCTCGGTTACCTTAATTTTCATTTTCTGAAATACCAAAAAGTAAATAATTGGTAAAATATCCAGTACCAGTAGCAAATAAAATATCAGGTTTCCAAATATTCTTTATTAAAGTATTCACCGTCCTTGTTGAGACCAATGGTTTTATCCAGTCCATGTGTTAAAATCTGAAGGATTGTAAGTTTTTTTTGGATCGAAACTTCATTTTTGTTTTCCATAGCTGAAGAGATTTTGTTATAGTTAAAACTGCTATCAATTCATGAATTCATGATTTATTTTTTCTTTCTCATTTTCCACATTACCGAGGCAAAACCAATTACAATATGAAGTAAAACAATTGTTGCAAATAAGTATACCAATGTTCTGTCGGACATAGCTTTAATAATTGATTAACTTCTCCATGCTTTTTAGATCTGGATCAATAGGAGCTGGTATAAAGAGGTTGTCCTTTAGTGCTTGAATATCTTTTAATCCACTCCCTGTTAGAAGAACAACATTTTTACTGTTTGGTTTAATTCTGTTTGACTGGGAACATTTAATAATTCCTGCATAAGCCGCAGCAGCGGCAGGTTCAGCAAACAGACCGGTTGTTTTTGCAAGGGAGCCTGATGCTTTTATAATTTCATCATCGGTAACCGTAATCCATTCACCATTGTATTTTTTCAAGTAATCCCGAACCATGTAAAAATTTCGTGGATAGTCCACAGAAATAGAATCAGCAACTGTATTGCTTGATCTGACTTCAAATTTTTTATTGTCTAAATTTCTAACAAGATTGTCACTTCCATCAGCCTGAACTGCGACAATTTTGGGAATATTTTCTATGATCCCAAGTTTAAGCATATCTTCAAATCCTTTGTAAACACCTGAGATTATAACCCCGTCGCCAACCGGAACGAAAATATTGTCGGGGATTGTTTCATCCAATTGTTCAAACAACTCAAATGAAACAGTTTTTTTGCCTTCGATTGTGAGTGGATTATAAGCTGTGTTTCGGTTATACCATCCATATTCTTTTGAAGCTTTCACACTTAAATCAAACGCATCATCATAGGTTCCTTTAATGGGCACAATTGTAGCGCCATACATAATAATCTGGGTAAGTTTTGCAATGGGAGCATTGGCAGGAACAATGACTATAGCTTTCTGTCCTTGAGCTGCACATATCCCCGCCATAGATGATCCCGCATTTCCTGTGGAAGCAGTTACTATGATTTTCAAATCATGCTCTTCAGCAGAAGCAGAAACAATTGCAGATGCTCTATCCTTAAAAGAGAAAGTTGGATTTTGGGAATCATCTTTCAGGTATATTTCAATAGTTGATTTGTCGCCAAAACGAACCTGCTGATGATACAAGGGAGTATTACCAATTTGAAGTTCAGGGAGACTTTCTAATGATTTGATCGGAAGTAAATCCAGGTAATTGTTTTTGATTAATTTCGAAAAATCATAATCTTTATTTTTTAGTTCTTCATACGGATACAAGATTTTTAATATTCCTTTTGGAGGGTTTTTGGGATATTTACTTTCACATTCGGGACAGAGGTATATCAAATCATGATCAGGATATTTCTTGCCGCAAGAAATGCACTTATATAAGAATTTGTTATTCATAGTCTTTCAATAGTCCGGTTTTTTCATTGAATTCCATGATCTCCTCATCCCATTCATCCACTTTTGCGTACTGAGATTTCCAGTAATTTTCATCATACCACTGGTCATCCAGTTCCTCAACTGTTTTTCCCTGCTGTTCAATCCATGTGAAATATTTCAGGTTGTGCATCCGGAGCTTCTCATAATAGGTCATTTCAATCATATGATCTATTCCAAGTCCGCATAAGTCCGCCTCAAATGTAACAGCAGCTTTTTTGTTATCAAATTTCCCAAGTCGTTTATTTTCTTCAGCTATACGCGATTGATACATATCCATAGAGTCTGTTGCAACTGTAATTACTACGTCATTTTCGTTCATTTCGTAGTATTTAGCAAGCTTTATCGATCCCATTAAATTAGCAATGGAGGATATTCCAAACAGATCAAGTTTATTAACCAGTTCTTTTTCAACACCTGCTTCCTTGATTAAAAATTCTTTTCCTGCTGGTTCATTGAATAGTCGCATAATCCGCATATTGGGTTCATCATCAATTCCTGCTACAACATCCATATTTTTTATGTTATGGATCCACGGCACATGTTTGTCGCCAATTCCCTCAATTCGATGAGCGCCATATCCGTTGTATAAAAGGGTAGGGCATTGCAATGCTTCGCCTGCGCAAACTTTTAAGTGTGGGAATTTTTCCCTGAGATAATCAGCGCTGCCTAATGTTCCGGCTGATCCTTGCGTTAGGAAAAGCCCACTAAAACGATTAGATTCAGTTTTTTCAGAATTAAAAACTTCTTCCATGGCCGGTCCGGTAACTGCATAATGCCACAGAGCATTGCCAATTTCTTCGAATTGATTCAAGTTTACAATTTCATCTCCTCGTTCTGCTTTCAATTCTTTAACCTTATCATAAATTTCTTTCACATTGCTTTCACTACCTGGAGTTGCAAATACTTCCGCCCCGACTTTATGCAACCAATCGAATCTTTCTTTTGACATACCCTCTGGTAACACAGCTATGGAATCACAACCAAGTAAGTAGGAATCGTAGGCGCCTCCACGACAATAATTCCCGGTGGATGGCCACAGTGCTTTTTGTCTGGTCGGATCAAAACGGCCAGTGACAAGTTTTTCAACCAGCGGGCCGAATGTAGCTCCAACTTTATGTGCACCGGTTGGAAAAAACTTTCCGATCAATATGATAATTCTGGCTTTTACACCGGTTAACTCCTTTGGAATCTCAATATAATTTACATTTCCGAATCCACCTCCATATTCCACAGGTTCATTTTTCCAGCTTATTCGGAACATATTAAGTGAGTTCAAATCCCATAACCCGATATTTTTTAGCTTGTCCTTTATTTTTTCAGGGATCAAATCAGGGTTGCGCATTTGTTTATATGTAGGGATAATGATATGCCGCTCCCGGCAACGTTTAATAGTGTTTTGTAATATTTCTTTTTGTTTGTTCATTTCTCTGTGTTAATTTGTTTGGAGAATAAATTCCCCCTTCTTAAGGGGGGCAGGGGGATTCGGAATGCCTATTTCGAATCCCCTTTCTCCAATTCTTTTATTTTTGCTTTAATTTCCCGAATTACGTTGTCTATGTCTTTCTTTACTTCCCGATCATCAAATCTAAGAAAATTCAATCCAATTGCTTCTAAATCATGTTGCCTTTTTGTGTCTCTTTCTATGGCATCATCATTATCATGACTGCTTCCATCCACTTCAATTACTAAATTTAATGGTTTACAATAGAAATCAACGATATAATTAAGTATTGGCTTTTGTCTGTTGAATGTATATCCCAATTTTTTAGCCCGTAGTTCTTTCCATAGTAGAACTTCCCCAAGCGTGCTGTCATTTCTTAGGTTTCTTGAATATTTTATTAAGTTTTTGTTGTAGGGGAGGTACGGGGTTTTCTGAATCTCCCTAGCCCCCTTTTCAAAGGGGAAATTGCTTGAGTCTTTTGAATTAGAATTTGTTTCGATTTTAAGATTAATGTTCAATAAAATAGTTTGTGCTCCCTCCATTATCACTTTCATCTCTACTGCTTTTCTTAGGTTGATTTCCGCTGTGGTTCCATTTATTTTAAACTGTGTAATGGTAAAATCTTTGCCTGATAGTATAATTTCTGATTGACCAAATGTAAAAATAAATTCTGATAGCAATTCTTTTAATTGTATCAAGTTCCCATCCTTCCTGTAAAGTAATTTTGGGGTTTTTTTATCATGATCCAGGAAATAGCAATCATCATCCAATTCGAAAGTCTCCCTGTTTAAATAGAAATGTGGCTTGTCTCTGTATGGTGAACCGGAGGTAGGACAAAAAGTTGTACAGTTACCGCACTCATTGCACCAATCAGCAATGTGAAGGATTTGGGGAGATTGTTTTATACTAAAAGTTCCATCCTCAGTGATTTCGTATTTTCCATTTCTCTGAATAATTTTTTGGAGTTGAAAATTTACCGGATCAAATTGATAAGAATATAAAGCCAGATTAGGACAAACAGTTACACAGGTATTGCAAATTTCATCACACATCAAACATCGGGAAGCCTCTTGTTTGGCCTGTTCTTCATCTAGTGTGGAAGTAACCAGTTTAAAGTTTTTCCGATTATTAAATGGAATTTCTTTTACTGAAGTTTGAGGCTTCTTGATCATCCTCTTAATCATCAACTCTTTATATCCAAACTTTTTATGCTTGAAAGATAGTTTGGTTTCTAAGGTTATATTTGCCTTTTCCAGGATTTTTTCTGCCGCTTTTCTCCCATCACCAATGGCATTGATGGCTGTAGATGCTCCCCTTAAAGCATCACCTCCAATGTATACATTTGGAATTTTTGTTTCATAAATTCCGGGTTTTGATTCAAGGAATTTTGGATTAGTAAAATTAGATTCCATATCCTGACCAATAGCCGGGATGACCGTATCGAACTCCATTGTGAATTCAGAATTTGAAACTTCAACCGGCTCAGGCCTTCCGTTTGAATCAGATTTCTCAAGTTTCATTTTAACACAGGTCAAAGAATGAACTTGATCGTTTTTTGAATTTACTTTAACCGGCAATGTTAGTTCTACAATATTTATACCTTCATCCAAAACTGCTTTAATTTCTCCTTTATCAGCAGGCATCTCCTTTTTAGTTCTTCTGTACATGATGGTTACATTTCCATTTTTACCAACCATTCTATAAGCTGTTCGGGCAGCATCCATGGCGGTATTGCCACCACCGATTATCGCAACATTATGCCCGATTTTCACCTTTTTATTGTTTTTAATAGCAAACAAGAAATCAAGCGGATCCAGAACCCCTTCCGTTTTAATTCCCTCGATATTAAATTTTCTGGAAGATTGTGCTCCAACAGCAATGTAAATAAATTGAACTTCTGATCTGATTTTGTCAAATGCGTCTTTTGAAATTTTATAGTCGTAATGTATTTTTACTCCCAGTTCTTCTATCCGTTCAATATCTTTCTGAAAAGCTTCATCGGTTAATCTAAAAGAAGGGATAGCAGCAGAAACCATTCCGCCAGGTTTATCTTTCGTCTCATATACATCAACATGAAAACCTGCTAAAACAAGAAACCAGGCACAACTTAAACCCGATGGTCCTGCACCTATGATAGCTACTTTGATCCTGTTTTTTTTAACCGGTTTTGGAGAAAATTGATCATTGCCAGGTTCAGAAACAAATCTTTTGATTTCCCGAATTAGTAACGGATTTTCATAATTTATCCTGGTACATTTTGTCTGGCACATATGATCGCAAATCATTCCGGTAGTATTGGGAAAAGGGTTTGTTCGCATAATTACTTCAAATGCATTTTGAAAATCACCGTTCGCTGTGTAGTACATGTAATCAGGAATATCCTGGTTGGTAGGGCATGTATCAATACAAGGTGCATGAATGCAATCGAAATGGCCAAGCTGTCTTTCTGTTTTAATATCTGGCTCAAGAAAATCAGTTTTTTGATAGGATTTATCTTTTAAAACATCTTTAGAATAATCATTTAAGTTTTCAATAATGGCTTCAGCTTTTGATTCCTTTTTCCCAACTTTACAAATGTAGTCATCAATACTATTTGCCTGAATTATCTGAAACCGGTTTTCTAAATTAACCAGGTATTGTTTAAGAAGTCCGTATCCACCAGGTTTTAATATATCGGTGCAAACTGTAGCGGGAATCAATCCACACGAAATTACCTTATCAATATTAAAAGCATTTACCCCGGACGAGAATGAAATGTCTAATTCGACGTTAAAATCTTCCTGAAGTTTTTTAGCCAGATGCACAGAAATTGGATGTAAAGCCCGACCACTCATATACATCATTTCCTCTTTTGCCGGAAATACACTTTTATGATTTACACTTTCAAGCGTATTGGTAAGTTTTAGTCCAAATTGAAGGTTGTAATTTTTTGAAGCCTCTTGCAAATTTTTGATAATTTTGATTGCATCCTTATATTTTAAGTCATGTTCAAATGCGATATCTGGAACTTTTGTCTCAAATCCACTATTTTGAAGAATATGATTTAACTTTTCCTTACCAAGTAGTGTAGGATTAAGTTTGATAGTTGTGTGAAGGTTTTTTCTTCAATCAAATATTTCCCAATTTTCTCAATTTCGTCCGGTGGACAACCATGCATGGTAGAAAGGGTAACATTATTAGAAATACAATCAGGTATTTGAATGTTGTTTATTTGAGGATACAGGTCTTTTATTTCATTAATTTTATTCTCTTTTTCAATTGCACAGTTTCCCATCTTTTCGAAAAACCACTGCACGTTATCCTTTAATATTCCTTTAAGATCATATCCCACACTCATGTTAAAAATGGTTCCTAATTCCTTGCCTGCCCAACCGAATTTGTGCTTCAAAATATGGATCAATATCCAGGCATTCAAATACTGATCGTATGATTCATGGATTTTCAATTCCTGCGACCATTCACAATTATATCCTGCATCCTGCATGTCGATACACGGTTTGGAAACTTCCAGTTCATCTAATGTTTGAATCGTTTTTAATTCGATATAGCGGGCACCACAAAGCCAGGATGCCACAATGTTTTGAGCTAATTGAGTATGTGGGCCTGCAGCAACTCCAATAGGTGTTTCGAGTAATTGATCATAGCGAATTAACCTGAAAGGATCATTTTCCCTTGGCTTAAAAAATACCTCTTGTGGAATTCCGAAAAACTGAGATTTGTTTTCAATTTGATCCAGTATCAGTTGAGCAAATTGACGTAACGATATTATGGAAAACCGGTCGGTCATTTTTTAGATTTTGGGTTTGAATGAGAATCTTCTATTATATTGTCCTTTGAAATACCAAAAGATTCATCTTTTTCAATATTTCCTAACGGTTCAACATGTATAAGAATATCAAAAATATTATCAATATTATTTTTTAACATATTTTCAACTTGTTTTGCAATATCATGTGCTTCTCTAACCTTTATATTCTGGTCAACTTCAATATCCAGGGTGATTAAAAGTAAGTTTGCAATATTTCTCACCCTGATTCGGTGGGGATTGTGTGCGCCTTCCACTTCATCAACGGATTTGATAATTTTAAAATAAATATTCGTGTCTTTCACACCATCCATCATTTCCAGATTCGATTCCCTGTATATTCCAAAAGCCTCTTTAATGATCCATAAGCTAACCAATAAAGCAATAATACTATCAAAAACCGGCATTTTCAATATAAAAGTAAATGTCAAACCAATCAAAACGGAACCCGAAATAATAATGTCATTCCGCATGTTTCGTGCGTTAGCTATGAGCATTTTACTGTCTGTCTTTTTCCCCATCCTGAATTGCCACATGGCTAATATTACCTTTCCGGCAATGCTGAACAGGGTGACATAAATAGCTATCATTGATGGCATTTCCCGGATCTCTCCTGAAATTAATTGCTTCGTGGTTGAAATCAGTAATTGTGCGCCGGCAAAAAAGATGATAAACGCAAGTATTTTGGTGGCTGAAGTTTCTGCTTTTTTATATCCGTAAGGATATTTACTATCCGGTGGTTTGGAGATAATTCGGGCAGTGATCAAGGTTATTATATACGTTAAAATATCGGTAGTTGAATCAATTCCATCACCAATAACGGCAAGACTTCCTGAAATTATTCCAATCACAATTTTGGCTATTGCCAGAATCCCATTTCCGATAATCCCAATCCAGGAGGCTTCTTTGATCTTATATGATCTGTCTTTTGTCAAATTCTTTTCCTAATCAAGTGTTCAGACAAAAATAGTAATAAAGATTTTATAACTTTGCTAACATTGAAGCAATTACCAACATGTGTAACTGTATAATTTTAGCAGCCGGTCAATCAAGTAGAATGGGATATCCCAAACACACTTTAAAATTTTCGGAAGAAGAAACCTTCTTGGATCATATCATTCATGTTTACAAACGATTTGTGGTTTCAAAAATAGTGGTGGTTGTAAATGATTCAGTAAATCTGAATTTCTTGAATAATGATGAGTCAATAAAAATAGTCGTCAACAGGCATCTTGAATTTGGCCGTTTTTATTCAATTCAATTAGGATTGCAAGAAATAAATAATGATTTGGTTTATATTCAAAATATTGATAATCCTTTTGTGAATGTCGGTCTACTGATGAGTTTGCAAAATGGACTGGATGAAGCAGAATTTGCAGTGCCGGTTTATGAAGGGGGGGGAGGGCATCCTGTTTTGATATCACCAAGAATTCTTGAACAAATGGTAAATGATTTCAAGAATAACAGCCGTTTCGATGATGTTTTAAAATCTTTTGAGCGAAAAGATGTAATTGTGAATGATCCCTATATTGGTGCTAACATCAATACACCTGAAGATTATAAAAATTACTTTTCAGGATTAATGGAACGCTGATGACATGGATACTGCTGATTTCCACAGATAAATAATCCGTGATTATCTGCTGAATCTGCGTTATCTGTGTTCCATCATTTCCCTGATTTTTTCAATTGATTTGAGAATTACTTCATTGGTTGCCGGCAATGAAAACTCCGGTTCGATTTTATGATCTCCAACTGCAGAAATCGCATCTTTAATTGCCAGCCAAACCGATAATGCCAGCATAAACGGTGGCTCACCAACAGCTTTACTTTGTTTGATAGTATTTGGATTAGGAACATTTTTCAGAAAATCTACCCGGAAATCTTTTGGGAGGTCTTGAATGGTTGGGATTTTGTATGTATCCGGTGAATGGTTGAGCAAATTTCCTTTTTCATCGTATTTCAGATCTTCAGTCGTCACCCATCCCAATCCCTGTATAAATCCACCTTCAATTTGACCCTTATCAATGCCTTTGTTTAAGGATTTTCCGACATCATGTAAAATATCTGTCCGAAGTACTCTTGTATATCCTGTTAAAGTATCCACTTCCACTTCAGATACAGCCATGCCAAAAGCAAAATAATGGAATGGTTTGCCTTTACCTTTATCCTTATCGAAATGAATATCCGGTGTTTTGTAAAATCCTGTAGCACTCAGGCTGGTTCTTTCAAGGTAGGTCAGATTAATAAGATCTGCAAATGAAATATATAATTCGGGTTGATTTCCCACATAAACTTCATTGTTTTCAAAAATGATTTTATTAGTTGATTCTTTGTTGATGAGCCATTTCTTCAAAGCAACTTTTGCTAATCTTTCTTTTAATTTGCTTATTGCATTTTTAACAGCCATGCCATTCAAATCTGTTCCAGAAGATGCCGCTGTGGCAGAAGTATTAGGCACTTTGGAAGTATTGGTAGAATTTACCTTGATAAATTCAGCACTTATTCCTAATTCATCAGATGCTATTTTCAGGATTTTGGTATGCAGTCCCTGACCCATTTCAGTCCCTCCATGATTTACCAATACTGTTCCGTCTTTGTAAATATTGACCAATGCCCCAGCTTGATTAAGAAAAGAGGTTGTAAATGAAATACCGAATTTAACCGGTGTCATGGCCATGCCTCTTTTAGTGAACCGATTAATCCCGAAAGCTTTCGGGATATTGAATTGGTTAATTTGGTTGTGACGCTGAAAATAGTCAGATGATTTGATCAATTGTTCATACAGTAAAGGGAGCCGGTTATTTTCAACTTTTTGACTATAGTGAGTAAGGTTTTCAGATTCCTGTTTATAGAAATTCAATTTTCGGATTTCAAGAGCATCTTTTCTTAAGAACCGTGCAATCCGGTCGATGATGTTTTCAATTACCGCCATTCCCTGCGGTCCGCCAAATCCTCTCATGGCTGTATTGGAAGGCAGGTTTGTTTTCCAGGTACTACCAATAATCCTTAAGTTCGGAATATAATAAGCATTGTCTACATGGAACATAGCACGTTCCAGTATTGCCATCGTGAGATCGGAGGATGAGCCGGCATCCAGGTTCAGGTCAATATCTAATGCATTAATTTTTCCATCTTTATCAAATCCTACCCTATAATTTGATATAGTTCTATGTCTTTTCCCGGTAATGATCTGGTCTTCATCACGAGTGAGATGAATTTTTACCGGCCTACCGGTAGCATTTGCCAGCAAGGATGACCAGGCAGCGTAATGATTGGCCTGTGTTTCCTTCCCTCCAAAAGCACCGCCCATTCGCCTTACCTCAACTTCTACTTCGTTTTTCTGTATTCCCAGCACTTCAGCAACAATGGCTTGTGTTTCTGAAGGATGTTGCGTTGAACTGAAAATTTTAATTTCTTTTCCTTCACCGGGAATAGCAAGACAGGATTGCGTTTCAAGATACCAGTGTTCCTGTCCGCCGGTTTTTAATGATCCATCAATTATTTGCATTGAATCTTTAAAAGCAGAATCAATATTTCCACATTCAATTTTCCGGGGAGGATGCAGAAGATTATTTTTTTGAATAGCGGTTTCCAGATCAACTATAGCCTCCAATTGCTCATAATTTATTTCAATCAGTTTTTCAGCTTTTCGTGCAATTTCTTTACTTTCAGCGGCAATCAACAATATAACCTGACCAATAAAGCTTACTTCCTTTTCGGCCAGACAAATTTCATCATGGAAAACAGGACCCATTTGATTTGCTCCAGGAATATCTTTGTAAGATACAATGGCCTTTACACCGTCTAGTTCCAAAGCTTTTTTAGTGTTGATCGATTTGATATTTGCATGGGCATATTTGCTGTATACCAGATGTCCATAAAGCATCTGATCTCCAATATTTATATCATTGACGTAAACCGATTCACCGGTTACATGTTTTATAGCGCTGTCATGCGGAAACATAATCCTGTTTTGTTTCTTCGTAAAATTTACTCAATAAATTTTTTGCAGCAATTTTCCTGAATTCAGCTCCGGACCGTGCATCAGAAATTGGCTTAAATTCCTCAATCAGAATTTTTGTAGCCTTGTTGATATTTTCAAAAGACCATTCCTTATACAATAAAGATTTTTCAGTTGATGTAGCTCGTTTTGGAATTTCAGCCATTCCACCATATGCCAGACAAATATCTGTTACTTTATTATCTGATAATTCCAATCTAAATCCTGCGCTAACGGTTGAAATGTCCAGATCCTTTCGTTTTGATATTTTGTAAAACTGAATGATTTGATTGCTTGGCTTTGGTATATTAATTGAATGAATGATTTCACCTTTTTGCAGATCAGTTTTTCGATATCCTTTAATAAATTCTTCTATGGAGATTTGACGCTCACCAGACCTATTGATCAGTTTTAATTTAGCATTGTAAGCTATCAGTAATGGAATAGAATCACCTATCGGTGAAGCCGATCCAATATTTCCACCAAGTGTTGCAATATTTCGAATTTGTTTTGAGGCAAAAACATTCAACATATTGGTAAATGCCGGAAGTTGAACTCCTATATTGTCTTTTATAGATTCCAGGGGTAAACCTGATCCAATGATAAATTCAGTGCCAGTATCTTTAAATGATTTTAACTCTAAAATTGAAGACACATCAATTATTTCTTCAATAACTTCGAATTTTTTAGTTTGTTTTAAAGCAATATCCGTTGATCCATTAATTATAGCAGCATTTGGATGCTCCTTTATAAGTTTAAAAACTTCTTGCAATCCTATTGGTTGGAAATATTTTTGATTCGAAGTAATTATTGAAATAGATTTTTTGTCAATCGTATTCAATAATAAAATAGTTTCCTTTTCTTTTTTTGAGAACTGATCAGTATTTCCATTCTGACAAGCTTTTTCAGCAGCATTCAGGATGGGTTGATAACCGGTACATCTGCATAAGTTACCAGTTAATGCATCTTCAATAATTTCCCTTAAGGGATTTTTCTGGTTTTTGTACAAAGCAAACATGGCCATAACAATTCCCGGTGTGCAATACCCGCACTGACTCCCATTTAAATCTACCATAGCACATTGAACAGGATGAAGTTTGATTTCTTGTCTTTCTTTTTCTGCGAGGTTCTCAACCGTGATGAGTTGTTTTCCATGGATCATTGGGAGGAAAACCAGGCATGAATTGATGGCTGTATAAGTCAACTGATTGTTTTTATTCAGTTCAGCAATCACCACTGTACAAGCACCACAATCCCCTTCAGCACAACCTTCTTTTACCCCTTTGTGTGATGGTAATGACCTGAGATAATTCAATACAGTTAATGTTGGTGATAATCCTTGTTTGTCAAAATCAATCGTGATGATTTTGTTATCAAGAATGAATTGAATTAAATTGTTTGATAAACCAGGCATATTTACTTTTACTGGGATAAAAAATCATTAATCTCGTTTAATAACTTTTCTACAGGTTCGAATAATATCATAACATTAGCATCATCAAATTCAAAGAAATCATTATAGTCACCTTTTGTTCTCATGTCATAAAGCTTATTAAATGTTATACCTGATTGTTTTGAAATGATATGGGTTTTGATGAATTTCTGGTTGAAGGCATTATTAATTCTATAATTAATATAATCTTCTTTGTTTGGAAAAGTCATAATACTTTACCCTCCTTTTTTATTTCGTGGTAAAATGGTGTGATTTTATGTAAGTTTTCCCATTTTTCCCGTTCAACAATAATCGGAGTTATTATATTGTTTGTTTCTAATTCCAGGTCATAAACCGGAATAAGAAATTTGTCCTCATACGAACTGGTTATTTTCTTTTCATTTACAAGAATCAAAATATCCCAATCAGAATCCGGGTTATTATCGCCCCTTGCCCTTGAACCATAAAGAATAATGTTAGCTGTTGGCTCAACTTCATGAACAGTATTTTTTATTTTTTCTAATATTTTGTTATTGGATTTCATTATGCACAAAGTTACAAAACTTTGCTGTTTTTTACATCAATCATTTTTGCAAGGATGCTAATTGCAATCTCCTCTGGTGTTTGAGCATTAAACTTGATGCCGATGGGCATATCAACTTTTTCCAACTCTTGTTCAGTGAGGATGTTTTCTTCAATGATCCTTTCTTTCGCTTTGGCTACTTTTGTTTTGCTACCTATCATCCCTAAATAAGCATTTGGTTTTTTAGCACATATTTCCAAAATTTCTTCATCGTATTTATGTTTTGGGGTAACAATTACAACGAATGATTGATCATTAAATTTGATTTCGCTGGCAGCTTCAGTGTATGTTCTGGAATTTAAATTTATTGAATTAAGATCAATATCATTTTCAATTCCTTCCCGGTTATCAATCAAAGTAACTGCAAAACCAAAATCAGGAGCATATTTAGCCAATACTTTTCCAATATGTCCCGCACCAAAAATATAAAGTTGCTTTTGTGGTAATATTGGTTCGATATACACTTCAGCTGAACCGCCACAATTCATAGAAAGATCATCACCTAGTTCATAGCTGTATTTCTGAACTTTTGATTCTTTAATGACATTTATCGCATCTTCAATAACTCTCAACTCAAGACTTCCCCCTCCAATGGTTCCTTCTTGTGTGCCGTCTTCAAGTACGATCATTTTAGAGCCGGTTTTTCTCGGGCTGGAGCCTTTAGTTTCTACAATGATACAAAGGGCAGCTTTTTTGCCTGATTTAATTATATCATCTATTTTTAGCAAAATATCTTTCACGTCTTTCCTTTATTCTGAAACCTATCGGTTTCCTGTTTTTATAAGCAGGTTCAATTAACTCTTTAATAACCTCGTAAATTTTAATAATGTGTTCATTTTGATCAAGGGCATTGGCTTCCAGTGCTTCAACTTTTTCTAAAAGTTCTTCGTATCGGGTTATAAGATTCCTCATTTTAACAAATACCCGCATGATCTGAATATTTACTTGAATTGCTGTTGGACTTCTGAGAATCCCAGATAGCATGGCCACACCTTGCTCGGTGAAAGCCATGGGTAAGTATTTTGAATGTGTTCCGCGCTTTAAGGTGCCATATTGGCTCCTTAAAGAATTATATTCTTCACGGGTTAAAGTAAAAGAAAAATCTTCAGGAAATCGATCAATATTTCTTCTAACTTGTCTCTTTAATGCTTTGGTTTCAACACCATAAAGACCAGCAAGATCTGCATCGAGCAAAACCTTGTATCCCCTGATTTTGTATATCTTATCAGCGATAAACTCTTCTTTTGGTGCTATACTCTCCATAGTTTGTCTTTTAAGGTCACAATTTATGACCTTAAACATATTACTTGTGCCAATGTAGCATTTTTAAATTTATTCGTATTTCTGATAAAAATCCAAAAATGTATCTGCAATGGCTTCCCAACTGTATTCTCTTTGGATCAGATCATAAGCAGATTGTCCTAAATTTTGCTTGAAATCCTGATTTTTAAGTATTTTGATTATTGCATCAGCAAATTCTTGAGGATTGGCAGCATCTACCAACATGCCATCTTTTTCGTTTGTAATTACATTTCTGATTCCTCCAAACTTCGAAGCTACAACAGGTTTTCCACAGGCCATGGCTTCCTGGGTAGTCA
>JAUVJI010000089.1 GCA_030596605.1 Bacteroidales bacterium
ATAAACCACCAACTGAATATTTGTTTCTTGATCAAAAAAGAAAAATGAAATTAGTCTCCAGAATAAAGAAAAATATTGCTAAATTTGAACTCAAACCAGAAGACGTTGGATTTGACAACCTGCTGAAAACCAGCACTTGAATTTGACGTTAGTTGGAATCTTATTGAACAGACAGGAAAATTAATAATTCAATAAAACTTCAAACCTTCCCAGTTTTACCTTCCTCAGATTTATTATTATCAGGTGAGTGTTTGTTTGGTTCAGCTTCCGGTTCACCGTCTCCTTGATGATAGGGCTGTTTGAAATATTTTTCAATCAGTTTCCGGTGCTCTTTCTGATACTCATTGAATCGCTCCATAAATTCACTGTGCTGTTCCTGAAATTGTTCGAAATAGTCTTCATCAGGTAGATATTGCTCTATATCACACTCCTCTTCAAAGAACTTATGCATATCATGAAAATTGTGAAATGAGATCCCGAGTGAATCATGAAATGGGATGTCGAAATGATGAAAGTCTGGCATAGAAGGTGGTTCGAAATCAAATTGTTCAAACCAGTCATCATCAAAATAGGAATAAAGGGATGAATCCAGATTTTCAAAATGCCATATACGAGGTGGAAAACAATGTTTGAAATGCCCATATATCGAATCATGGTGTAATGATCCGAAATTTTTCCCTGACCAGTACCAGGTGTAGACAGAATCGTAGCCAATCACATTGCCTTGTTCGTCATACTCTTTATTGACATCAATTTGAACATCAGGATCGTTTCTGGTTTTCTCGTCACTTTCCTGTGCAAAAACCGGTGAGAGGACGATGAAAGAGCAGACAAAGCATAACAAAGCAGCGTAACTGAATACAATCCGCTTTTCAAAACTCAAATTGATTTGATTATAAGCCTTCATGGTTTCTGATATTTGTTATTTAACTTAAACGATAAAGTTATTTAAATTAGTAGCAATTCAGGAAGAATTTAAGAATTATTAAGGAATTTTAACAGTTCTCTTAGCGATTTAATCAATTCGCAGGAGTAAGACAAAAGGAATAGCCCCAAGCGCCAGAAACGCTGAAAGTTTATACATACTCTCCAGTCCCATCCAGTCGCCAAGCAGGCCTGCTAAAACAACAGAGATAGAAGCCGTGATAAAACTGACCGTCATGTAAATGCTGTTGGCAAAAACGGGTTTATCTTTTTCTCTATCCTGTACAAGTGCCAGTAATACAGGTCCGGGTGCAAATATAAAAAAGCCAAGTCCAACCAGAAATGCAAAGCTCCAAAATCCTGAAACAGATATAAACAAATACATCAAAACCGGTGTGATGACTGCAATGATCAACAGGGCATTTTTCCGGCCTATTTTATCAGAAATGGTTCCTGATACTAAGGTTCCGGCAGCACCTGCAAGCTGGAATATGGCCAGTGCAGAATTGGCAAACCAAAGCGTTTCCTCTTTTTCAATGAAATAATAAGTGGGCAAAAAAGCGGTCAGACCCGATTTCATGATGGCTCTGAAAAAAGTGATCCCGACAAGGATAGCAAAGAAGGGGAGGAGATTTTTAAAAGTTTTCCAAAAGCCTATTGATTCACCGCCTTTTCGGAAATCAGAGGATATTTTGATTTTTCTAAGTCTTAGGTACAAAATGAAAGAAGCAATCAGCCCAAACGGAATTAATTTCCATGTCCCTTCCAGTCCCCAGAGTGTAACAGCTCCGGTTATTACCAATGGGCCAATAGTTCGCGCCATCTCTCCTCCAAACATATAATAACTCATCCCTTTACCGGTTTGGTTCCCGGATAACTTTTTTACCATCACCGGTGACGGAACATGAAACAATGCCGCACTTATCCCCATAACAAACAGCAGTATCGTTACCATTGTATAGGTTGGCGCAACTCCCAGCAAACTCATGGTTATGGCCGTGATGGCAGGAGTTACAATAACAAAATATCTTGCAGCAGTTTTTTCAGCAATGATACCGATCAAAGGATTGAGTAACCAGGGAACACGCTGAACCAAATCCCACAAGGCAGCAACTGAAAGGGAGATTCCAAATTTTTCTATTAGCAAAGGCCGAAGCGGAGCAAGGAAGGATGAGTATATATCATGCAGGTTGTGGGTAAGCGAAATGAGAATTACATTACCGGTTTGAAATTTATTATGTTGTTGTTTGCTCACAGTTATTTTATGAAAGATGCAAAGATAGTTTTTTGTTAAGTGTTCAGAGTTAAGTGATCTGAGTTTTGTGTTTGAACTACAGACTTCCGTCTTCTCCCAAAGGGATGCCTTCGGCATAATTTCTAACCCTAAACAAGAAATTTCCTTACCTTTGAACAATGACCGGAAGGAATAAATAATGAACAAAATAAGCACTCAAAATTTCAAAACACCTTTCGGAGAACTGATCCTGGGCTCATTCAAAGATCAGCTTTGTCTTTGCGATTGGCGGTATAGAAAAATGAGGTCAAAAATTGATAAAAGGATACAAATGGGATTGGATGCTTTTTATGAGGATGAAGAAACGGCTGTCATTCAATCCACAAAAAACCAACTTATTGAATACTTTAAAGGTGAGAGAAAAGAATTCGATATTCCACTTCAAATGGTTGGAACACCTTTTCAGCAAAATGTTTGGAACGAATTGTTAAATATCCCTTACGGGAAAACGGAGACATATTTAGGACTTTCTCAAAAACTCAACAACAAAAAAGCCATACGGGCCGTAGCCTCTGCCAATGGCGCAAATGCAATGGCTATTTTTATTCCTTGTCACCGTGTAATTGGGAGTGATGGTGAGTTAGTAGGTTATGCAGGTGGAGTTAATGTGAAGAAAAAGTTGTTACAAATTGAATCAGAACAGTTGCAATTATTTGATTAGATAAGATGAGAATACAATTGGAAATAAGCTATTGGCTTATAGTTTGGAGTTTTGACTTTCTTCAACTTCTAACCCCTACCTCCTAAATTCCAGGGCTGTTCAATTCTAAAAAATGATATTTAGATTTTTCTCTGTGTAACTCTGTGCTTCTTAGTGTAGCTCTGTGGTATAGCCCTGCCCGTCCGGTCAGGCGGGTATTTTACAAAGTGCCACAAAGTTTCCACAAAGTTTCTCAAAGAGAATTTCGAATTTCACTTAAACTATTGAATTTTATTATTTTACATTTATTGCAGTTTATTTAGTTGGTTAGAATTGAACAGCCCTGTCTGAATTCCAAATTTTCAGTTCCAAATAAAATATTTTTCTTACTTTTGGATAAATCTACCAATAACTATAAATTTTACTATTGGAACTAAACTACCTGATGTTTTATGAAGATTTTAAACCGTTTTACAGTTATATAACGACAGTATTTTGTTATATAGATATTACCAAACATTAAAAAGAACATAATGAAATTAAGAAAAATTATTATTTTATCTCTATTGTTTTCAAGCAGTGTAACTTTTTCGCAGACTAAGTCCCTTGCTGACTTCGAAATTTCTGAAATTTATTCTAAAGCAGAAGCTAAAGAAAACGTTTTTGAAAATTTTGATATTGAAATTGAAACTGTATCATTGAATGATGTAGATTCTGACTTTACAAGATTTGATGACCTGATTTGGTTAAAATCCATATCTAAAGAAAATAAGATTGTTCTTTTAGGGGAAACCCATTGTTCAAAAAATATCAAAAACTTAAAAAACAGGATTATTATTGCATTAAATAAATTTGATTACTTCCCTCTTGTAATAATTGAGAACCCATATTCATTTACCCCTTTTGTAAATCATTTCATACAGTTAAAAAGCAAAGAAGAATCTAAAACCTTTTTCAAAAAAGAGTTAAGTAATATGATTTATACAAAAGAAGATTCTATTTTCATTGAACATATCAGAGTTTGGAACATACAAAACCCAAATAAGAAAATACAATTAGGCTGTATTGATTTGGAATGGCAATATGGTAAAATGTGTGAGGAAATACTTAAACCCTATTTTTATAAACTCAAGGATATAGATACAGGCAAAATTGATAAAATAATTGAATTGGGCAAAAATCAATCCAATCAATTCTTCGTAGAAATAGAGCCTCTACTTGCCGAAGCAAAGAAACAAAATCTACAAGGAGCTTATCCATTTATTGATTCTCAATACATAGAAAATGTTATTGACAATTTTTCAGCAACTAATAATACTATAAGATATAGCTTTGATTATTACAGACAAAAAGCAATTATTGATAAGATTAAAAGTGATAATTATTTTGGCGACTATTTTAAAAATCAAAAAGTTATAATGCATGGAGGAGGCGACCATATGAAATCAAAGTTTTTCTATCCAAATGGTGGAAATTTCCTGTCAGAGGGCAGTTACCTGAATTATGACTTTAAATTTACAAAAAACAAAGTATTTTCAATAATGATAAGTGGACTATCCTTTTCATTAGGGGAAATGAAAGATATAAATCTTGATGATTGTGTAAGTCAGGGAGCGGTATATAAGTCGATTCTTAAAAGAATGCAAAGTGCCTACAATGCAGACCTTTTAAAAGAAAATAAAAACTACTTTTTATTTGGATTAAGAACTGATTTTGAAAAGTTCATTATTTCGAAATCTTATGAATACAAAAATTCGGGAATTATTATTCCTGAAAATGAATGGCATAAAATAACGGCTTATTCAACCGAATTGAATGCTGAAAAAAGAAAAACTATAGAAAATGAAAATGAAGAAAGAATTGCTTTTGATGTATATATTTATATTCCTAATTCACCAATAACGATAGCAAGAAAAATGTTTGGTAACAATTAACAATCGGCAATCAAAAATAGGTAATTGATTTATTTTCTTTTCTTTTGTATTTCCATTGTTCTAAGTGGTTCTTTCTGGCCGGCCATAAAATTATATTTATAAAATATATGTGTAACGGCATCATTTATTACCTTCTCTACATGCCTGGGGTTGTAATCCAAAGCTTTAGTTCCGGCGCCATACCACATCAAGTCATTGGCTTCAGAGTCAACCAGGTCAATAATAAGGGTGCCAACTTCGTAATCATAAGAAGAAACATTAGTGTAGGTGCCACCATACCTATAACCTCCATAATACCCATAATACCCATATCCTCCGTAATATGGAGATCCATAATTATAGGAAGTAGCTGTATACTGAGTTTTATTTTCAATTTTTAAATAATAACTAACCCATATATCAGGATTGTCAGCGATAGTATATCCTCTCAAATACATTTCCTCATTAATAGCGTTCTCTACCCTGCGTTGGTTTAGTTGATTAACTATTACCGGCATATCTCCGGTTATTTTTACTGAATCAGGATGAGGCTTCAGGTAATTAAATGTTTTATATTTACTGAAATCCAAAGCGCCATTATAATCGGATACTACCTTAATAGAACTGCTACAACTAATTAAGATGCCAATTATTACAAGTAGTGAAAATAATTTAAATGTTTTCATGATGAAAATTTATTAATGATTTAATTATTAGTTCAGTATCATAACACCTACAAATAAAACTTGGTATTATCTTCTCCTGCCACCTCCACCGGAACGACCAGCACCACCCGTAGAACGACCACCACCATAACTGCTGCTTCTCGATCTGTTGTAATTTTGGGTACCTCTGCTGCGATTTTGAGATGAACGGTCTAACTGTTGTCTTTGACTATTCTGCATTTGTTGATTTGAAGGCCTTGATTGCTGGTTTGCAGGCTTAGTCTGTGGCCTTGCCTGTTGATTTGCAGGCTTAGTCTGTGGTTTTGCCTGCCGATTTGCAGGTTTGGTTGCAGGTTGTTGCGAAGGCCTGGTATTAGATTTTTTATTCCAGTTCCCATTCTTTCCCTGTTGATAAACATTTCCTTTCTTGTCGGTGTACATATTGTTTTGCTTATTCGATGACCTCGTTCGATTGGTGCCTGCATTATTCCGGGTTTGTGCTCCACGGATATTGCCGGTATGTTTAACTCCGGTGTTTCGGTTTTTATAAACATTATTTGAAGCGCTACTGCGTTGCCCTGCCCGATATCCTGCTCTGGCACCCTGACTATAACCCCTGTTGTAGCCATGGCGGTATCCATGATTATAACCTCGCCGGTAACCATGATGATAACCCCGGGGTCCCCAGGGATGATAAGGGTGAAAACCCCAGCCAACACTAATACTGAAAGAAAATCCCCATCCTGAATACGGACTGTAATGCACCCCATATCCATAAGTAACAGGCCGTGGATAATAATACATACCGTACCACGGGTTATAATAGTAACCGGTACCATAAACTACTACACCTCCATAAACATAAGAATAGGTATAACCGGGCAAATAGCCAACATATACCACTTCGGGTGTAGAGTCGTAGATGTAAACATATTTTACATTGTAAACCGGAGATTCAGGAGGAATTTCATCCACCTCATCAGGGCGGATTACACTCACTTCCCAAGGGCCGGTTGCTTTATCAGAAACAAACCAAACCGCATTGTCAACACAATAGTATTTGTTTTTAATGAGCAAAACAGTTTTATCCGTATTTATGGCATACGACATATCTGTTCCCTCAACTTTTTCAAACTTCGGATTTCCGTCATATGACACTTCTACTTTTGCATCTTTTCTATCAATGGTAGCTGTTTGAGGAATACTTTGTTCAAGTAGCGCATCCTGGGCTTCGGGAGTTTTCGGAATACTAACCCTAACAGAAGACATTTCCGAATCTTCAGGAATTTTCACAAAGTCTTCGGGCAGATCATCCGGCTCGGCAAATTTCCAATCGCCATCATTCAGTGTTTTTGTATAATACCAGCGTCCTGCGATCAAAACATAATGTTGTTGAGAATTAATATCCATAATGATATCATCTTCCGAGTTGGAGGCATATAATAATGAAGTACCTTCAATGGAAGCGTAGTCCGGATCACCATCTGTTGAAATTAATTCAGAAGGTTTTGTTACCACAATTATATCAGGGGATTCGGTGATGGATAAGGCCAATGAGTCGAGTTCATCTCCATCTCTGGATTCTTTCGCAAATTTTTCAATCTTGGATGGAACCTTTTTCGTTTCCTTCCATCCTTTTGTGATATCTTCCGACACATACCAAAATTTCCCATCCCTGATATAATAATTGTCTTTATTTGGATCTTTAACAATAAAAAAAGGTGTATTTACAACATACTCCAATTTGGAATTCTCATCTGTTTTAAGTTTTGGCTCGCCATCAATACTTATCAAAATGGAAGGAGAAGTCCTGAAATAAATATCAGGAGGTTCATTATTAAGTTGAGCCGAAAGATTTTTTTTGCCTTCAATGTCATTCATTCCTGCCAACAAGCGGTCGAGTGACATTACGACATTCCACGATTCAACTTCTTTAACAAGGAAGGCAGTGAATTCATCTACTTTTCCTTTTTCTTCAAGATCAGGAAAATTAACTCTTGGCACATCGATGCTTTCCAAAATAACTGTTCGTTCATCCAAATCAGTTGACATACGGGCTTTGAACCAGACAGCACCAAAGATCATATCACCTTCAGGTAATTTGATAGACACAGCTATACGGCCTTCGAGAATATTGGATTCAAATGATTCCAACTGCGGTTGATAAAGGGTCACATTTCCCTTTTCGGTATCAATTTCCCTGGGCCATGACAAAGTGCTTTCCTCATCCTGGGCAGTAAGGACAGTAACTGTCCAAAATAAAATAGCAATTGATATTAAAATTTTGTTTGACATATTACTTTGTTTTATATGAATGTTAATTTTTAAATAAAATGATAAGATCCTACAATTATCATGCAAAATTACATTTAAATTTATTTATAATTTCCTGAAATTTTAGCTAAACATTTGTAGTGCAAAAAATGTTATTGTTTTCCTCTGCTGCAGCTCTTTCGGAAAAGGCATGAAATAAGCGTGATTTGTGACTGAATTGCTTATCGTTACAGGGAATAAGTGTTCTGACTTATTGTATTCTGACTCCCAACTTCTATCTACTAAATTCTAATGTTCTTTAACAACCTTCAAATTAGTTAGGTTTTCTTCAGAAGAATTAAACGTTTTTTCCTTAATAAAAAAGAGATTAATAAGCTGTGTGGAGAGTATTCCGGCAAGTGCCATATTGTCAACTTCTGAGATATTCCGGCCTGTTTTGAACTTTTCGGTCAGCTTATTCACTTTTACTGTATCAAAAAATCCAAAATCATTTATTGAATTTTCCGACAACATTTCCTCCACATAAGAAGGTGATTTATCTCCGAAAAAACTTGTGTGAATAGGAGCCCTGTATGCTTGCTTATGGCGAATTAAGATAGATTCCGGGATTTTACCCTTCATCATCTGTTTTAAAATATACTTTTCATTCAGTCCGTGCAGTTTAAAATTTTCGGGCAGTGAAGCGGCAAATTCTATAATCCTGTGATCTAAGAAAGGATATCTTCCCTCCACCGAATTGGCCATAGCCATGCGGTCGCCCTGCGAGGACAATAAATAACCCGACATGAAAATACTTGTTTCCAGGAATTGTGATTTCCCAAGGTCGCCCCAATCTACAAACTGACTATCAAGGTTTTTATGAACCTCCAAAATCGGGTCATATTCCCCCAGTATAGATTTTATATCTTCAGAAAAATAGTTCTTTATTCTTGATGTGTTATGCCAGCGCAGTAAATGGGAATAATAAGGATTACCTGTTTCATCCAGTTTATAGCCGAAGAACATTTTCAACACATTGCTTTTGGCATCCTTCATCATGGGCAGGTAGGGGTAGAGCTTAGTTAAAAGGAGGGGCCTTATTGCTGATTGCGGTTCCTTTGCCCAAAACCTCCTGATCTTCGTTTCTTTGAAAATATTGTATCCGGCTAACATTTCATCGGCTCCCTCACCGGTGATCACCACTTTTATATTATTTTCCCTTACTTTCTTTGATAAAAGGTACATGGGTGTTGGCGCCGTTCTCAGGATTGGAAATTCAGTATGCTTAACTGTATCATAGAAGGCAGACCCGATTTCCTCAGATGTGCATGAAAAAGCAACATGGTTGGTATTAAAATACTTTGATGCTTCAAGCTGATATCCTGTTTCATCAAAAACTTTTTCCTTGAATCCTATGGAAAAGGTATTGAGAATCTTTGGCTCAATATCATGAATAAAAGCTGTTGTAACGCTTGAATCAAGTCCACCACTCAAATAGGCGGCCACTTCAACATCGGCACGAAGCCTAATCCTAACGGCATCATTAAATAAGTCCCGAAGTTCTTCAGTTGCTTCATTAAAGCTTTTAGCCGAAACTTGATGCTTCTCAGGAAATGATAGACTCCAGTATTTTTCAATTTTGGTTTCTCTGGAATTAATTGTCATGTAATGTCCCGGAGGCAGTTCATAAATATTTTCGAAAGGTGTTTCGGGTGTGATGGTGGTCCAGAATGTAAAGATTTGTGATAACCCTTTTGGCGAAATAGATTTTTTTATCTCCGGATTTTCAAAAATCCCTTTTATCTCAGAACAGAAAGTAAAACTGCCGTTGTTTTGAGTATAAAACAAGGGGCGTATCCCTACACGATCGCGGGCCAGGAACAATTCATTTTTCTGTTTGTCCCATATGGCAATGGCAAACTGCCCGTTAAATTTACTTAGACAATCGATGCCATATTGCGCATAAGCCTGCACCACAACTTCGGTATCGGTGGTAGTACTGAATTTACATCCCAGCTTTTCGAGATCCTGTCTTAATTCAATATAATTAAATAGTTCGCCATTATAAACGATCCAATACTTGTTATCTCTTATGGAAATCGGTTGCTGTCCTGTTGAAAGGTCAATGATGCTTAACCTTACATTACCCATGCCAATATTGTTTCCCAAATAAATACCGCTTTCGTCAGGTCCCCTGTACCGGATGACCGAAAGCATTTTTTTTAGAATATTCTCAGGAACAGGTTTGTCGGGTGCGGAGAAATTGTATATTCCGGCTATGCCACACATGCTTTACAGCTTAGTTTGATTTAGTGCTGATAAAATTGACGATGGCATTGACCGATTCAAAATTCTGTTCAAGTAATTCTGCATCTTCTGCCTTGATGTTGAAATGGTCTTCAATATAATTGATCAGCGATAAAAATCCCATTGAATCAAAGATGCCATCAACAAAGATCAGGGTGTTATCCTGTACTTTTTCTTCGGCTACAAATGATGTTTCAACGATGAATTTTTTAACTTTCTCTTTTGCTTCAGCTGTATCGAACATAAATAATTTTGGTTTTTGTTTTATTTTTTACTTCCCGTTAACGAAGTTTTTTGTCCGTTTGTTTCAATAATATCAACAATTCTTTGACAGAACAAAGGAGCAACCTGTCCGGCAAATACTTCATTTAAATGAGAATCATACTTATTGCGTGCATTTTCAACCTTTAAAAACAACTCCCCTCCAGTTTCAATCTCATAAAAATCCCAAATAAATATGTTATCTCCATCTGTGTCCCATTCATTTCTAACCCAGTCAAAAAATTCTTTTGTCCTTCTTGCCTGGTCTGGATTAAGTTTAGCTTCTACCATAACGGCACCTGTCCAGACCAGGAACTTAGTTCCTGGGAATTGCAGCATCTTATCTTTAAGTGCCACATATTGCAGTTTGTAATTTTCCAGTGTCTTTAACTTAGAATTAATGTCCGGTTCAATTGAATCGGCAAGAATTTTACTTACTGGAAAACAATGCTTGAAAATGATGAGATCAAATTCCTCTGTTAAAATTTCCAAGGTTGGTTCTTCCTTGAACATTTCTTCTCCGGCATTTTTAACCCAGATATTGTAATAGTCGAAAGGATAATTCTGCCATCCGTAAGGTTTATCTTTTGGAAATGTCTGCTCCTTTATATAATAATTGGTGCCATTATTAGCATTGTAATTATTAAACCATTCAGGGACTGCATTAACCTTGTTAAAAATATTTTTCAGCTTATTATTTCCTGAAGTATTACCTTGCCAAATGTTATTACCGGTGCTGTGGTGCAAGAATATAATTTTATACGCATCTTCAGGCATCTGTGTACTTTGATTGCTGCAATTTACTAAAAATAAAACCATAAAAATCATTGTCAGCATTTGTTTAAATTTTACTTTTGTTTTCATATTTACAAGTTTTTACTGATTATTTATAACCATATAAAAGTAATTTCGTTTTAATGTTTATTAGAACTGATTAATGTTATTTAATTCATTTTATTATTTCGTTTTTTTAGGTATAGTTTTTATACTGTATTACACGGTTGGTAATAAATTAAAATGGTTAATACTATTAATTGCCAGTCTGTTTTTTATCGGAACTATTGCCCCAAATTTAGTATTTTTTACTTTACTTTTTACCATTATTAATTATTTTTTGGGTCTGGCCATTTATAATATTAAGAACAAATCTATTCGTATAAAGGTTTTTTGGCTGGGTATTTTTCTTGATGTTGGGATACTGGCTTTTTATAAATACATCAACTTTCTAATTGAAAATGTCAATTTTTTATTTACACTATTTCCCGAAAACCCTACAATTCCATATATATCGGTAATAATTCCTGTGGGAATTTCTTATTATACTTTCCAGGCATTGGGTTATTTAATCAGGATTAACAGGGGGGCAGAGAAACCGGAAAAGGACTTCATCAAATTTGCAACCTTCCTGACTTTCTTTCCGAAATTTTTATCCGGACCCGTTGAAAGATCAAATCATTTTTTTCCACAGGCAAACTCGAAGATTGAATTTAAATCCAAGAATGTTACTATAGGTTTAAGGTTGTTCTTGTGGGGAATGTTTAAAAAAGTTGTTATTGGGAATAATCTTGTGGCGCCAGTATTCGGTGTCTACGATGATATTTATCAGTTTTCGGGCATTCCACTTATAACTGTATTGCTTATTCAAGCCATACATATTTATTGTGATTTTTCAGGATATACCGATATGGCATTAGGATCGGCGAAGATATTGGGCATAAATTTGATTGATAATTTCAACCGGCCATTTTTAGCGAAGAATGTTGGTGATTTCTGGAGACGTTGGCATATTTCCTTATCAGCATGGTGTAATGATTTTATCTTTTCACCATTTATCGTGAAGTACAGGAAAATGGGTAATAAAGCTCTTGTGTATGGTATTTTCATTACCTTTTTTGTAATTGGTATCTGGCATGGCGCCAACTGGACCTTTGTTATACTGGGAGTTTTACAGGCTATTGCCATTATTTATGAATTCTTCACTAAAAGAAAAAGGATTCAAATTGCAGGTAAGCTCAATACTAAATTTGTAGTTGCCACAAGCCGGATTATAACGTATTTATTTTTCAGTTTTTCCTTGATATTTTTTAATGCCCATTCAATACAGGATGCATGGTATTTTATTACTCATTTATTTATAGGAATCGAATTTCAATTAGTCGGACATGATTTCATTTATAAAAAAGGAGATTTCATTTTGGCAATGGCTGCGTTTGCTATTATTTTTGTATTGGAAATTTTTCAGGAAAAGGGCATTGATACAACAAAGATTTTCCTTGATAAACCAAAATGGGTTAGATGGGTAGGATACTATTTCATGATCATTTTGATTTATTATTATAGCGGAGGGCAGGAAGCATTTGTTTATTTGCAATTTTAACTTAAAGTAGAATAAGAACTCATTATATGATTAAATACCTGATAAGAGGATTTTATTTTTGCATACCGATATTGCTATGCTTCATTTTCATTTTTATTATTGACCCTCATGAGTATATTAATGTTTCAAAAGTTATAGATGCTGATACCAAGATTGCAATTATACATCGTTGTGATGAGTCTTCTCCTCGTGGCGATATGTTATGGAAGTATTTACATTTTAAAAGGGAACCGGTTAAAAAAGTTATTATTGGAGATTCACAGGGAAGAAAAATAAAACCGGAATTGATTGAAGAAATATCCGGTGAGAAAATATTTAACTTTTGTGTTCCGGGAGCCAGCTACGAAACCTACTTCGATATATTCTGGTTTGTAGCGGATCAAACAAAACTGGAAGATGTTTATTTTCAAATTTCTTTTATGAATTATAACTCCAATAGATCTTACAACCTGTTTCATTTTGCTGATGATTATATACAAAAGCCATACTTATATTTTGTAACCAAAGAGATATTGTTCGATTCTTTTTATAACCTGCTATATGTTGTAACGAAAGATGAAAAAATAGTCCAAAATTCTTATGAATATGCACCAGTTGAAGAGATGGATAAGCTGGCGAGAAAGAATTTGGAGATGTTTTTTGGAGATTACAGCTATCCAGTAGCTTATTATAGTGAATTAAACAAGATCAAACAATATTGTGACGAAAATAATATTGAGCTTAGTTTTATTCTTATGCCCACCTATAAAGGGGTTGCAGAGTACCTTGAGGAACATGGATTAACAGAAATGAGACAAAGATTTGAAGAAGAAATCGGTTTTTTGGGTGATACTTACAATTTTGATGTACCGGGCGAAGTAAGTAATACCCGGGAAAATTTTATAGATTATTTTCATCCGAGGCGGCCAATTTTAGATGATGTTACCAGAAAGGTTTGGGGTAAAGAATAAATACAGACCAAATAGTTATCTGAATTCCTAAAACTTTGATTTTTTTCCAGCTGCATTGAAAGCAAGTTTGGTTTCAAAAACAACTTTTTGAGGAATTTTATGAGAAGCTAATTGCTCGGCACAATGCTGCTTGATAATTTCTTCTGAAAATTTATCCTTATCTGCATCATTAATAAAAACCAACGCCTTAATTGATTCGCCGGTAATCTCATCTGTTTCTGCAGCTATTGTACAATCAATAACACCTGGATAGGTAACAATTACTTCTTCAATTTCTTTAGGGCTGATTCGTATGCCCCTTACTTTAATAATTTCTTTTTGCCGGCTTTGGATATAGATATAACTATCTTGATCAACTGTCGCTATGTCTCCAGTGTGCAGCCATCCATCCTTAATGGTCTGTTTCGTTGTATCATCATCTTTGTAATAACCGGTCATAATATTATCACCTTTGGCAATGATTTCACCATCTTCTCCTGGTTTTACAGAATCTCCCTGCTCATTTACCACCTTTAACTCAACTCCTGGAATTCCTTTTCCAATAGAACCTAATTTGTCTTTAAGTTCATTTGGAGGAAGATAAGAAAGTCTTGCAGTTGCTTCTGTTTGACCATACATAACATAAAAGTCAATCTTTGGAAATGAGGTAATGAATTCTTCAATAAAAGCCTTATGCAACTTGCCACCTGCCTGTGTTACATATTTAAGTGTTGGAAATTCAGTAGTCTTAAAATCTTTAGTCTTTCTTAATAATATCTGGAAATGACTTGGTACTCCGGCAAATCCGGTACATTTATATTTATTCAGGTCATTCAGAACACTTCCAATAAATATGAAGGAATTATTTAACACCACAGAACCTCCGACCCTAAGGTGTGTGTGTAACAATGAAAGTCCATAGCAATAATAAAATGGCATTACAACTTCAATCGTATCATCCGAAGTTAGTTTTAAATATTCAATAATAGAATCTGTATTGGCAATGATATTTTTATGGGAAAGCATCACACCTTTCTGTTCGCCCATCGAACCAGACGTAAAAATGATTTCTGCAAGGCGATTCTCATCAAAAGTTATATTATCTACAACTGTCTTAGCATTGTTAGATGACTCAATGATTGTATTTGTTTCTTCATTATCAATTTTCTGAAATGAAAAATCCTCATATTTGTTCAGATAACGTTTTGAAACAAAAGCCAATGTTGATTCCGTTTTGGATAAAATATTCGATAAGTTTTCCGGCTCTATCACTGGATTAAGAGGAACACATACATTACCGGAATTAAATATCGCTAAATAAACTGTTATGAAAAAAACCGAATTCTCACTTAATACAAGGATATTATTATTTTCCCCAAAATTCACTTTTATATAATCAGCCAATCTGACTGAATTAATATAAATATCTTCATAGGAAATTGTTTCCCTTGTACCTAGAACCAAGTCTTTCTTCAGTTTTGAAGTACTTAGAAAAAAATAATCAAAAACATTCATTAGCTTAGAGATTTAAACTCCAGGGTACATGATTGGATGTGCTCTTAAATAATCGGTAGTTTTCTTTTTACGTGCAAAGTTGTTAAAAATGATTCCAACTTCTTCTGCAGTTTTTTCCATTACATCACCAACTTCTTTATGATCATATCCATTTTCAAAACCATACCACATTAAATCCATAACATCAAATGGTAGCTGGTAGAAAAATTCTTCCTGAGTTTGTTCAGCACTGTAAGTATCAGTAGTAGGTGTGCGCTCAATAATTTCTTTTGTAACTCCAAGGTATTCAGCAAGCTGATAAACCTGGGTTTTATATAAACCAGCTAATGGATACATGTCTGATCCTCCATCACCATATTTAACAAAGAATCCCTGATCAATCTCATGCTTATTGGCAGTACCCAAAACAATATAATGTTTTTGTTCAGCATGGTAATATACCATTGACATCCTGCAACGTTGCTTGAAATTAGAGGCCGCAACTATTTGTAAATATTCATTTATAGGAATTACCTTACTTTGCTCATTTCCATTTATATCAATAACGGTAAGGTGAAAAACAGGTGGAAGATTTTGATCCAATCCTGTCTGGTTTATCCCAATTTTTGATTTATCTGTAACCGGATTAAATTCAGGAAATACACGCTGAATCGCTTCATCCCTTCGTTCATAACATTTAAAACCTTCTAATGCCGGCCTGATATTTTCCAATACTGCTTCCACTCCAAATCGCTTTGCCAGTTTTTTGGCCATGCTTTCACTATCAGGACTCGAATCTTTTTCAGGCATCATTACGCCAAAAACTTTACCTGCACCAAATGCCTTAACAGCAAGAGCCATCGTTACAGAAGAATCAATGCCTCCACTTATACCAATTACTGCTCCTCTTCTTTTGTAAAGCCTGAATGTATCATGAATTAATTTTTCTGATAATTGATCTACTAAAGATTCGATATTTTCAATTTTTAGAATATCTTTTGAAAAGGGTTTTTTACTAGTCATATTTTTAAAACAATTAGTTAATAATGGGATTGCAAATTTATAAGTAATTAGAAGAAAAAAAAATTAAAGTTCAATGATCCGTTCAACTCTATTTCTTTTCAAATAGTTGCGAAGTATTTGCTGAATATCACGATGGTCTGGAAATGATTTTACATTTTCTTTTAATTCAGCTATTGAAATATTTCCGTTTAATTCAAAATTAAAGAAACCAAAACCCTGGTATTTCCCATGCTCCACACAAATGATCGATTTTTCACCATTTGAACGGCCTTTATCAATGACCAGAAAGTCTTGTTGATCAAATCGGTAGGGCTCTGTAGCTTGAAGTACACGTTCGTTATAAATATTCGATTCTTCTTTTTGAATGCAAGCGCCATTGCATTGTTTGATATTGTAATGGAAACAGGCGCCTTTGGTATCAAACAAACCACATAGTTTCTGACAAAGATTGAATGCTTCAACCAACATAAACAGGTGACTCTTTGCTGATAATTGTGAAGTAAAGGAAGTTAACGGTAATTGTTCAGTATCGTTTTTTTTGATTTTCAACCGAAGATATCCATTCTTGTCTTTGTATTGATATAATCCCCATTGATAACCTGTCCTTCTTAATGCCCTGTTGTATTTAGGTGTGTGCTTTTTAATTTCATTTGATTCAAATAACAATGCAATCAGCTCATTTCCGGTTAATTCATATCCAATATCAGCAATCTGGTTCCGCATTTCAATAGCTCTTTTTGAGGAGTTATTTGTCAGGTGCGACATGACCCGCTCGTGGATGTTCTTGCTTTTTCCAATATAAATAATCTCACCTTCAGCATTATAAAAATAGTATACACCAGGTTCTTTAGGGAGTTTCTTGATCAATTCCCGGTCAAGGCTGGTATTTAATCCTTGTAATGAAAGATCCTGTATGTTTTTTTCGACTTTCAATAATATCTCTAATAGTCTAACAGTTGCTGTTGCATCGCCGAATGCTCTGTGACGGTGTGGATTTTTAATCCCCAATTCTTTACATAATTTACCGAGTGAATAAGACCTTCTGCCTGGGAGTAGCTTACGGCTCAGTTTAGCCGTGCATATTTTTTTTCTCTGATAATCATATCCCAATTCCCTGAATTCTTTTCTAACAAAGTTGTAATCGAAATGAACATTATGCCCGACAAAGATTGTATCCTGGGTCATTTCCACGATA
>JAUVJI010000104.1 GCA_030596605.1 Bacteroidales bacterium
CAATGCTTTGGTCGCTGAGGAATATGAATCAGCTAAAGTTAATGATGTTGTTAAAATAGCAAGGGGAAATTATATTGAAGCAAAGAGGTTAATGACAGAATCGGATGAGGAGGAATTTAATTTTTCCTGGTTTGCAAAATGGATGCGCCTCTGTTTTGGGAACAATATTTCTGAGATAATGAATTTTGTGAATGATATTGCAAAATTCAACAGGGAAAAGCAAAAAAGTTTTATAAGCTATACTTTGCGAATGGTAAGGGAATCAAGCCTTATTAATAATGCCGGAAATGACCTGGTAATTCTGAATAAAAGAGAATTGGAATTTATATATGGCAGTGGCGCCAAAAAGTTTTATCCTTATATAAATTCGAAAAACGTTTATTTAATATCAGACGAGTTAAATAAATCGGTGTATCAAATTGAGCGTAATGTTAATTCAGGTATATTATTTTTAGATTTATCATTGAAAATTGGTAAATATCTGAAGATGTAATTTTATTAATTTTGAAAAAATTTTGATGGTGTAATGGAAGAAAGTAACAAAGATACGATCCATAATTCTTTTTTTACTCGCGGATGCTGTGCAATTCCCAATTCGCATAAACAGGATGATATTGTATACAAACCGTCATGTGCCAAATTAGACGTGTACAATTGGCTGGAGGGAATTGATTTTTCAACTGATCATAAAACAATTGAATACGCAGAAATAAGATTCAAGAACAGTAAAAAGGATTTTTTTAGAATTTTATCCGGGATGAAACTTGATGTTGGGGATTTTGTAGCTGTTGAAGCATCTCCCGGCCATGACATTGGTATTGTAACCATGGTGGGTGAAGCTGTTCGGATTCAGATGAGAAAAAAGAATTTTAAGTTAGACCCTGAGCAGGTTAAAAAAGTTTACAGACGGGCCCGGTCATCAGATATTGAAAAATGGATTTCAGCAGTTGACCTGGAAGATACTACTATGTTTAAATCGCGTAATATTGTTACAGACCTTAACCTGGAAATGAAAATAAATGATGTGGAATACCAGGGCGACGGTACCAAGGCAATTTTTTACTATACTGCGGACGAGCGTGTTGATTTCAGGGAGTTGATAAAAGTTCTGGCAGAAAATTTCAAGGTGAGGATTGAGATGCGCCAAATAGGGGCAAGGCAGGAAGCTGCCCGCCTGGGCGGAATTGGTTCGTGCGGCAGGGAGTTATGTTGTGTGACATGGTTAACAAATTTTACTTCGGTAACAACTAATAATGCCCGTACACAGCAATTATCATTAAACCCTTCGAAACTTGCCGGTCAATGTGGAAAACTTAAATGTTGCCTTAACTATGAAAATGACATGTATCTTGAGGCGCTTCAAGAATTTCCGGATCATGAAACCGTATTAAAAACCAAAAAGGGCGAGGCAGAATACCAAAAGGCTGATGTGTTTAAACGCATTATATGGTATTCGTATACCAATGATTTTGCAAGCATGATGGCCGTACCATTGGATAAAGTGGTGGAGATAATAGAAAATAATTCCAAAGGGAAGATCCCGGAAAAGCTGGAGGATTATGCCGTAACCATGGAGCAGAAAACCGATTATTTGAATGGAACTGAAGAAGATGAACTAATCCGTTTTGAAGATGATCTTATTTGATCGATTGAATATAAAAAACAAAACTCAAATACTTTCTATGAGTATAAAGTTTCTTTTATTTTTTGCAGTATTGTCTGTTCTCCTTTCAGCTTGTGATCCAAATATGGATTATGAAAAAAATGTTGCAATTAATACCAATGGGTGGATTAGCGATGAACCGGCCGAATTTGAAGTAGAAGTATCTGATACGATATCACCTCACAATTTTTATATTAATTTAAGACATACCACAGAATACAAATACAGCAATATTTACCTGTTTTTGGATACTTATTTACCTGGAGAGAGTAAAACCCGCGATACCATTGAAATTATACTGGCCGATATTACAGGTAAATGGTTTGGAATAGGAATGGGAAAAATAAAGGAGAACCAGGTATTGCTTCAAAAAAACTTTGTTTTCCCTTTGCAGGGAAATTATAAATTCAACATTGAACAGGGAATGCGGGAACAGGAGTTAGAAGGTATTGCAGATGTTGGCATCCGTATTGAAAGAAGCCAGGAATATATTAATGATTGAGAAATTGATCAGAAAAGAAATAACTGTATCTCAATTATTTTGAAACATGTGTAGCATTGCGGAACATTGCGTTGAACTTTGCGTCCATTGCGGTTAAAGAATTCACCGCAGAGTTTCGCTGAGTGTGGCGCAAAGTAGCGCAGAGTAAATAATCTCTAATATAAAACATTGCGGAACGTTGCGTTGAACTTTGCGTCCATTACGGTTAAAGAATTCACCGCAGAGTTTCGCAGAGTAATGCGCAGAGTAACGCAATGAAAAAACTTTGCGGAACATTGCGTCAAACTTTGCGCTCATTGCGGTTAAAGTTTTTACCGCAGAGTAACACAGAGATAATAAATATAATGACAGAAAACGAAATCAGTTATAAAATTTTAGATGCAGCTTATAAAGTGCACACTGCTCTTGGGCCTGGTTTGTTGGAAAGTTCATATCAGGCAGTTCTTGTACATGAGTTAAAAAGATGAACCTATACGTTGAGAAAGAAAAATCTCTGCCTTTGATTTATGAGGAAGTGCATCTTGAAATTGGTTATCGCATTGATATTCTGGTTGAAAATAAAGTCATTATTGAAGGGAAATCAGTCGAAGATTTAAATGATATTCATCTTGCTCAGGTACTGACATACCTAAAACTTTCTGATTGCAAACTTGGCCTCCTTCTGAACTTTAATGTTAGGAGCATGAAACAAGGAATCAAAAGAGTCGTAAATAATCTCTAATATAAAACATTGCGGAACATTGCGTTGAATTTTGCGTCCATTGCGGTTAAAGAATTCACCGCAGAGTTTCGCAGAGTAATGCGCAGAGTAACGCAATGAAAAAACTTTGCGGAACATTACGTCAAACTTTGCGCTCATTGCGGTTAAAGTTTTTACCGCAGAGTATAGCCCTTAGTTTCGCAGAAACCTCGAATGCTGTTTACCGGGAATTGTATTATGAATTTAATTTTTAAACGGTTTCTTAAAATTTATTTCCATTTAATATTACAACCTATGCTTGGCATCTGGAGTTGAGAAACATTTGCACTTATTAGGATGGCATCAAGTGCTTCCCGCATATCTTGTTTACCGTTAACCGGCCGGGAATCATCCAATTGTCCTCTGTAAACACATTTAAAAATTAAAATGTCTTTATAATTTTCATAAACGAACTACCTGATTGTCCTGATATTTCAATAAAATAGACACCAATAGCAAAATCTGAGAAATCAATCTTTTTATTGATTTGACCTATACTGTTATCTAATCTTTCCGTACCAACTAATTGTCCGTTTACATCAGTAATATTAATAATAACATCCTGTGATAGTTTAAGGTTCATTTCCAGGATAAAATAGTCTTTAACCGGATTTGGGTATATGTAAGCATTATAAGGATTATACTGAGCTTCGTCGATTTCGGTTGTTATTGTATAGTATGCATCCCAACCCTGTCTGGAAACCGTATTATTGGATGAAAATGCAACCATCATTTTCCCTGATGGTGATGTAACCGGATCAGGCAGGTTACCAGGTTCAAAAGTTCCGGAATAGGTCGCAAGAAGCTGGTTTGATTCAGCATCGTAAATCTTCACCTGGTCGTTTTCTTCTTCAGTGTCAAATTCCAGAAAATTAACAGTTACATGTTCGGCTCCGGGTGGCTGGATACTCCACATGCAAGTACTTCCATTCTGATAGTTAAATGATCCGCTACCGTCACTAAAGGTATCTGTTGGTTCTGTCAGAGATGTTATCCCATTGCACCAAACAGGTAATACAGATTCATAACTGATGAACCAGCCCGGTGATGTTATACTTTCGTTGGTATTAAATGTGATTAAAACTTTATTTCCGGAAGAATTAATAATATCTGGAATATTACTGCCTGAAAATTGCCCCAAAAGCGGATCAGATGTAGTTTCACCATCGTAAATAGATAGTATGTCATTACTTTCTTCTGTGTTAAACTTATTGAATCCAAGGATTATATTACTCACAGAATCTTCAATGGTTTGTGGATCAATCAGCCAGGAACAGCTTGAATTATCAAGGTAATTATTCCTCGGGCCACTGCCATCGTCTATGGTGCCGTTTACTGATTTTAATGTATCCGCACCCTCACAATAATAAGGATAATTGTAAGCAAGCGTATCAGGATAACAATTGATGACCAGTTCTTGTGCCAGGTTAAAATTGGAACCACCGGGCGATAATTCATCAAGGTAAAAATAGCCATCGTATGAACCACCCCAGCCCCAGTTGAAATGGAAATAATCTTCCGTTTGATAACCATCAACAATAAAAGCATGGCCATTCAAATTTGGAACCGACCAACCGGCATAATACATTGGTATATGCTGATCGAGGTGGGCAATGACCACACTGTCCCAGGTCAGGTTGGTGCTGTCGCGATACAGGTATTCTGATTCAGGAGCGTATTTAAAAAAAGTTCGCAATGAATATGCAGCCTTATGATTCCACATACCCGATCCGTTGGGGCCATAATCCATGTCAACTGAAACCCCGAGATGAAAAAGTAATTCGGCAACTGCGGTATTTTGCTCTGCAACATAGTTGGTCATTTCATTCCATCTATAATGTGTTTCTTCGAAATTAGCTGATATTGTACCATAAACCGGATGCTGATAGGTATATGATCCAGTTCCGTAATCCGGCCATCTGAAATAATAGCATAACTGGCCCATGGCTGTTGCAACACAACCGGTAAGGCAATGACCTGCAGGGCCTGCCGGATCAGTTGGACACATCTGGTTGAAGAACTGTCCCTGATCCCATGTTGACATAAGCATAGGACTTACTTCTTTTTCATCTTTAAAAGTAACCAGGTTTTCAGGATTCCCGGTCAGTAACCTGTCCCATTCTGAAGTTGTTCTAACCGGAGGGGTAATTTGATTTTCAATGGCAAACTTTATTTGATCGTAGTATTGTTTTACCCAGGCATTAAATTGAGGGGGCTGCTCAGTATCTTTGTATAAACTTGTTAGAGAATATGCTGATACCGGTATACAGGATTTTGATCCTGATACCAAAACATAACCGATCGGATTAATATTAAATGCATAATAAATGACAGTTTCCTGATCTTTTATCTCAAATGATTGTAGAATTTCTATATCAACAAATTTCACAAACTCGTATTGATTGATCCGTTCATAAAAGAAGTTTTTAGCGACAGTTTGAGATTCTTCTTTAGTTACTGTTTGTGAGAAAATGAAAACTGAAGTTGTTGCAAACAAAAAAATGATCCCGAAAGCTTTCGGGAGGATTAATCGCTTCATAGTGTGTTTGTTTTTATTGGGATATAAAATTAGGAAATAAAATTGAAATGGGATTAACGCACCAAGTCGGGGATGGTTTGTGTGGTAGCGACTTGGTTTGTTGATTTTTACCTCAACCCCTAACCCCTTCTCCTTGAGGAGAAGGGGAACTCCCCCCGCGAGAAATAATTTATTTGGAAATAGAATTTCATTACGCGAATCTATCTCTCCCTCTCCTGCAGGAGAGGGAGCAGGAGGGTGAGGTGAATAACCAAAAAAGCCCTCCCGAAATTCGGAAGGGCTTTCCAATAATATTTTTCAAAGATTATTTTACAACAACCTTTTTATTTACAGTACCTGTTTCACTTTGCATGTTCAGGAAGTAAACTCCTTTGGCAAAGTTTGACAGGTCGATTCTGTTAATGTATTGTCCTGAAAAATCGTGGGTACTTTCAGTATACACTACTTTTCCGGTTACCGAGATCAGTTTGATATCAAACGATTGGGTTTGATCAAGGTTGAAACTGATATTCAGTAAATTTTCAGCAGGATTAGGGTATATCATTAACTGATCAAAATTTGCATTTTGATCTTCAACTCCCGTACTGATCTCCCAGTTAGCTTCAAATCCAGGTCCGTTCATGGCACCATCCGTCTGGAAAGTAATGAATAAATGTCCGTTCGGGCAAACTACCGGATCAGGCATCATACCGCCGGTATATTCACCTGATATTGTTGCAAGCAACTGGTTGTTGGTAGCATCATATACATTTACTTCATCCACACCTTCTTCTGTAATAAATTCAGTGAATGTCAATGTGATATCCATAGCCCAGTCGGGTGATATTTTCCACATACAACTTGTTCCGTTCTTATACCAGAATGAACCGCTGCCATCACCAAATGAGCCGGATGGATCAGTAAAAGTAGTTAATCCAGAGCACCAGCTTGGCTGATATGTCATATATTCCACTCTGAAGCCGGTACCTGTAACGGCATCACCATCTGCTTCAAAAACAATGAGCATTTTGTTACCTGTAGAATAAATATCATCTCCAGGAGTTGTAGTGCCTGAATAAGTTCCCAAAACAGGGTCAGATGTTGTTGCTCCATCATAAATGGTAACAATATCATCGCTTTCAGTATCCAGAACAACAAAGTTCAATTTTATTTTTGTTATAGAATCCTGTGCTGTTTGAGGGTTGATCAGCCAGCTGCAAGATGTACCGTTTTCATAATTTTCCAGGGGACCACTGCCATCTTCAATAGAGCCAACTTTGTTTGTCAGTTCAAAATCAGGAGTACATCCATAAGGATAATCAACGTCGCCAGGGAATATGTTGATTACCATTGCCTGGTTTTGTGTAAATCCACCGGCATCAGTAATGGCATACCATCCATTTTCATAACCACCCCAGCCAAAGTTAAAATGATACATATCTTCTGATTCATGAAAACCGTCAACTACAAAAGCATGGCCTGAATAGGGAGGCGGGGTTGAACCGGAATAATATACCGGACATCCGTCATCCAATTCATTTTGAACCCATGTTTTCCATGTGGAAAGAGCCGTACCTTGCCTTTGTTTGTACTGACACTGGGTCGAGTAATTAAAATATGTTTCGAGTGCATATGGTACATCTGTACTATAAGCGCCAGAACCATCGGGTCCAAAAGCCATTTCAACAGATATGGCTGCATGGTAACTGATCAATGCCATTGGCAGGTTTATACTGCTTGTATTGTCTTGCATTCCTTCCCAGTCATAATAAGTATCACCGAAGTTAGCAGATAATGTATCATATGGATATTGGTAATAACTATACGATCCGCTTCCCTCGTAAGGGTATCTCCAGTACATCATGATCTGGACCATGGCAGTTGCAACACAGCCAACATAACACCTTCCGCCTGATCCGGCAGCATCTAATGGGCAGTAATAATTATAAGGCCAGCCCTGGTCCCATGTACAGGTTAGCAATGCCTCAACATCTTTGCTCCCATCAGTAGGAGCAAATCCTGCAGGTTCAAAATTAATTAACTCACTCCACTGCTGGCTGATTTCCTGGGATGCTTCAATTTGGTTATTTCTTAAATATTGAATATGAATTCCATATTCCCGCATTGTTCCTTCAAAACCTTCAGCATGGCCTTCGGTGGTGTAATGGTTATTAAATGTATAACCAAGCACAGGCTCAATGGCATCTTCCGCAGCTATCAAGATAAAACCGTAGTTTGTAATATTGAATGCATAAATAACACTTTCACCATCGTGTTTGATCACATAATGATCTTTAATTTCGAGATCAGAGAAATCTACCTTCTCTTGGTAATTGTTGAGTTTCTGGTAGTAAGCATTGAGTGCGACTGTTTTTGCATCCTGCAATTCAACATTAGTTGCGAATAACACTCCTGCAAAAGCAACAAGTAATAAACTAATTAGTAGATGTTTCATAGTATAATTTAATTTTTGTTAATATTCGTGTGAAATTGGCGCAAATATAATATAAAGATTCAAAAGTTCAAGAAACATATTAAAATTAGTTAATATGAACTTTGTTAATAAGATGACAAAATAAGGTGACAAAAGGTTGACTTTATTAGTAAAAATTGTTAAAAAAATATTTTTTTAAATTATAACTTTTGTACTTTTGCCCACCTGAATTTTGGCGAGGTAGCTCAGAAGGTTAGAGCGTCGGATTCATAACCCGGAGGTCGCGGGTTCAATTCCCGCCCTCGCTACATCTAAAAACCTTTCGCATATGCGAAAGGTTTTTTATTTCGGGCCAGCATCAAACTTGTTTGAATGCGCAGAACGAAATAAAAAATCATTGTCCGCAGGACAGGGTTTTGAGATGTAAGCCTCCCCCTTCAGGAATCAACGAAGTTAATTCCCGCAAGTAAAAAATGTTACAATTTTTCATCACCCCCAAATTTGCCAAATGTTGAAATCTGATTTTAGTATATCTTCAGGCGTGGACGCCTGAAGCCGAAGGGGGAATCAACAAAGTTCCGCTCTCGCTACTAAAAAAGCCCTTTAAGTGATTTACTTAGAGGGCTTTATGTTTATAGGGGTTACAGTATAGTTACAAAATATCATTAAAAGTCAGTTAAAATTGAAAATTCTTATCTAAAATCAAATTCCCTTATTATTTCTCCATTCAGATATTGACGAGTTTTTTCATATTCATTTCCATAATATATTTTAAATGTACCACTACCATCTTTTAATGTTCCAATTTCCAATGGTTTCCCATTATAATCAAAAAGTGAAATAACATTCCACAATAGTCCATTCTTATATTCTCTCTCCGAATGCAATGTGCCATTAGGATGATAATGGATAATAGTACCATTACCATTTTGAATAGTTCCCTTATTTACAAGATTTCCATTTTCATCATAATTAGATATAATATTCCACAATTTTCCTTTGTAAATCTCTCTTTCACACCATAAAGTTCCATCAGAACGAGGGATTTTTTGAATCAAAACTGTATCTAAAACAGATTCGATTGTTTCAACAATATACTTGGAGGGCACAACTAATGAAAATTTACCGATACCTTCATCAAGCAATTGACCATGAATTAATCCATAGCAAATAGTAGGTTCATTTCCCAGTGGGATAAAATTTGTAACAGTTCCTTGAATATAGACCACTGGAGAACCACTATATCCACTTACACTTGGATCTTCTAAAAGAAAGTATCTGCCAGACTTCCTTTTATCATATTTTGACAAATCAATAAAATCACTAGCTGGGCTTGATTGTTTTGTAATAGGTGAAAATATTTCTCGTGTACCTAATTTTTTAGGGAATCCTATGATATATAATCGATAATTTCTATTGGGGGGGTATTAATATTTATAAAATGAAATTTGCTAAATGTTTGAATGAATGGTGTACTATTTGAGAATTGAATAAACTGATTTAAAATTATTGCTGATACATCTGCAGAATCATTGTGTTCCCAATTTAAATTCCCAGATTGAGTAAAATCAACTAATTTAACTTTAAAAGGGGTATTATCGTTTTTCCTGGCAACAGTGAGTGTTGTATTTTGGTTTGTCTTTAATGCAATATGTTTAGCTGTTACCAATATTAATGCTTCATGATAGTCAACAAAAAAACCGCTTCCTCTTTTATAAATATAACTTGGTTTCTCTTTTTTACTATCTTTTGATTTTAACCATATTTCATATATTTTACCATTTTGTTCAACTGTATCTATAAATTTAGTTTCTATAGATGTAACACAATTAATCATTAAGTCTAAATTGGTATTATACTGAGCTTGAATATTATGTAATCCATAACAAAACAAAAATCCAATCAGAAATAGGCTTATTTTAAAATATTTATAACTTTTCACGATTTGATATTTTAATCAATGTTGTTTTATTAATTACCTTAAAATGTTCGTTTAAATTTGAACAGCTAATATAGTAAGATTTTATATGTGACGAGTATCAATTTATTAAATGAAGAATTTTCTTTCTGATTTCTTGCGCTGTCTATTTGAAAATTAAATTATTCCTTTACCTACTAATTCCTTTATTTTGCATCCAAATTAATCAAGTGAAAAGTTTTCTTAACCCTCAATTTTTATTAATCTTAATCCTGTTTAGTTTAATTCAAGGATTATTCTCACAGTGTATTACCGATGAATTATCATTTCAACCCGGCGAAAAGATCACCTATGAAGTGGCTTATAACTGGGGCTTTATCTGGGTGGATGCCGGAGAGGTATCATTCAAAACGGATACTGCAAGAATCGAAAACAAAACATATTATTATTTTGATAGCCATGGCCAATCATACAAGTTTTATGACTGGTTCTACAAAGTTCGGGATAGGTTTCAGTCAACTGTTGAACCGGAAAAATTTCAGCCTTATTGGTTTACCCGCAATACTTATGAAGGTGGTTATGAGGTCAATAACAGATACGATTTTGACTTTGAAAACAGAACATTAATTTCAACGATAGAAAATTCAGATGAACCGATTTCAATCGAAAAGTTGAAGCTGGATCCATGTACCTTTGATGTGCTTACAGCCATTTACTATGCCAGGAGTATTAACTATGACTTGTATAAAGCAGGCGATACGATTCCGATAAAATTTATCATCGATGGGGAATTTTATGAACTTTATATCCGGGTGCTTGGAAAAGAGGACATAATAAACCGGAATGGAAAAAAGTACAGCTGTATAAAATTAAGCGCTCTTCTGGTGGAAGGTACGATGTTTAAAGGGGGTGAAGATTTGTTTGTGTGGGTTACCGATGATAAAAACAGAATACCGGTTATGGTTGAAGCAAAGATACTTGTTGGATCAGTAAAAGCTTACCTGACAGGATATGAAGGGCTGAAATATGATTTGGAGGCGGAGATTATAAAAGGGAAATGATTTACGATATATGGGATTTTAAGTTCGATGTTCGGAGTTCGATGTTCGAAGTTGGGTACGCGACAAAATTCTTGGTAAATAATATTAAATTGAACGCAGATGACGCTGATTAAACAGATAAAAGCAGATAAAAACAATAAAAAATCCGTGAAAATCAGAAAAATCTGCGTTATCTGTGTTCTATTATGAAATTTGTTGTACACCATCGAAGTTTCTTAGAGTCTGCATGAATTCAATTTTATTTAATTTCGTAGTTTCAAAAAAAGTGGAATGAAAAATTTTCTGTCTTACTTACGAAATCATTATTCACAGATATCAAAGGTAGTGCTGTTCCTCATCAGTATTATAGTTTTGGTATTGATCTTTCCGCAGGAAGGAAAATTTAAATATGAATTTCGAAAGGGAAAACCCTGGATGCATGAAAACCTCATTGCCCCCTTTGATTTTGCCATTTTAAAATCGAAAGAAGTTATTGAAGCAGAAAGCCAACTTGCATTACAAGACCTTAAATCCTATTTTACAAATGATCTGGAACTTTACAGAACCCAACGGAATAAACTGATTGAGGATTTTAAATTAAAATGGAATACAAAGTACGAGGAAAGGCCACGATTTGAGCGGAAGAAAGAAAATAATCTCGACATCTGCCTTCTGATTTACGATTCAATCATGGAACTGGGGATTATTGAATTGAATCCTGATCTGGCAGAAAAATCACAAGATTATAAAATCATTGTAGTTTCTGATAATGTGGGGGAAGAAAAAGAGTTGGCAGATTTTTTTACCATTCATTCTGCCGACAGATTTATTCATTCCCAATTAGATTCTTTTAAAAGGATTGACAAGAATTTGTCTCTCGCTGTTTTGGAAGATGCGTTGATTCAAACGGTTAAGTTTGATGCAGAAACTAATGAAAAAGAGAAACAAGCGATAATTGAAAAAATATCACTGACTAGGGGTATGGTCCAGACCGGTGAGCTGATCATTTCAAAAGGTGAGTTGGTGACAAATGAAAAGTTCCTGTTGTTAAAATCGTTGAGGCAGGATTACGAATCGAAATTGGGTTCATCATTTAAGTATGCCGGTATTCTTGCCGGACAGCTGATCCTGATAGGCGTGTCAATGACGGCCTTATTTCTTTTCCTTCTGTTTTTCAGGAAGGAAACTTTTACTGAAACCAAGCAGATCGTATTGATACTGATATTGATACTTTTCATTGTTTTGGTTACAAGTTTTGTTGTTAAATACAATCCTGCATATATTTATTTAATTCCGGTATGCCTTGTCCCGATTATTATTGGTGTATTTACCGATACACGTCTGGCCTTATTTTCGCATTTGATCACCATCATAATAACTGCTCTCATCGTCCCCAACAGTTATGAGTTTGTTTTTCTTCAGTTATTTGCCGGTATTGTAACCATTCTGAGTATTGTTAAACTTGAAAGGCGGTCGCAGTTTTTCCTTACTTCGTTTATGATTTTTGTAACCTATTCGGTGATTTATACAGGGATGACCCTGATACAGGAAGGCTCCATCGAAGGAATGAATTATTTTTATTTTGCATTGTTTGCCGGCAGTGCAGTTCTTACCTTGTTCTCTTATCCTGTAATTTTCCTTTTTGAAAAAATACTTGGTTTGATTACAGATGTTACCTTGCTTGAGATTTCGAATACCAATAATAAATTACTTCGTGAACTTGCTTTGAAGGCTCCCGGGACTTTTCAACATAGCATGCAAATGGCCAATCTTGCCGAAGAAGCAGTTTACGAGATTGGAGGCAATCCTTTGCTGGTAAGAACAGGTGCTATGTATCATGATATCGGCAAAATCAACGAACCATTTTATTTTATTGAAAACCAGTCAACAGGGGTGAACCCCCATGATGAATTAACATATGAAGAAAGTGCCAGGATAATTATAGACCATGTGATTTCGGGTGTGGAAAAAGCTAAAAAGTTCAAACTTCCGGAGCAAATTATAGATTTTATCCGAACACATCATGGTACACGGAAGACAGAATATTTTTATACCCTTGCAAAAAGGGATAATCCGGATGAAGAAATTGATCAGGATATTTATACATATCAAGGGCCTGAGCCATTTTCAAAAGAAACATCTGTGTTAATGATGGCTGATACCGTTGAAGCTGCATCAAGAGCTATGAAAAAGCCGGACGAAGAATCAATAAGTAACCTGGTTGAAAATGTAATTAATAAACAGATTGAGAGCCATCAGTTTGATAATGCGGATATCACTTTTCGTGATATCAGAAGGATTAAAAAAATATTCAAGAAAAAACTGTTGAATATTTACCATCTTAGGATTGAATATCCTGAGTGATTTGAATTGAAAATAATTATTATAGTTCTGGAATGATAATAAAATATTTACATTTGCCACAGGTTATTATTAAAAATTAACAGATATGAAAAGGATTAAACGATTTGCAATTGTTATTGCTTTATTTTTTGGATTAGCTCAAATATCAAATGCCCAAACTCCCAACGAAGAAGGCGCGATAGATCTCAATCTTGGTATTGGCATTACTTCGGGCCTTGGATTTGTCCCGGTTTATTTTGGTGGAAATTATATGGTTAATGATTGGCTTAGTGTGGGTGCTCAACTGAGTTTGCGCTTAGACAAAACAAAATACACATATAGTCATTTAGTAGGTAATCAAAAATACAAACGTACCGGTTTTGGAATAATTACCTGTGGAGATTACCATTTTAATGAACTATTGGAGACACCTGAAGAATTTGATATATTTGCCGGAATAAGCCTGGGTGTGGGTATCTATGGCAAATCCACATACGATGATTATGTTTATCAGGATTCACGGGTTTATTTTATTGGGGGAGTCCATGCGGGTGCCAAATGGTTTTTCAGTGATAAATTTGGATTACATTTGGTCATAGGTGGTAGAAGTGGTGATGGCTTTCACGGTGATTTCGGAGTGACATACAAATTAAAGTAGTATTTGTCAAATTGTTTTAACGGATACTTGATACACAAAAAGGATTTAATGTTCTGTGTGTCTTCAGTAAGTCGACCCAATTCTTATGAAGAACCTGATTTTTCTTTTGATAAATATTCTATTTTATCTTTCCTTTTTTGTTCAATCTCAAACCATTATTGAAGCCGGAGAGGTTTCAGGTACCTGGGATCAGGCAGGTGGCCCTTACCTCATTGAAGGGGATGTTTTTATTGCCAATGATTCAGCGCTAACCATTGATCCCGGTGTTGAGGTTATCTTCAAGGGACACTATGAATTAAAAGTGCGTGGAAATTTAAATGCAATTGGAAACGAGAATAATAACATTCTTTTTACAGTAGCTGATACAACAGGTTTTTCCGATACCACATCTGTCTCAGGAGGATGGCACGGAATCCGTTTCATGGACAATCAAAGTAGTGATACTTCATTCCTGGTTTATTGTATTTTGAGTTTTGGTAAAGCAGTCGGTGATGAATTAGAGGATAAGTTTGGCGGGGCCATCTATTCAAATAATTATTCGTTTCTGTATATTTCAGATTCAAAAATTATACACAATATGGCCTATGAAAAGGGTGGAGGAATTTATTATAATAATTCAGATGTAATTATTGAACATTCGGAAATAAAATATAATCGTAGTTTTTATTATGGTGGTGGTATTGCTAATGGAATTAGCTGCGGTGGAATCGTACAAAATAATATAATTGCCAGAAATATAGCGCTTCGGATTGGCTCTTATTGGATGGTCGGTTGCGGAGGAGGTTTTTATGCAAGCGATGCATTTAATTTGAGTCCTACGGTTCAGAATAATTTAATCTGCAATAATTTTTCCCTGAATGGAGGAGGTATTTATGAAAGTACAAGCCTTATTTGGATCATTGGCAATATAATATGCAATAACAGGGGAGTGGGTATTTTCAATGGTCATTCAATCGGGCAGGGCAGATACATCAATAATACAATTGTGCACAATGCAACCAAAGGTGGCATTACAACCTATTCAAGCAATATACTGGTTGAAAACAATATTATCTGGGGGAATTCTAACGGGTTTGAATGGGAACAGATCAACCTTGAAATGGGAGCCAATCCAACAGTCATTTATAACAATATTCAAAACGGTTTTAATGGAGAGGGTAACATAAATGAAGAACCATTGTTTGTTGACCCTACTTTAATGCAGGATACTTTGTTTGATGCTTTACTTGCCGATTGGTCTTTGATGGAAGAATCACCTTGCATCAATGCAGGTAATCCCGACACTTCAGGCTTGAATTTGCCATATTATGATTTAAATGGGAATAATAGAGTTTATGGTGTTCGTATTGATATGGGAGCGTTGGAAAATCAATTGGTAACAGGATTTAAGGAGGCAATCGGAAATAATATTTGTGAAGTTTATCCGAATCCGGCGAGAAACATCATTTTTATTGAGGGTGATAAAATCGAATCAATAACCATTAGCAATATTAACGGATCATATATTGATAAAGTGATATTTAATAGAAATTCGAATTATATTAACCAACTGGATATTTCTCATCTTGAAAAAGGAACCTATGTTTTTACCATACACACCGGCACAAAAGTTTCTTCAGTGAAAGTTGTGAAATTGTAGTTAATGAGTAATTAATCAGTGTAACAAAAATCAATTAATTAGGGTTTCCTCAAAAAGTCAGGCCATTGATTTGAGCAAGTTTAATCACATTGAGCACAAAAATGATAACACCAATCCAACTTTCAGAAGTATTCTTTAGTTTTGCCTTGACTTCATTAAGCC
>JAUVJI010000216.1 GCA_030596605.1 Bacteroidales bacterium
CAGTGAACCGTTCCCACTCTTCATCAGTGAAGTTATGATAGTCTGAATATAATAATGCATTGGGCCCCCGGCTGACAAAATCCATGGTAATACCCAACTTATTGTACAATTCTTTCATTACAAACTTACCGCTGATAGAACCAATGGAACCTGTATAAGTGCTCCGGTTGGCAAGAAGCTTATTTCCTTTATAAGCAATCTCATAACCTCCTGAAGCGGCAACCCCAACCATCGAAATCACAACTGGCTTTTCCTTTGTAATAATTTCAATCTGACGGCTTATCATATCGCTCACCATACCATCACCACCACCCGAATTGATCCTGAATACAATAGCTGCTACATCCTCATCCTCCAAAGCTTTCCGTAGGTTTTTATTTACGGTTTCATACCCCATGGTCTGCCCCCACAAAGGATCATAACCGCTTTCTTTCCCCATAATACTTCCTTCGGCATGTACGACAGCGATCTTTTTATCACCCTTCAGGTCAAGGTCTTCCGGGTCAATATTGGCATACGTGGCAGAAGAAACAAGCCGTTCATTTTCCTCGTATTCATCATCTTCTCTTTCATCCAGGTTCAACCGCAATTTGATCTCATCCCAGTAAGCTACTCCATCAATAAGACCGTATTTAATGAGGTTATCAGGTTCGCCGGAAAACAATGCATACTGCATGGCATTCGTCAATTGTTCTTCTGTAAGGCCCCGGTCATTGCCTACGACTTCCACAAAGGTATTCCATCGTTCCTCAAGCAGCCACTCCCTGTTTTCGCGGGCAGGTTCCGTCCATTTGTCTTCAAGTAACATTTCAGCCGCCGATTTATAATCTTTTATTTTGCTCAATTCAGCTTGAATACCCAGTTTTTCCAGGGAACCTTTTATGAAGGGTGCACTTGCGGAAAATCCTGTAAAATTAAAATAACAGGATGGAGGGACAAAAATCGAATCACAGGCTGAAGCCAGAAAATAGGCACCACGATCCATCATGGTTGAATAGGCATAAACCTTTTTACCTGCATTTTTACATTCATCAATGGCATACCTGATCTCTTCAATATTTGCCGGATAATCAGAATACCCATCAATTTTAAATATGACGCCGTCAATACGGTCATCCACAGCCGCTTTCCTTAAATTTTCCAAAACCCGGTGAAGGCTTTCCCCCTCTCCCTCTAAAATATTGGGAAGATCCTTTTGCGGTGGGTATTCTTTTAAGCCAGACTCCAGTGTAATTAGTAAGTAGGAATTGTCTTCTATTTCCTGGGCCTTCTCGCGCGTGGAAATGGCCACAATAATGACAATGACAACCACAAAGAATACAATAGCAGTAATTACTGCCAGCAGGGTACGAAGAAATGTTTTCATGATTAATTTGTTTTTTTAGTTAATATTTAATTGAGTAATGGATATTATGACAAGTCATATTACAAATTGCATAATTCCGTCATAAAGGTATTTATTGATTATTTAAAATCCAAATTTCAACTTGTCATATTAAGAATATCCTAAATTATTTATCATATTCAGACATTTTCATAAACCAGTTCTAATCATTTTTAATAATTCTATACCTTTGAATTCAAATTTAAAACAGAACCCATGTCGAAAAAGATCACAAGACGTAAATTTATAGAACAGTCTGGAAAAGCTGGTTTAGTAGTTGCGGGCACTGCAGTCCTGCCTGGATTGACATCTTGCTCTATTTTTAAAGATCCAGCTGATATTGCCGTGATGCAGGGAGAAAATTATTTTCAAAATACATTTAAAGCAATTGAATTACTGGGAGGGATGGAAAAGTTTGTTCCGAAAGGATCGAAAGTAGGTCTGCTTATTAATTCTGATTTTGAAATCTTTGGAACATATGTGAATCCCGATATTTCTATTGCAGCGGTAAAAATGATAGTGGATTCAGGTGCTACTGAAATTACCTGTTTGCAGGTGGTAAAAGATGAATACTGGCAACGAAGCAAATATTATGAAGAATTTAAAGAAATGATAGCTTCATTAAAACATGTGGAGAGTAACACTTTTCCAGCAGAATTCAATGAGGATGATTTTGTAAAGCCTGATAAAATTGAAGGAGCTATTTCACTTGAAAAAACTGAAGTTGCCAAAAAATGGTTGGATTGTGATGTATTCGTTAATATTCCTATTTCAAAACATCATATGACGACCTTGCTCACAGGTGCTTTAAAAAACATTATGGGTGTATCAACACGTGAAGCAAATGTTAACTTTCATCTTGGATCAGGAAAAAGAAATGACCCGGATTATATAGCTCAGTGTATTGTTGATCAAAACCTGCTTAAAAAAACCAATCTGTGTATTGTTGATGCTACAGAGGTAATAATCGATAATGGTCCTTCGGGGCCCGGTACTATCGAAACTCCTGCAAAGATTGTAGCAGGAAGTGATATTGTTGCAATTGATGCATTATGTTCCACTTACATCGGTTATGAACCTGATGAAATCCTGACAACAGTAAAAGGGCATGAAATGGGATTGGGAAATATGAATTACAATGAATTGAATATTGTTGAATCAGAGAGACTATGATTTTAAAAGTCGTAGACGCATTAAAATCATAAAGACGAACTGATCCCGCCAATGGCGGGATCTATAGGTTATATTCCACGCTGCTGAAGCGAGGTAGTTAGTTCATTACTTAAACTTTTTAAAATGTTAAAATATTTATTATTCTGGAATTTACTTTTTTTTTCAATAATCAGCCCTGGACAACACCAGGTTGAAACTCAATCATTATTACCTGAAAATGGAATTGTTCCTAATTGGAATATAAAAGACTCAATTGAAACCTATAAGGGTGAAGATCTTTTTATGTATATCAATGGTGGTGCTGACGTGTATCTTGAATATGGCCTTGAAGAAGTTGCAACTGTACGTTACTTGAATTATTTGAACAACAATATTTTGGTGGATATTTACAAAATGAGTAGCATAGATGCCGCCTATGGAATATTTACCCTGGCCAGTACATCTAAAGGAAAACCATTGGATATTGGTGATCAATCATTGCTTTACGATTACTATTTTGATTTGTGGAAAGGTCCGTACTTTATGCGGTTTACTGCAAATAAAAAAGATAACGGAATGATCGATACACTCTTGTTTTTTGCGAAAACTATAGATCCGAAAATTTCAATTAAAGGCAAAAAACCTCAATTGACAAATGCATTTCTATTACCGGGATTTGAGATTAGAAATGTAAAATATATCACAGGTATTATAGGATTGAATAACATTTTTAACTTTGGACATGGCAGTATTGCGGGTTTTTCAGAAGGGCTCTTTGGCAAGTGGGAAGATAAATCTTTGTTTGTTTTTTCATATCGGGACGATCGTAAATGTAGGGAATGGTTTGCCAGCGCTAAAGGCAAAATGCAGATGAGCAAGAAATTCTCAAATTATACGGTTGTTGATGATGGATTTACTGTGACGGACAAGTCGGGAAATTATCTATGTTTTAAACCTTACAAAAAGTATATACTGATTATTAAAGGAATAGGATGGGAGGAATCAAAACCGGTATTTGAACAAATGCAAAACAACCTGGATAAATTTTAATATCGATCAGAAATCTACCTTCTTTTCTTTGATGGTGGTTATGTTCTTAATTTGTTATTCATGATAAAAATTATTGTGCCGAAGGCATTCCTTTGGAGGAATGTTATCTAGAGGTACTTCTTTGGAGGAATTGTTCCCTGTTCGAGTTTTGAAAATAATAATTTCCCCATTTTTCCCATCATTCCAATATTCCTTGATCACTTTTAATAAAGTGCCATTGGGTGCAATTAAAAACCATCATCTTAGAGGGTAGTTTTTAAATTATCTGATTCTTCCATTTTTATCACATTTTTCAGGGGCCTGAAATCAGATCGAATGGTTTCCCATTTATCCGGATACTTTTCTAATAAACTATTAATTTTGGATTTATGATTGTAAAGTGAGTCTGAAATGGCTGGCGCACTTATAGAAACAGGGCAGGCATTTCCAACGTTTGTACCCGTGAGCCTCATTTCATTGGTTTTTACAACTAGGGCAGCATTTTCAAGCTTATTTAACAACGAAATCGTTTTGGAATAAACATCCGTTTTTTGAGCTTCCGATTGAGCGGTTTTTTCAATTGGCTTTGTAAGATCAAATAGTATATGCCATTCAGTAATTTCAATATCCTGGTCTCTATCAAGGACAAGACTTCTGGCATAAGAAACTGCTTCTTTTATAATGTTTTCAAGATCTTTGATTTCGCCCTTATAACTTTTTAATTTTTCAAGTGCTCCCTTTGAAAGAAGATAATTTACATGATCCTTACTTCCCAGATCTTTGACAATTTGTTGACATAACTTAATCAGGCTAATCCCATAATTTTCTTTTGTCCGATCCATTTCATCTTTCAACGACTGTGTTTGACCAATAATC